>JAKADL010000098.1 GCA_021820565.1 Thermoplasmata archaeon
GAGATAATTTCACCTGATAAATTCACATAACCCATGATATAGAGAGCCGCTGCAAGCGCCTCAAGGGATGACAGTTTCCCGGGCTTTCCATAGTTTACAGGATTTACCGGCAGTAATAGCGGAAGTTTTCGGCCGTTTTTTGCCCTGATATTTTCAATGGTGTTGATTCTATTCCATGAACCATCCATTACAACAATACCGGTTTTCTCATACGATATTTTATCGGAATTGAGGAGAAAGTTCTCAGAATAAGGTGTGAGATAAAGTTTATTATAAATTTTGTTCATGGGTATGTGTATTGCCAGACCGTACCTCTCAAGTTTTTTCATGGTGGATTTTTTAGGGTCATCCTGATTTAAATAAACATAGAATATATCTCCCATTGCATATATCAGGCAGAATCAAAATATAAAATTTGGTATTGGAAATATATAAAGCCTGGAAGAAGATATGTGCAACAAAATTGAACAAAAGTCCAATATAAGAATACACTTATATAGTATATCTATATAATAGTATACAAATTTTTATTTAGGAATTATTATTTTTAGTATAATTAATTAATGTAAGTTTAAATAGAGAATTAGGTTTGATTGCAAGAGTTTAAATACAATAAATTATAAATAAATAATTATATATATAACGAATTCATCAATTTATATGGTAGAAAATATTGATAAAGTGAAAGATATAATAGCAAGGGAAAACAGGATCCCTGTATGGTCTCTACCGACAGCTTTCCTGGGAATTATTGGCCTTGGATATTTTTTCACCTTTTATGATATATCAGATATTGGTCTGGCTATGCCGGCAATAGATCAGCAGTTCAATCTGCATGGATCTATCATTCTTTTTATTGCACTATCTGTGGGTCTTATAGGATATGCCATTGGGTCATATGTAATAGGTAGTCTTGCAGATATTTTCGGGAGATATAGATCCATGATTTTAACAATGGCTTTAACTGCGATAGGTTCTCTTGGGGATGCGCTTTCCTTTAATGTGCCTGAACTTACCATTTTCAGATTCATAACAGGTATCGGGCTCGGAGCTGACCTGAATCTTGTTTCCATTTATATAACTGAATTTGCTCCATCGGCAGTAAGGGGAAAAATCACGGTATTCACGTTCCTTATTGGTATATTCGGGCAGGCTGTAACACCGTTCATAGGTTATTTCCTTGTACCTGCATTCACTACGGGATGGCGCTGGCTATTCGGAATAGGTGCAATAATAGCATTCATAGCAGTGTTTTTAAGGATGGAACTCCCCGAATCACCCAGGTGGCTTGCTACGAGAGGAAAGAATATACAGAAGGCTGAAAAGGTTCTGGAGATGCTGGAAGCAAATGCTGAAAAGAAGGTTGGAAAGCTTCCGGAACCACATCCGGAGACTGTTGTTGTGGAGGAGCCAAAATTCCCTACACTGTATCTGTTCAAAAAGCCCTATTCAGGCCGTATGGCACTTCTTATTGCAGTGTGGTTCTTCTGGTACATAGGAAATTATGCATTTCTGGGAGATGCTGAATCATTATTACTGGGAATCGGCTTTTCGCTGGCAGCTGCAATACTGTATATAGCGGTGGGTGCCATAATAGGCTATCCTACGGGAGCCATTATCATGATGTATACTTCAGATAGATATGAGAGAAAACATGTTATTTTTGCTGCCACCGTGGTTTGGCTCATAGCAATGATTTTAATGGCAACAAAAATGGTAGATTTTCTTTACTTTGGATCGTTCCTTGCTGCAGTGGGACTGGGAATGTATCTCCAGGTTGCATATACATTCACAGCAGAAAACTATCCCACAAGGGCCAGGAGTTCCGGTTTCGGCATAACCGATGGAATAGGGCATGGCGGTGGTGCACTGGGCGCAATACTACTACCAATACTGGTTGCGACATATTCCTGGTCATTCGGATTCGTGTTCATAGGAATTACAGGTTTCATAGCTGGACTGCTGGTACTTATCGGTGGCACGAAGGTTTCAAGGAGGAATCTGGAAGATATATCTGAATGAAATAGAATTCCAGATAATAAACAATATTTATTAAATAATTAAAATTTTTATTCTATAATGTACAATTAATTTGAATGATTTGTCCATATTTGTAATATTTATTGGATTATGATTGCTCCAAATAATGAAAAGCTTTATTAAACGATTTTCACTATAGAATAATGCATTATATTGTAGTAACCGGAGGGGTAATTTCTGGTTTAGGAAAGGGCACAATAACATCCGGATTATCATATCTTTTAAAAAACAGTGGTTTCAAAGTTACAAATATAAAAATTGACCCGTATATAAATTATGATGCTGGTACAATGAACCCGTATCAGCACGGAGAGGTTTTTGTGCTGAATGATGGTGGCGAGGTTGACCTGGATCTTGGTAACTATGAGAGATTTCTTGATACCGCGCTTACATCAGCAAACAACATAACAACCGGGAAGATATACAAGGAAGTTATAGAAAAAGAAAGGCGGGGAGATTATCTCGGAAGTACAGTACAGATAATTCCACATATCACAAATGAAATAAAAGCCCGTATAAGAAAGGCCGCAGATGGATATGACATTGCTCTTATAGAGGTGGGGGGAACAGTGGGTGATATTGAATCAATGCCATTTCTGGAAGCATTGAGGCAGATGAGATCGGACAGGAATGACTCCATGGTTTTCGGGCATGTTACACTTGTACCTGAATCTGGGTCCGAACAGAAAACAAAGCCTACACAGCACAGTGTAAAAGAATTGAGGGCAATAGGCATACAGCCGGATATATTATTCTGCAGGTCTTCCAGGCCGCTGGACATAGATGCCAGGAAGAAGATTTCTCTCTTTACAGATGTTGCTGAAAAAGGGATAATAAGTGTCTACGATGTTTCTAATGTATATTTTGTTCCCATGGTACTGGAGAATCAGGGTGCACTGGAATATGTCAGGGAGCTCTTCAAATTTGATGATCATGAGTTGAATTATACACTGAAAGAATTTACAAAAAATATTGAAAAACCCACCGAGGAAGTTACAGTAGGCCTTATAGGAAAATATGTTGATATGCAGGATGCGTATATTAGCCACAAAGAGGCATTTTCACATGTAACGGGCAATACCGGCATAAAGGTCAATATCAAATGGATTGATTCAGACGACCTGATAAAAAGCACAGAACAGCTGGAAGACCTTGACGGAATACTGATTCCGGGTGGATTCGGATACCGTGGTGTAGAGGGGAAGATTGCCGCTGCAAAGTATGCCAGGGAAAAACATGTACCGTATCTCGGAATTTGCCTGGGATTCCAGGCCTCTGTTATAGAGCTATCAAGGAATCTGCTGAATTTGAAAGATGCGAATAGTACAGAATTCCAGCCGGGAACAGAAAATCCGGTTATAGATATTCTGCCAGAACAGAAGGGAATAAAAGATCTTGGTGGAACCATGAGGCTAGGTGCAAAGCCGGTAATTATCAGGAAAGATACAATTGCATATGGCATTTACAGATCTGAGAGGATAAGCGAGAGGCACAGGCACAGATATGAGGTAAATCCGGAATACATAGAAAGATTGGAGGATAAGGGCGCTATATTTGCCGGAACCGATGATGAAAAAATCCGGATGGAGATACTTGAACTGGATGACCGTGATAATTATATTGCAACCCAGTATCATGCAGAATTCCAGTCAAGGCCATTAAACCCCTCAAAGGTACATTTATATTTCATAAAAAAATCACTGGAATACAGAAAAGAAAAAAGAGGTAGTATATATGCAGGAAGTACTGAATAATTTAGTAAAGAAGATGAACGACAAAATAGCGAACGATCAGACATATGCGAAGAAATTGCAGAATATAACAAAATCCATTGATATTGTTTTTGATGATAAGGATTCTTATTATTTCAAGGTTGAAAATGGACATATAACTGAGCCGCAGGCAGGAAAGATCGATGCAGACATCACTGTAACAGTAAGTTCTGATATTTTCAATAAGATATTATCCAAAGAGATCAATGCCATGGACGCATACATGAAGCAGCAGATAAAGATAAAGTCCTCCCTGATGGATAAATTATTATTGAGCGATTTGCTGAAAGCGTAGAATGATAGACCATAATCTGGATAAATACAATCAGGCTCTGGCCAAAAGCGTTAATGAATGCTATGAAGTTGCCAGGGAAGCCCGGTCTCTGGGCAAGGATGTCTCCACAAATGTGGAAATACCGCTGGCCAATGACATGGCAGAGAGGGTAGAGAAGTTAATCCAGATAGATGGTATTGCAAGTGATATAAGGGAGCTCAGCAAGACAAAATCCAGGGAAGAGGTATCACTGGAGATATCCAGAAAAGTCGCTGAGATGCTCAAATCCGACAGGAGAAATGCACTAGAAAAATCTGTCCGTGTGGGTCTGGCAATTTTAACAGAGGGCATACTTGTTGCACCCCTCGAAGGCATAAAGGAGGTAAATATAGTTCCCAATGATGACGGCACAGAATATGTTGACATTGTATATTCAGGTCCCATAAGAAGTGCCGGAGGAACGGCACAGGCCCTCAGCGTTTTGATGGCCGATATTGTTCGCAGGGAGTTGAACATCGGGAGTTTTAAGGCAACTGATGAGGAAATTGAACGTTATATAGAGGAGATACAGGCATATAACAGGTCAAAACACCTCCAGTATCTCCCGACACCGGATGAGATTCGCCTTGTCATAGGAAATTCCCCGGTTATGATCGATGGAGAGGGAAGCGAGGAGGAGGAAATATCTGGACACAGGGATATGAAGCGTATTCCAACTAACCGTATAAGGGGTGGAATGTGCCTTGTTCTCTGTGAGGGATTGATCCAGAAATCCAGAAAGGTTCTGAAGTATACAAGCCTGATGAATTTAAAGGAATGGAATATACTGGAAAAGATAGGCAAAAATAAAACAGAGGAGAAGGGTGACACCTCGCAGAAATATTTACGTGATATCATTGCAGGGAGGCCGGTGTTCGGGTATCCGAACAGACCCGGCGGTTTCAGGCTCAGATACGGAAGATCAAGGCTCTCCGGTCTTGCCGCTGCATCCATAAACCCGGTTTCAATGTACATTGTGGATCAGTTCATAGCCATAGGTTCCCAGATAAAGGTGGAGCTACCGGGGAAGGCTGCTGCAATTACACCCTGCGATACCATAGATGGACCATCCGTTCTGCTCAAGTCCGGCGAGCACAGAAAAATAAAAACAATTGAGGAGGCAAAAGCCGTGGAAGACCAGGTAGAGATG
>JAKADL010000099.1 GCA_021820565.1 Thermoplasmata archaeon
GATTGATACTATGATGAGCACAGAGAGGCTAATTTCTATTGCATGTAACCCAAGATATGATATTGTAATAAAAATTGTGATAATCCCCAGAAGGGGTATAACAAAAAAATATTTCTGCTCTCTGAGGTGGACGGGGTTGTCATTTTTAACCTTCTTCCAGAGAATTATAGCTGAAAGATCAATAATAGCATATGCGATCAGCACGGAAACATTAGAAGCCTCGATGATGGTTGAAAACCCGACAAAATAAACAAATAAAAGGCTTATTGCCATTGAAAGCAGAATAGAATATATTGGAGTACCGAATTTATCGATTTTGCCGAAACGTTCGGGTATTTCCCTGTCCCTGCCCATGGCATAAAGAACCCTGCTGGTTCCAAGTATACCTGTGAGCACAACTCCGGCTGTTGCAGTTATTCCACCTATTGCGATGATTACGATAAGATAGGGGTTATGAAGAACCTTGATAGCTGCAGATAACGGTGCAGATGCCGATGCAAGGCTGGATGAGGGTATTAGTCCTATGGCAACAACTGCCACAACTGCATAGAGTGCAGAGGAAATAATTATGGAAATAATAATTGCTTTCGGTATATTTTTTTCCGGATTTTTCACCTCGTCTCCTACAGTTGTAATCCTGGAAAAGCCCGTAAAAGCAAAGAATATCAAGGCAGAACCCTCCATGATCCCGGTAAAGCCCCGGGGGGCAAAATTGGAGAAGTCAGAAGCCTTGAAGTAAAATAGTCCGGATACTATGAAGATAATTAAAATAACGAGATTTACGCCTACCAGGATGGATAATGTCTTTGCCGAATTTTTTATTCCTAACATATTCAGAACTGCAAAGAGGATTATTACCGGAATTCCATAAATGATTAAATTAATATGGAGGTGGAATAATGAGTTTATGTAACTGCCCATGCTCAGTGATACTGCAGATATGGCTATCATGTTGGAAAATGTCCACATTGTTCCACCGATAAACCCTGCGGATGGTGCGAATGACTCCTTTGCATATTCGTACACACCGCCCTCCTTGGAGATATGCTGGGCAATTTCTGAAAAACTGAGTCCTGTAAATATCGCGATAATAGCGGATATGAAAATAGATATTATGATTGCAGGTCCCGCTTTACCTGCGGCTATGCCGATGATTACAAATATCCCGGCGCCTATTATGGCCCCTAGATTGATTATGACAGCCGATCTGAGTCCGAGAACCCTCTTTAATCCATATGAAGCCATTTATTGCACATTATCACATTATAAATCAAACTACCGGATATTACAGGAATCGATATGCGTCCCCGTAAATAAATTATTATATTTGGTAATAATATATTACCATGAGTATTAAAGGTTTTAATTCCAAAGCGGTGCATGCAGGAGACCTGTATATACCGGAAATAGGAAATGTGACGACGCCAATTTTCGAGGATTCTACATACAGATACCCGAATAATTCAGAAAGTACTATTATAGATAATACCAGCAAATCTACATTTCTTTATTCCAGATGGGGCAATCCCACTGTCCAGTCATTTGAAAACAAGTATAAATCCCTGGAGAAAACAGATCATGCAGTTGCATTTTCCAGTGGCATGGGCGCAATTACCGCAACAGTATTATCCATAATGAAGAGCGGAGATAAAATGCTGGCAATAAATGTGCTTTACGGGCAGACCTACTATTTCTTTGCCAGAACCCTTAAATCCTACGGAATAACTGTAGACATGGTATCCGTTGATGATATGAATAAACTGAATATTAGTAAAGAGAATTATAAAATGATATATATAGAATCTATACCGAATCCCCTGATGGATGTTCTTGATATTAAAAAAATCGGGGAATACTGCAGGAAAAAGGGTATAATACTGGTAGTAGATGCAACCTTTGCTTCTCCATATAACCAGACGCCTGTGGATTTCGGTGCGGATATCATAATACACAGTGGAACAAAATACATTGGTGGCCATTCTGATATTCTCATAGGGGTTGTAGGATGCAACAGTGATGATTATTATAATGGAATAGTGGGAATGAGGAAAACCCTGGGGGCTACTCCGGATGCGTTCCAGGCTTATCTTGCATACCGTGGATTAAAAACTCTGGGACTGAGAATGGAAAGGCACAACATAAACGGTATGAAAATTGCAGAATTTCTGAGCAGTTCAGATAAGATAATGGAAGTCTTTTATCCTGGATTGAGGCAGGGTAAATACTATGAAATAGCAAAAACGAATCTCAGAGGCTTCGGGGGTATGATTTCCTTCAAGCTGAAGGGCGGTATAGCCGAATCCCATAAATTTATCGGTAGCCTGGAAATTCCAATGCCGGCTGTAAGCCTAGGTGGCGTTGAAAGCCTCATTACCATTCCGGCCGAAACAACACACAGTGAAATGTCAGAAGAAGAGCGCAATAAATCTGGAATTACCGACAATCTTATCAGACTTTCCGTGGGCATCGAGGATTCGGAGGATTTAATAGAGGATCTTCAGCAGGCGCTGGCTAAAATTTAATATTAATTTTATTTACATTTAATATTTTAATGAATGAGAGAATAATCTATTTCTTCGGATAATGTCTGTATAGAATAAACTTTATCTATATCATATAACAACTATAGACCTGAATTCAAAAATTCCTGGAACTATATATTTATAGAAAAATATATACCAAAATATTAAATGCCTGTTGCAATGGTAATAAGTGTTTGAGCCCTTAGATGATAGTAAATTAAAAAAGGAGCATTTCAAAATTGCAATTCTTTCTTCAGGTGGCAGTTTTCTTGACGGTTTTGACATATCCATAATATCTGTGGCAATTCTCATACTGAGGCCGGAGTTCACTCTTACTACCACAGAGGTAACTCTCCTCCTAGGTTCTACAATACTGGGCATGATATTCGGAGGAATTATTGTTGGCTATATTGCCGATCTGAAAGGCAGGAGATATTTATATCTCTGGGATATGATATTTTTCATAGTTTTCACAGTTCTCTGTGCAATTGCCACAGATTATCTTCAGCTTCTTATCTTCAGGCTTCTATTAGGAATTGCAATAGGTGCTGATTATGCTATAACACCTACAATTATAGCGGAGTTTTCACCGGCTAAACACCGGGGAATGTTGCTGAGCCTTGCCGGTGCAGCATGGTTTATCGGTGCTTTCGGAGCTTATGGCATTGGCACGATACTGATTCCACTGGGAAATGTTTCATGGAGGTATATGTTTCTCATTGGCATTATACCTGCAATACTTATTCTCGTGCTGAGACGTGATGTACCGGAATCTCCCAGATGGCTTATGTCCCATGGAAAAAATGAGAAGGCAAATGAATCCGTGGAATTGATAGATAGTACAGCTCATATTCAGGCACCGGTAACGTACACAAAAACGAAAATCACCGATCTCTTCAGAAAAAAATATATTGCCGCCACTGTCTTTATATCGGTTTTCTGGTTTGCACTTGATGCGGTTACATATGTAATAGCATTAAATGGACCATCCATTCTAGAGGATATCGGATTAACATCGGATGCTGCATCGGGCTATGCCACGATTATTGCCCTGCTTGCAATCATCGGTGCCGCAATTGCAATTGTATTTATAGATTCCGTTGGAAGAAAAAATCTGACAGAAATCGGGTTCGCCGGCATGGTCGTAACGCTGCTCCTTGCTGCAGTACTGTTCAAGTATTTCCCAATCGTTATTTATATAGTGTTATTATTTGTCGTTTTTGAAATCGCAGAGGAGCTGGGACCGGGAATTACCAGCTCTGTATATCCACAGGAGCTTTATCCCACGGAAATTAGATCTACTGCACAGGGTTTCGGTACGACTATAAGCAGGGTAGGTGCGTTATTCGGTATCTTTTCCTTTGCATTTATAGCAGCTCTTTATGGAGTCGGTGGTGGCTTAATTTTTCTTGCCGGCATCTCTGGAGTAGGGCTTATTGTAACACTGCTGCTGGGGAAGGAAACGGCGAGAAAATCCCTGGAGGAATTGAACAAATAATAATATTACAGGGAATCCATTAAGTTAATCACCAGATCAGGACGGTCCGACGCAATTACATCTACGCCTGCATCCAGTGAGCTTTTGATTGATGGTGTATCATTCGGGGTCCAGACACTCACCCTGATACCACCTGCATGGCATCTATCAACATATGATCGGGTAAGGCCTTCATAATTAATGGCTATTGTATCACAACCACACTTTTTTACCATGGAAACCGGATCAACCGGGAATCCAGCAATCAGGGCTCCACATGTGATGCTTGGGAATTTCTGTTTCATCATGAGAAGAGCATCGTGGAAAAATGAGATCAAAACACTCCTTTTCAGAAGCTCCGGCTTCTCTACAAATAACTCACTTATGGACTTCACGGTAGCCATGGATTTGAGTTCTATCATTACAGGAATATGAATTGCATTCAGTACATCCTCCAGCATGGGAATATTTTCCCCGCCGTTTAGTTTAATATTTTTTATATCTTCTATAGTCAGATCTTCAATCTTCCTATCTATTCCTGCCGTTCTCATTAAATCTGGATCATGCATGACTGCAAGGTTTCCATCTTTTGTGACCTGAACATCACATTCCACTGCATCTACTCCCAGTCTTTCAACTCCTGTAAAAGCAGATATTGTATTTTCTTTGAATAACTCACCACCACCCCTGTGGGCAATTACAAAAATTTCCCTTCCCTTATATTTATGTTCCATGAAAGTACAATCCACATTCTTTATAAATATATTTGTGAGTGCTGATTTATATACTGGTGTTGTATAATAAAAATCTAATAATTTCAATGATATTTCAAAAACTCAATTAAGAGTAAATTGAAGAGGATAAAGCCGATTCGGATTAATTTCATATTGTATTATTTCTGGAACACCATGTAATATATTATTGGAGATTTTATTAAAAGACCAAAACTAAAAATAATCACTTTTAAAATTAGTATAAGTTTAATTTCAAAATTTCGTCCAATATAACTCCATTTGCTGAAATTACAGGTAATACAGAATTTGCCTCTATTATTGATTTTCCTGATATTCCAGGCATAAAAGTACATGCAATATAAATCGAGTTTGCTCCAATGGATTGATTAGCTATATTTACTGCCACATTTAGATCTTCGGGTTCAATATATTTTAGATGGCTATTATCCCGTCCTAGTGCCATAGATGCTTCGGATATTATTCCATAATGTAAAAGCC
>JAKADL010000009.1 GCA_021820565.1 Thermoplasmata archaeon
AATTAACTCCTGTTTCGAAATATACAAGGTTTGTACCAATGGATCAGATTTACATAATTAGGGTGGTAAAAAATGAATAAGTTCACGGTTGTGGGACTCGGGCCTGGAGACCCTGAACTGGTAACAATGAAAGGATACAGAGCCTTGATGGATGCTGAAATAATTTTTTACCCGAAAACTTCATTGAACTCCGCAGAGAATATACTCAATGGTATGAAAATAGATAAATCCAAGTTGAGGCCCATGCAGTTCCCTATCGGAAATGCAGGAATAAAGGATATTTGCGCCGGATATGGGAAAATTATAACAGAGTCCTGTAAAAGAGGGATCAGAACGGTTTATGCCGTGGAGGGCGAACCAATGCTATACAGCACGTTTCTTGATATAATGCCCTTTCTAAATATTGAATATACAGTAATACCGGGCATAAGCTCCATGAACGGCATTTCCGCTGCTTTGAAAATTATTCTTGCAACAAAGGATGAGCCATTGCAGATAGTTCCTGCCATAGACGATTATGGATATATGGAAGAAAAGATCATGGAAAACCAGAACACCGTTATATATAAGGCTATACGGGCAAAGAAGATAATAAAAGAGATTATAACAAAATACAGGATAAATGATTATTATATAATGAGTTATGTATCCACGGATAAAGAAAGAATTTATAAGAATATTGATGATATTAGGGATTATATGACTATAGTGGTGATAAAACGATACATATAATTGGTGCAGGCCCGGGAGATCCTGAACTGCTTACTGTAAAGGCTAAAAGGCTCATAGATGCATCCGATGTGATAATTTACGCAGATTCACTTGTCAATCCAGATATTTTCAGGGATAGCAGGGCAGAAACTATAATAAAAACTTCAACAATGGATATAGATGAAATCAATAAGACAGTGAAGAAATATTATGATGATGCAAAAGATATTGTGAGGCTCCACAGCGGAGACCCATCGGTATACGGTGCCATCAATGATGAGATGCAATTTTTCAGGGAAAATGGCATGGTATTCGAGATTATCCCGGGAATAAGCTCGGTATTTGCAGCCGCTGCAACCATGGGAATGGAACTGACAGCTCCCGGCACTACACAGACAATTATACTGACCCGGGTGCCCAGAAGAACAGAGCATTTTGAAAAGGAGGACCTGGAATTACTGGCTGCCCATAAGACATCACTTGCAATATTTCTAAGCGCTTCCAACGCTAAAAAGGTAAGTGAAAAACTGATAAGTGCTGGGTATTCACCGGAAGACCGGGCAGTTATAGCGTACAGAGTATCCTGGCCGGATGAAAAAATCATAATATCCAGTATAGGGGACCTGGAACATGCCATGTTTGAAAATAAAATAAACAGGCAGGCACTGATAATGGTCGGTGGGAATGTATCATATTATTCTGACAAGAAATCTTATCTATATAATCCTGATTTTACACATCTATTCAGGAAATCATCCAAAAAGGGTTGAAAGAATATAATCCTGATCCTTCCCGATTGTGTGTATTCGCTGCCTTATGAAGTCCTTTGAAAGATCGTCAGGATTTTCACTTGTTTCCGGCAGGGCCTGCACCAGGGATTTTATGGAATCAGATTCTATTATCCTGTAAAATATTTTATCAAATTCCATATTGTCAAGCAATTCATTATCATCCAACTTGAGTGAGATAAGTTTCTTATTTTTTGTTTCGAGCCCCATGATCTCGCTGAACAATTTTTCCAGGGCATCACTGAGTATCTTCAAATCAGTATGTTTCAGCAGTTCTTCGTTATCAAGAATGCTGATAGCGTTCCCAGAATTTTGAAATGTTATGACAATTGCAGAAGCGGCATTTTCAAATACAAAATTAAAACTTTTTTCTTCCCGGGATCTAACAAAACTGCATTCCATTTTTCCTCTTTTTATAGATGCTGATACCATATGGTAACCATCGAGGTTTTCATATATTATATCCTCACCGTTTATAGAAACCGGAATTCGGATGCCATTATAAAGTGATGCGAAAAATGGGTTGTGCATGAACTGGCTTTCATTCCAATTCAGCAAAAACACATATGAGATGCCATAGCTGGAATTTATGTATTCCCTGATTTCCGGAGTATCTTCTTTTATGGTTATATTAATCTCAGAATTCAATATTGTAAAGGGATTCAGGGAGAGGAATGTTTCCATGATTTTGATGCCGTTTTCTATAGCCTTATCAATCCCGGCTTTCAGATCGGAAATTTCCGAAAGTGCATTATGGGAATTGCTTGTAAAGAACTGTTCTGAATAGGTATTGATTGATTCAAGTATCCTGTTTTCATACTCCCCGAAATCCTTATAATTGGAAACAAACTGGTCAATCACATTTTTGATTTGGTCTTTCAATGATTCTATGGCTCTTTTATCATTCTCCAATGCCTTTGTTATTTCTACTGTTTTTTCAGCTTTTTTATCCCTTTCTACTTCATATGAAAACGAGTCTACAAGATATGAAAAAATATTTTTTAGTTCATTTAAATCGTTTTCATTCATGATAACTCATCATTTCATTATATTTAATTATTAATTATTTTGTAGAAATTTTCCAATAATTAAATAGAATTCTTCTCCCGCTAAATGAGAATATTCAGGATTTCTAAGAATATTACCCTTATAAAGTGATTTCCTACCAACGCTAATGCGTGGGTCCAGCTTGCCAAATGGCACTGGCCAATTACCTTCCAAACGTGAATTCTATAAAATTTATACCTAAAGTATGAAATATCTTGATTGCCCATATACTTTATACTCTCATCCCCTTCATCTCGGTATGGCACTTCTCACTTTCATGATTTAAATATTGATACGGGCTTATATCAATATACAAATAATTTTTTAAGATAATATATCCTCGGAAAATTAATAAAACAATTTGGTATTGCCACGGGAAACAGATGGGTGAAAGAATAGTAATTCTGGGTGGCGGTATTGCCGGTATCTCCGCTAAGTTGAGAAATAGAAAAGGCATGTTGGTGGATAAAAACCCGTATTTGACAATGGCACCCAGAATTATTGATATATTCTCAGGAAATAATACGGATTATCCTAAAATTCCCAGACCTCTGGATTATATGGATAATGTAAGGAGCATAGATTTTGAAAGCAGAACAATCCATTTACAGAAAAAAGATATTGCCTATGATAAGGTTATAATGGCCCTCGGGCATTCGCAGAATTATGATTTTATAAAGGGTTCCCGCTATATTCACGGTTTTTCAAGTTACGATGATGCTATTGATTTAAAAAAAGAAATCCCTAAAAAGAAGCATATTGTGATTATAGGTGGAGGATATCTTGGAGTAGAGCTTGCCGGAGCGATAGGTGGAAAGAGGGTTACGATACTGGAGGCAGGAAAGGAAATTCTGTCAGGGCTGCCTGCAAAGTTTACTGAAACGGCCACAGAGTTGCTTTTGGACTCTGGAGTAAATATAGAGGTGGAAAACCCTGTGGTGGAAGTAAAAAAGGATAGTGTAATAACCGGTGTAAAACAATATAATTCAGATCTGACAATTTTTGCAGGAGGTTTTACAGGAAATCTGCCTGACAGTATACAGGATATAAAAATAAAAAATTCAAGAATAATTGTAAATTCCTATCTCCAGTCAGTTGACTACCCTGATGTTTATGCATGCGGAGACTCAATGTTTGTGGACAGTGGAAATTTTATTCCCATGTCAGCAATAATTGCACGTTCATCCGGAATCCTGGCCATGGAAAATGCTATGGGAGGAAAAAACAAATTTATGCCGAACAACTTTGCAAATATTATACGGGTGGGTAAAAATTATTTTGGAACTGTTGGAAATACATTTATTCAGGGGATTGCGGCAAGAATAATAAAAGACGCTGCAGTGGCATTAACAGTTAATAGAGTGAAAGAACTTTAATATTTAAGTTTTTTGACAATTAATAAGGTGATTTGGACTATAGTTTATAGTTTTTGAGAAAATTCTTTGAAATAAAAAATTATGGCAAAATTGATAAAAAATTTAACATAAAATTTAATAGTTATAATCAATATAGATAAATTATGAAAACAACAATTTCACATATCAAGGCAGATATAGGTAGTTTGCCTGGACACACAGTTGTATACCAACCTGTTGTTGATGCAGTAGAAAGTTATGTAAAAAACCATTCCGAAGGTTTGATTTCAGATTTCCATATATCACACATAGGCGATGATATCCAGATTACCATGGTACATACAAGAGGAACTGACAATCCCGAAATCCACGGGCTTGCCTGGAATGCTTTCAAGGCAGGAACAGAAGTTGCAAAAAAGGTTGGCCTCTATGGTGCCGGCCAGGACTTATTGAAAGATGCATTTTCCGGTAACATTAAAGGTATGGGCCCGGGTGTTGCAGAACTTGAAATTACACCCAGAAAGGCTGAACCATTCATAGTCTATATGATGGATAAAACCGAACCGGGGGCATTCAATTATCCCATATACAAAATGTTCGGAGACCCATTCAGCACACCGGGATTGGTAATAGACCCGAATATGCACATGGGATTCAAATTCGAAGTATGGGATATATACAATGGAAAGAAGATATACTTATCTCTCCCTGAGGACACATATGATCTTCTTGCGTTCATAGGATCAAAGAGCAAATATGTCATAAAAAGAGTGTTTACAAAAGATACACATACAAAACTACCGGATGAGAACGTCGCAGTCATAACAACAGATAAATTGTCATTTATAGCAGGCGAATATGTCGGCAAGGATGATCCAGCAGGTATAGTGAGAATACAATCAGGTTTGCCAGCATCCGGAGAGGCACTGGAGCCATTCGCAAATTCTTACCTTGTATCAGGATGGATGAGAGGTTCCTTCAACGGACCTATGATGCCAGTTGGAATGAATAGTGCTAAAATGACCAGATTTGACGGCCCTCCGAGAGTTGTGGCGCTTGGATTCACTATGAAGGATGGAAAGCTTGTTGGTCCGGTTGATATGTTTGATGATGTGGCTTTTGACTTTGCAAGAACAGAGGCGTTAAATATGGCCAACTACATGAGAAGAATGGGCGTATTTGAACCACACAGGCTTCCGGATGAGGATATGGAATATACAGCTCTTCCTAAAATACTTGAAAAACTTGCACCAAAATTCCAGACCATAGAGGACAAAGGCGCAAAATCAGAAATGAAAATAGAAAGATAATTTTTTTATTTACATATTTTTGAATTTTAATAATTGTTATTAGTTCTTGGTTTATGATTAGATATATCAAACAGGTTTCTGTACTTTATTTGTTGTTATTGTTGGTTAACCATTGAAATGGTATTTGAACCTCATCAACACAACAAAGTTAAAATATTCTTTATAGATAGGGAGTAAGTGATTTTATGCCGTTCGCAGAAGCAATTGAAAGAAGACTAACACGCAAAATATGTATGAGATGTTATGCCAGAAATTCCATTAACGCAACTAAATGCAGAAAATGCGGTTATACAGGATTAAGAGTTAAATCAAAGGAGAGAAAGAGTGCTAAATAATGAGCTGAAGGCCGGAATCCTGAGGATGGAGGGCACTAACAATGAGGAAGAGGCTTTCTATTCTCTGAAAAGATCAGGCTTTAATTCCCAGTACATTCATGTTTCTGAAATTGGGAAAAAGAGATTAGAAGATTATGACCTTTTATTTATCCCGGGTGGCTTCTCAGCCGGGGATTATATAAGAGCAGGATCGATATTTGCAGCAAGGCTTCTACCGTATATGCATGACCTGGAGAGATTTATTGACTCAGGCAAGATTTTAATAGGAGTATGTAACGGATTTCAGGTGTTGAGTGAACTTGGTCTGCTTCCTGATACTGATGGCAAAAAAAACCGCAATATGGTTCTTGCGGTAAATAATTCCAATAGATTTGAATGCAGATATACATATGTCCGCTATACGTCCAAAAATAGGATATTCAAAAAATATTTTTCTGGAAAGATATTTCAGGTACCTGTAGCGCATATGGAGGGAAAGGTGATTTTTGACAGTGATAAAACACTGGATGGTGTGATTGACAATGACCAGATGCTCTTCCAGTATACCAATGAAGATGGAACTGATTCATCATATCCATGGAATCCTAACGGGTCAGTAATGGATATAGCTGCACTGTCCAACAGAACTGGAAATGTGATAGGACTCATGCCCCACCCTGAAAGGGTATATTATAACTATCAGCTAATGCATGATGACAAGTTTTATGAAAATGGAACTGGAAAACTATTCTTCGATTCTCTCTACGAGTATACAGAAAAATTATCTTCCTGAAGTTGCTGGTTTTATTTCAGGATGCCTTTCCATTATATGTGAAAGCAACAGTCTGACATTTTTATGATATTCTTCAAGTGTGGAATCATTAACAATCATGAAGTCAGCCAGGGAAATAACCTTCCCGATGCCCCAGGAAAGTTCTCTGGTATCACGCTGATGCATGCCGGAATAATCGTGGCTATCGTCTTCCCTATCCCTGTTTAATATTCTCTCCAGTCTATCAGATTCATTTGCAAATACTGCAATTACGAATATATTTTGAAAATTATTTTTGAAATATTCCAGTTCTTCTTCGTTTCTCAGACCATCGACTATGGTTATATCAGGATTTTCAATCAATTCTGCAGTCCGTCTAGCCCATATATCCATGCCATATTTTCTTCTTTCTTCAGTTGCATAGGCACCTATATTGCCGTCATTCATTTCGATATTCTGCTTCAGAGCATTTTGTTTGACAGTATTGCCCATATGAACATCTATGAATCCCAGCTCCCTGGCGACTTTAACGAATTCGTCCTTTCCTGATCCTGGCATACCTGTTATTATTAACATATTCACCCAAAAATAAAACCGAGGCCATCCCTTGAATTGTTCTCCTCGTCCTTGATCTTCTTGTATATTTCTTCTTCTTTTGATTTTTTAAGTTCTTCCAGTGATCCATTTGCGATTGAATCTACATTCTTGAATATATTATCAGAACCTTCTATTAGAACGATGTAAGAAGAATCAAAACCATAACCGGAACCATCCTTATACATTACTGTCTGGCGGCCTACTATGTCATCTGCAAGCAAACTGTCAAGTATTTCCCTCTTCGCCTTTGCCAGTTTATATACCTTGAACATAAGAGTGTATTGTAAATGCATTATTAAATATTTTTAGCCTTATTAAGCCAGATGCGATTGTTATTTACTGTCAAAATCCCCGTTTTTGTAGGTTTCCACATAAGCGTCAAAATTTGTCCTGAGTTTCGACTGGCGCACAATCTTGGAACCCTGGAAATTGGAAAATGCAGAGTCTTCAAGTATATAACCCTGTATGCTCTGTATGGATCCCATGACACGGATGAACTTCATTCTTCCATACCTGCCCAGTGATCTGGTATTTGTTGTCAGAAGACCAGTATCCTCCAGATCTGAAAGCAGATCGGAAATTCTCCTCATTGTAAGTGGCTGGAATCCGATTTCTGAACATATATTTCTATAATTTTCATATATTTCACCGGTAACAGAAAGATCCACGTCGGTTTCCTGTGTAAGACATGCACTTAATAGTACCATTTTAGAATGGATTGGCAGTGTTTTTATGGATTCCTTGAGCACATTCATTTCAAATCTGTCCCGGGCCATATAAACATCTTCAATGGAGATGGATGACTTACCATCCTTCAGTGCCGAATCTATAGCAATTCTCAAAAGATCTATAGATTTCCTTGCATCGCCGTGTTCCTGGGCGCCCAGAGCAGCACAGAGATTTATGGCTGCGTCTGTTATGAATCCCTCCTTTATTACACCTTCAACCCTGAATTTCAGTATGTCCCGGAGTTCCATGGCATTGTATGGCGGAAATATGATGCTTTCCTGGTTGAGTCTGCTCTGAACCCTTGCATCCAGTGCAGAAACAAATGATGCGTCATTGGTAATGCCGATCATCGATGCGTTGCTTTCTGTCATGATTTTTAACAGAACATAGAGCGCATCGCTTCCACTTTTCTGAATTAGCTTATCAATTTCATCCAGTATTATTACTGTATACCTTCCGGATTTATTGAGCCTTTTAACCAGCTCTGAATATATTTTGTCCTGTGGAAGCCCCAGTATTGGGAGTGGAGCGTCGCCAGATTCAATCGCATTCGTGAGATAAACAAGAATAGAATACTGGGAATCATAAATTTCACAGTTAATATAGAGAATATTGATGTTACCATTGAGAGTTTCTTTCAACATATTGGTAACATAGATAACTGAGGATGTTTTACCAGATCCGGATTTTCCGTAAAGGAGAAGATTAGAGGATATACCCCCGGTAACAATAGAACTCATGACCCTTGCTATTCCATCTATCTGCTTTTCCCTGTGAGGGAAGTTGTCAGGTATATATGAACTGCTGAGTTTTTTGAGGTCGCCCGTCACGTAATCATTAAATTTGTTGTATTTTATAAAAGGATTGTCCATAGTTACCAGTAATAAACACATATATATTCTATATACAAATATGTTTTTTAACCTGGTTTGTTACCTACTATTTAACCGATAGTTTAATCCATGTTAAATGGTCGGACTGACGAATTCAGATATTTTTTTAACAGCCCTACCAGATACATCGACCCTGTAACCAGAATGCAGTCAGATACGGATTTTGCATAGTTGTATGCCTCAATTGGATCCTTTATAATTTTGATTTCATTGAATATGTGTCTGATATTTGCACCGAGGATTTCCGGGTCTATAGCCCTCTCCGGTTCATCCGGTGTCGTCAATACAACAGTATCTGAGATTTTTCTGAGTATAGACATATATGAAAAATAGTCCTTATCATCCAGCATTCCGATTACCAGGAGGGGTTTTTTATGTACAAATTTCTGGAATGTTTCAACCAGAGCACTTGCAGCGGGAGGATTGTGGGAAGAATCCATGATAACAAGGGGTTCTTTGCTGATTATTTCGAACCTCGACGGCCATCTGCTCTCAGATATGCCCCGTTCTATGATGGATTTTCCGGGCCGGCCGGTGGGAAGTGCTTCTATGGCAGATACGGCTGTACAAACATTCTTTATCTGGAACATGCCGAGGTTTGAGGTTTTAATATTATATTCATCCACCGGCGTCTTCAATACAAACGACATGCCATCCAGATTATATTTCAGATCCGATACAGAGCAGTATTCGCTAACCTTGACCAGCCTGGAATTTCTGACATCTGCTATTTTTTGTATTTCTGCCACCACCTCTGGTTTATCATCAAGAAGTATTACAGGCCTAGTATCTTTAATTATTCCACCCTTTTCATGTGCTATCGATGTTAATGAGCAGCCCAGACGCTGGTAATGTTCATAGCCTATCTGGGCAATTATACTGACCTCCGGGGTTATAATATTGGTTGAATCTAACCTGCCACCCAGTCCCACCTCTATTGCAGCATACTCAGCATCCCTATCAGCGAAATATTTGAATGCCATTACCGTGGTTGTTTCAAAAAAAGTGGGATTCCTGTAACTGGCTGCAAGTTTTTCTATATATTCCCTGTTAGAATTCATAAAATCAATGATATACTGATCCGGCACAGGCTCAGTATCCATAATTATCCTTTCATTGAAATCCAGCAGGTGGGGTGATGTGTACATACCTGTCCTGTATTCCTGCCTGAGAATATTATAGACATAGGAAGCTATTGAACCCTTTCCGTTCGTACCTGCTATATGGATACTTTTAAACTTATTCTGGGGATTGCCCAGATGTTCGGCAAAATCCCTGGTTGCCTTTAAATCCATTTTTATGCCTTCTCTTTTCAATCCATAAAGGTAATCCAGAGTATCTTCAATCATTGTATGGCAATGTTTAACCGGTATTTATTGCTTATCAGATTTTACGGGTAAAATAGGAATTCTAATGTACAAAAATAATGATAAATATTATTTATAGCATTCGAGCCAGTAATTTGCTTCATATTCCAGGCCAAATTTCAATATCTGCTTCTGGGACTCACTAAGGTCTTCATTGCCCAGTATTTCAATATACCTGTCGGTTATTGCCCTGTATGGTGGAGAGTGGTAAAAATCAAACCAGAATTTGAATTTCTCTTCCGGTGCTGTAATTGCTTCAGCGATATAACCATAAGACCACTGGCAAGGAAACATAGAAAGCATACCATTAACATCTGAATCTGTAGACCATCTGATCAGATGATTTATATATGAATAGGTTGTATAATTTGCATCTGCATCTTTTATCCTATCACCGTTTACTCCGAATTTTTCAAGCATATTTGTATGAAAAACAGGCTCTTCACTTCCTATATCGATATAAAGTTGTTTTACCCGTTCATCCGGAGAGGATTTTCCTATTATTGCCCCTGCTTCTTTGTAATACTTCAAATATATGTGATCCTGTGTTAAATAGTACCTGAATTTATCATCCTCGAGGGTTCCATCTTTCATAGCTTCAACAAAATCAGAATGCACGATATTGTTTATTATTGTCATAACTTCCTGTGAATTCAGATAGCTTCTAAGATACATGGTGTTATATCCATGTTTGATATTTAATTTTAACTTTATTAAGCTGAAAGTACTATTCAATGGATAAAAATATCTTTCTAGTAGTCTCTATAATTTTCGTCAAATACACCCATTTCATGGCATATTTTACTGTAATACTCTGATGCTTCCGTGGGTTTATACTCTCCTTTATCCCCGGTATAAAGCCCGAATCGGTCCTTGTATCCCCTTGCCCATTCAAAGTTATCCATGAGGGACCAGTGGAAGTAACCCTTTACAGGGACAAAGTCTTCTTTCATGGCCTTATGTAATTCAATCAGGTGCCTTTCTATAAACTCTTTTCTATTTTTTCCGGTAGCATCTGCAACCCCGTTTTCCAGAATTATAATAGGTTTTCTGTACTGGTTGAAGAGTGATGCTGCAACAACTCTGATTCCCTCCGGATATATATCAAGATAGTTGTCCGAGCAGTTCTTGCATGGAAGAAAGGCAAACCTGTACCTTATGTCAACATTATCATTATCCACATATCTGACAATAATTCTACTGTAATAGTCTATTCCTATAAAGTCGGTGCCGGCAAATTCCCTTGGCCGGGATTCATTATAAATTCCCGAAAGGGATGAATCAAAGTTTCCGTACAGGGCAGAATCCAGGTAAAGCTTGTAAAATACATAGGAAACATATTCATTTATAAATTTGTTTTTAGGAGTATCAAGTTCGGGCTGGAAATACGGAACTGCAACATTTATTCCAACAGTGGAATCAGGGTTTTCCCCTTTGATAATCTTATATGCAATATTATGCGCATAAGCTAAATTCCTTAAAACTTCAATAGTTACTTTAAAATCTGAAATTCCGGGAGGAAATCCCTCCAGATTGCCATATAAATATCCATTTATGGCTATGATGTTCGGCTCATTGATTGTATGCCAGATGTCAACATATTCATTGAATTTTTTATTGATATAATAGACATATTTACCGAATTCCGGTATACTCTTTTTATCTGCCCACCCTTTTTCCCTGCATTCGGAAAAGTCCTTGTTGCACAGAACCGGATCATGCAGCCATAAGGGTAGTGGCCAATGGTATGCCGTCAGTACAAGTTTTAATCCCCTAGACTTAACATAAGCCATTATTTCTTTATAATGATCAACCGCCTGCCTGTCTGCTATTGCATCCATTTGCTCAATAAAGTTGTCCTGGAATTCCATATCATAAACATCACCTTTTTCATTGGTGATTTCCTTAACAGTAATATTTTCAGTGGTTTTTTTGAATATTCGTGCCCAGTCAATGCCAATCCGTATAGAATTATTCCCCATTGAAATAGCATAATCAACATATTTCCTATAATCATTCCAGAAATTAGGTCCATCATCCGGAAAATCGCCACTTACATATGTTTTCTTTATTATGGTTTCTGAGTGGACCCATTTATACCAGTCACTATCCTGAGAAATAGAACCCTCTGATCTGCCCATCTCCACCTGGAATGGACTTATAGCGGTCCCGATCATGAATTTATCAGGAAACTTTCTGATCATTTGATAGCCCCCTATTTCTCACCTAATATAGAGATATATGCAGATTCCAGATCCGAGCCATAGGAACTATAGGAAATAACCGGTGCTAACTTTATTACATCCTGCAGTATTGCTGCCCTGTCGGCTTCTTTTCCTGAGAACTTTATAACGGCGGTTCTGCCATCTGTTTTGAGTAGCCCCGAACCTATAGAACCTAGCTGCTTGATCATAGAATCGTCTACCGGCTTGAGGAACTCTACTGATACTGCACTTGTATTGAATTCCTGGGATATTTCATCTATCTTTCCCTGCTTGAGTATTTTTCCGTGATTGATAAATACAACATCATCACATGTTTCTGAGACTTCCGAAAGGATATGGGATGAGAAGAATACAAGCTTTGTTTTCTTCAACTTCAGTATAAAATCCCTGAATATTTTCCTCTCAAATGGATCAAGACCACTTGTGGGCTCATCCAGTATAACTATATCCGGATCAGATATAAGCACCGATGCAAATACGGCACGCTGTCTCTGCCCCTTGGAAAGCTGCCCCATTTTTGATGTTAATGGAGGAAGTTTTAATGCGTCATAATATTCCTCTATTCTGGATTCCATTGTTTTTTTATCAACTCCCCTGAGTTCCCCCACGAATTGCAATGATTCTTTTACAGTCAGGAACGGATAAGGTGTGGGTGTTTCTATCATGGAACCTACATTTGCCATGGCTTTCTTCGGATGCTTATTGACATCTATACCATTCAACTCTGCAGTGCCTGATGTTGGGCGGAGAAGGTTCGTCATAACCTTCAATGTGGTTGTCTTTCCTGCACCGTTTGGACCAAGATATCCGATGGCACCGTGACCACTGTACTGGAATGATACATCGTCAAGAGCCTTGAATTTACTGTAATTTTTAGATACTTTGTTAAAACTTATTTCCATATTTATCCCTCTATCTGTCTCCTAGTGTACAGCAGTATTGCAATTACACCACATATTACCATATATGCAATCAACACGCCAATGCCCTGCATCAATGTTGGATTGAATAAATATGTAGTAACAATTCCTGCATGAGCTCCAAATCCACTTGCTCCTTTCAATACAGTCTTAGCAGCAGGATAGGGGCTCTGGAATATTAAATACATAATCCCGCCTGCAAAATTAAGTGAAAACAAAGGGTCTACACCGGCAACTGTTCCAACAAATTCATCTATTATGGGAAATCCTATGAATAGAAGAAGCACGGAAACTATTATTCCACTTGATTGACCTTTGAATATTCCAGAAAACAATGAAGCAAACGCTATAGCAGCAGCAAGGAATAATACAAGTATCCCCAGGCTCTCGAATATAACAGGAGTTACAGTACTATAAAGATAAAATGAACTAACAATACCCACAAAAAAATATACGAAAACTATTATAAATGATGATATTAAAGCCGCAGTGTATCTGCCCATAAACAGTACAGATCTTCTTACAGGCTGGACCAGTGTGTAGTAAGCAGCATTTGTTCCCGTATCAGTAGAAATTATATCCCCGCCGAAGAATGCCCCTATTATAACAACCAAATCCACTGAGAATCCCTGTAAATACTGATAGAAATAATTCAGCGATGTGCTGGATTTTATAGTGCTGTATTCATCATGAAATATAAGGGCAGTAATTCCAACTGAAATTATAAGGGCAAAGAGAAATAGTCCGATGAACCTTTTTGTACGGAGATATGATTTGAATTGATATTTGAATGATATCATATACTGATTAAAATCACTGTCATTTTCCATGCCATATAATTAACAAGGTCTATTTAACTATTATCTAAAAATAAATAGATAGTAAATTCAATACAAAATTTCGGCTTATTCTACCATGGGATTTTTCTCTCTGACAAATTTATCCCTGTTGAGGTCCATAATTGCCTCCCTTATCTGTTCATCTGTGTTCATGACGATCGGCCCGTACCATTTTACCGGTTCATGAAGTGGTTTTCCGGAAAGAAGTATAAATCTATATTTCGACCGGCCGGTTTTTATATCTATCCATTCCCCATCATTAGATAATATAGCGGCCGTATCCGGTTCAAGTTTCTGATCCCGGTATATCCCTTCGCCAGTCACCGAAAAGATTATTGCTGTATATCCCTCTTTGATTTTATAACTGAACTCGGATTCTTCATCCATTGAAACATCAAGATAAAGCGGGTCGATACCATACCGTGAAGTGTACATACCTGAATATTTTTCGTATTCCCCGGCGATAATCTTGACCGTTGCACCATCAAGAGTGATTGCCGGCACCTCGCTTCCCTTTATATTCCTGTATGTTGGGACTGTCATCTTATATTTAGCGGGGAGATTCAACCACAGCTGGAAGCCTGAGACAAGTGTTGGGATTCCATTGGCCCTCAAAAGCTCCTCAGGATTTTTCTCGTCCAGTGGTTTTGGCATCTCCTCGTGGAATATGCCACTTCCTGCTGTCATCCACTGCAGTTCATCAGGGTATATTGTTCCACGGTGGTCTGTGCTGTCACGGTGCTCTACCTTCCCTGACAGTAAATATGTTATGGTTTCTATTCCCCTGTGAGGGTGCCAGGGAAAACCAGAAATATAGTCATCTATTCGATCTGAACCGAAATGATCCAGTAGAAGAAATGGATCTGTTATGTTTACTGTATTTGGCCCCCCGAAAATTCTTTTAAGCCGGACCCCTGCCCCGTCCTTTGTTTCAACACCCTTAGTAATATAACTTATCTGCTTTATTTTGCCATTTATGTTTACCATGATTAACTAATACCATATATTTTAAATGCTTTTGCTATATTTTTTTATATCAAGGAATCCCTGGACGGTTATTTGCCAGATGGAAATTTCAAATACTGAATTCCATATATAGTATTATAAGATGGAAACGCACATTCATAACCACGGGATGATATACGATCTGGGAATGGTGGATTATCTGGAAGCGCTGGATTTTCAGAAAAAAATCCATAACATGGTTAATATAGAGAAAGATTATGATACATTCATTTTTCTCCAGCATCCTGATGTTTATACTGCCGGTTCACACTTCAGGGGAGATCTGGACGGAGCAATAAAAATAAATCGCGGCGGGTATCTGACATATCATGGTCCCGGCCAGCTTGTGGTATATTATATAATAAATTTGAAAAGATCAGGTCTCGATGCCCTGAAGTTGATAAAATTAATCCAGGATTCCGTCATTGAATTGCTGAATTGCTATGGGATCTTGGGAACTCCCATGCTTAATGAAAAGACCGGTGTCTGGGTCGGTGATAAGAAAATATGCTCCATAGGGCTCGGAATCGATAGGTTCACCACAATGCACGGCATGGGCTTAAATGTATCAACCGATTTAAAAAAATTTGGAATCATAAATCCCTGCAATTTTTCACCTGAAATAATGACTTCAATGGAGGCAATTCAGAATAAATCTTATGATATTAATGCTGTAAAGAATAAATTTATGGATATTACCCTGAAAAATTTTGGAATTGATCATTATAAAATATTACATAATATAAGATAACCTGAATATTAATTCTCAATAATTCGGAAAATATTTATTTTATGATATACTTTTTAATTATGACAGAATTTCCAAAATTTCATTGCTGTGTAAATCAGAAGGAAGAAGATTATGATTCAGGAATACAGATGTATTTTATGAAAGAATATGAACTAGCAGAGTTAATAGGCAGGCTCATAAAAATGGATGAGACACACTCAGATGAGTACAGAAAAATGTTTGAATTCATAAAATCCCTGGAGAATTATATAATTACAGGTGAAAAGGCAAAGGATTTCGGTTTCCTTGAAAATATGGAAGGTTCAAAAGGCTGGGCAATGGATTATTCTATCCTTTTAAATGAAAGCAGGCCTTCCCGTGTGGCTTTCAGGGCATGCAGAAAAACTATAGAAGTACTGTATTATTACAGGGTAATGTCCAGAATGGAAGGTTTCTCGGAAAGGTTCAATCCAGAAAATTTCAGGGCATTTCTTCTTTTAAGGGATATACTGTATAAGAGATCTGTTGATTTAATGGAAAGGTAATATTTTTAGATTTTTAATAAACGAATTTAATTTTTCATCCCTTTCGTTTCCATAGATTTTAAAGAATATAAATAATAAAATTCAGACATTATAACTATTATGAAAGAGATACCCATCAAAAATGAATATCTATTAAATTCATTAAATAGGAATAATATCCCGGAGATACCGGCAATGATCACAAAAATAGATGATGTTATTGAAGATAAAAGAAGTTTTGCGCTGCCAATTCTGAAGCTCATGAGAATCATTATTAATGAAACTATTAGAATGAGAAACCCGAGCATCATATGAAACATTACTGTTATGTAATTTGAGGGGAAAACCTCCGGGCCCACCTGTGATATGCTGTTGAGTGGTGGAAATGTTACATACAGATTTATGAAGATGCCCAGTATAAATTGTATAAATAAAAGTACTATCATAAAGGCCAGACCCAGATAAGTATACCTATATCTGCTATCCATATAGCAGGATTCAATGGTGTTATTTAACCTTTAAAGCAGGAAGTCTCATTCCATGATGCGGGAGGTTATATTGTACAACCTCGCAAAATTTATTAAATGTGCATAAATAAACGGATATGGAAGTTTTAAATTATAAAATAAGGATTAATGTTGATTTTGCCGGCAAAAAATACTCCGGAAAAGAAACGGTTAAAATCAAGGATGCTGAAAAAAAAGTCACATTTGATTCAAATAGTATAAATATCCAGGAACTAGAAATTAACGGTAAGCCCGCCAGATATGAAGTTAATGATGGGGGATTGAGCTTCTCAACAGAGGGGGGAGACATTTCCGTGGATGTCAAATTTTCATCGGATGTGGACAGGGGCCTGAAGGGCTTTTACCTTGCAGGAACGGAGGATAAATATATACTTTCAACACAGTTCGAAGAGTCAGATGCAAGAAGGGCATTCCCCTGCATCGATAATCCGGGTTATAAAGCAACTTTTGATATTTCCATGGAGATTGACAGCGATTTAAAAGCCATATCAAACATGCCGATAAAGTTAGAAAAAATAGAAAATGGAAAGAAACTGGTTGAATTCGAAGAGACGCCGAAAATGGCAACATACTTAGTTTATCTTGGAGTCGGCCATTTTGATGAACTCGAAGATTCATATAAGGGGAAAAAACTTTATCTCACTGCTATGAAAGGTCATTTAACATCCTCGAGATATCCGGTGGATGTGGCAAAGAAATCATTAAATTACCTTGAAACGTACACAGGTATAGATTACATGCTTCCCAAATTGAACCTGATCTCTGTGCCCGAATTCGCAGCTGGCGCAATGGAGAACTGGGGAGCGATAACATTCAGGGAAATCCTTCTTAATATAGATAGTTCAACCACCAGCAAGAGCTATAAGAGGACATCTGAGGTAATTACACATGAACTTGTTCATATGTGGTTCGGCGACCTTGTTACCATGAAATGGTGGAATGATCTCTGGCTCAATGAAAGCTTTGCAACATTCTTTGCTTTCAAAACAGTAGACAATACAGATCCGGAATGGAAGTTTTTCAGGGATTTCCTGCTCGACCAGACAGATGGTGCATATACAATGGATTCACTTAAAAACTCCCACCCCATTAACGCCAATGTTTCCGATCCACGGGGTGTATCCCAGTTATCATATGAAATAAGATACGGCAAGGGTTCCAATATTTTGAGGATGATAGAAGCTTATGTTGGGAAGGATGTTTTCATGAAGGCCCTGAGAAATTATCTCAGAGAGTTTTCATACGGGAATGCTTCCGGATCCGACCTTTGGAATGCCATAGAAAAAGAATCTGGAAAAGGAGTGTCATCTATTATGGAACAGTGGATATCACAGAAAGGATACCCTTATCTGACAACTGAAAGAGTTGATGATGCACTGAAGATTACACAGAACCAGTTCTATTTCCTGGAGGGAAATAAAAGTGCAATCTGGAAAATACCCTTATTTATAAACAGATTCTCCGAGGAGGAAAACGCACTCATGGAAAACACTGAAATGAAGATAAACGGGGATGTGCTCTCACTGAATTACGGACATAACGGGTTTTACAGGGTTCTTTACGATGATGCAATGTATGAAACTGTAACAAGGAATCTTTCACAGATAACGGCAGAGGAAAAATGGGGCATAGCAAATGATCTCTATGCATTCCTCCTTTCAGGAAAATTGAACATGACACAGTATGTTAGAAGACTCGAAAAGCTCTACAGTATAAATGAAAATATAGTTATCGATGAAGTATCCAAACAACTCTGGTCACTGTATAATATAACTGGAAACAAATATTTCATGGATCTGGCCAATTTCTACATGAAGGACAAGATAGATTACATAGAAACCAATAAAAAGGATGAGTTCAACTACAAGATATCCTTATCAGGTCTCTATACAAAAATGGCATATATAAATAATGACTTCTGCAGGGAACTCCTGAAGAAGTACAGTGAATACAGTCAGGTTGAACCGGATTTCAGGCTTGCATTCCTGATTGCGCAGGCAAAAATAAATAATGAATTTAGCTATTTTGCGGAAATAATAGAAAAGACATCAAGTGATGAGGATAAAACCAAAGCAATAACGGCATCAGGCGCACTCAAAGGTGACGAAAACTATAAAGCTATCATGGAATTCATTCAATCTGGAAGGGCAAAGAAACAGGATATGGATTCATTCTATGTCGCCATGTCCTCTAATGATGAGTCAAGGCAGTATATTATAGACAATCTGAAAAATATAGTAGAAACAATGTATAAATTCCAGCTCAGTCCACTTAGAATCAACAGATGTGTCCAGGCTATGATAGGAAATGCAGGAATTAAAAATCCTGATAAAATGAGGAAAGCAGCTGAATCTGTTAGAAAGGAGGAAATTTTCGGCGGCATAGACAAGGGACTTGAATTCCTGGCAGTTTACGAAAACCTGGTAAAAAATACAAAATAATTTATTAATAATTTTTAATGTCTTTTAAATTTAAAGAAGCGAAAGGGATTATTATTTCTTCTCTGCTCAGGCCACCGTGCATCCCACGATCTTTTATAATATCGTCATCATAATATTTGTACCATACAGTATTTCCAGAATAGGGAAGAACTAAAAGATCTCCCATTCTTGAAATGTATTTTTCCGGAACAGTGCTACCGCCCATCAAGCCTGTTTTGATGACTTCATTTCCTGTAAGAATTTCTGCACTGCCATGAAGCTGTTCTTCCAGTACATTTTTCATATCCTCCGGGCTATCTGTGTGCAATATCATGTCCCTGGGGCTCCATGTTTCCGGTATTGCCCTTCCATTATTTATTTTCATGAGTTCTCTGATTCCTGAAACATATGTTTTTTTGTTAACAGGAGTAAAACCATGATCTGATGAAATCATGACTGCAATATCCTCGCCTGCAAGGTCCCTGAATAAATCATTGAACATTGATGCTATATACCGCAGTGCTTCTATATGTTCCGGGCTTCCAGGACCGTACCGGTGCTCCATTTTATCGGGGTCCTCTATGTAGAAAAATATATATGAATTTTCATGCACCTTTTTCAGCAGCTTTCTCAGTATGAGAAAACCCTCGAAGAGAAAATCATATCTCTTCCTTTCCTTTGCGCCTGAATACATTATCCGGCTGTAGCTGCTTTTCAAGAGGTCCGCGAAGGATATTACATATGATTTTATTTCATGTTCATTCAGTGTTTCATAGAAAGTTTTTCCATGAAAAAGGATAGATGGATCAGGTTTTAAATCTGCAAATCGCGCCCTGTCCTGTTTATATGCAGGAATAAATGGCAGACTTTTCATGACCATATTGTACTTTTCAATGTATAACCTCCATTCAAATAGACCGTGTTCTGCAGGAGTCAGGCCGGTATTTATTGTATTACTTGCAGCTGCTGTGGTAGATGGAAATACAGAAGTTATGGGCGATACTATTCCGGAGTTGTTTATTTCCTGGAATGATTTATAATTTCCAAGATAATTTTTCCAGCTATCATAACCGAGACCATCGATATAGAAAAACACCACTTTTTTTGATCCAGAAATATTGCTGTAAAGTTCTTTTTTCAGTGAGATACCATTATTATTTATGCCGAACAATGATAGTATAGTGCTGTTTATATTTGAAAAATTATAGCCATTGTAATCAGGATAAACAAAATGGTCATCGTTCCTGTACCTGAACTGTATATCATCATTGATCATGTATTTGCATTACTAAATGATATTAATGTATTACCTGTAGAGAAATTCAAAATTACTGCCATTACTCCAATGAATCTAAGTCAATTTATATCGTCAGTTGAAGTATATTTGAATAATCCAATATTATTATGTGCACTGCATGCAATTATTGTTTATTGTGGGATTCTATCCATTATTAATTATTTTCATTAGTTCGTTGGAATCAACTATGTTAATACCGTAATCCGTTCTGTATATGATATCGCCATCACTGGAAACAAGGTAAGTGGATTTACTCAGTATCGCTGTTGCTAAAATTATGGCATCCGGGAGCTTTATTTTGTCTTTAGATCTAATTTTGGCTGCCAGATCAGCAATTTCGGTATCAACAGGCATAATAATAAAAGTACGTGATTCAATAAGAGATTCTTTGAATATTTTAGAGCTTTTGATATCATTATTCATATAAAAACCGGTTAGAACCTCAGATAATACAACAGTAGAAATTACCCCCTCTAATTCCCCATCAGATATTTTATCTAATAGTTGCCGGGATGAATCAAAAAATGGTTCCTCTTTATTGATAACATTCAGAATTACATTGGTATCTAAAGATATTCTAATGCCATTCATCTCTTATATTTTTAATTGACTCATTTACACTAGCATCAAAAGGCTTTGCAGATGTGAGCACATCGCCTAATTTTTTACTGTATGCCTTTTTTATTATAATTCCTTCTTTCGAGGATTCAAAATATATATGATCGCCCGGGCGTACATCCAGATATTCACGAATTTCTTTTGGTATTGTTACCTGACCTTTTACAGTTATACTTCCAGTTTTGATTATCATGACAATAAAGTAATATTATTATTACATATAAGTATTACTTTCCTATAAATAACTTTGAATATAAATATACTTTTACGATTCTTCCATGTACCGGAATTTTATTCTTTCTATCATTCTGGGTATATTTATATCCATAGGGCATACCTCCTTGCACCCTCCAGAATGCATGCAAAGCATAGATTTGTCGTATTTTTTAGATGTTATTGCAGACCACATTATTCCAGTAGGCCCCGTGTAAGGGCTGTCTCCGAAGTCCTTGCCATAAAGCTTATAGGATGGGCATGAGAAATAGCATCTGCCGCATCTGATGCAGAGAAGTGATTCACGTATATCAGAATTTATTGCCTCCTTCCTGCCGTTATCCAGCAGTATCAAATGGAATTCTTTTGGACCTGTTGCAGGCGATACTCTCTGGAGCTCTATATCACCTGTTGCACTTGGTCCTGATGTAACATTAATATAAGTTGGTGGGTAATAACCAGCATATGATGCCTGGACTATTACCTCGTTGAATGCATCTTTCAGCGTCGGCACTATCTTATCAATGCCTGTTATAGCTATGTGTGTCTGTGGCAAAACAGTATCAATTCTGATATTCCCCTCATTCTCTATGAGAAGGACAGACCCTGTATCCGCTGCAATGGCATTTGCACCTGTTATTCCAACCTCTGCAGCAAGATATTTCTCCATGAGGAATTTTCTGACTCTGCTTACCATTTCCTCAGCTGATGTGCTTTCGTTTATGCTGGTGTCAAGGTTTTCATTCAGCAACTTTCCTATTTTATCCTTTGTCAAATGGATTGCGGGAGCAACAAGATGCGATGGCATATCCTTATTGAGCTGCACAAGGTATTCACCAAGATCTGTTTCCCAGATATCCATGCCCTCATTTTCCAGTTCTTCCCTGAGCTTAATCTCGTAAAGCACATTTGATTTGGAAACCACTATCTTCCTCTTCTCACCGAGTATTTCCTTGACAATCTCCATTGCCTCGGCACTGTCCTTTGCTATATGGACATGCCCGCCCAGTTTTTCCACACTCTTCTGAGTTTTTGATATGTAAGAATCTATATCATCCAGAACCTTATTTTTGGTTTCCCTCAATTCTGATGCCACATCCTTTATGTAGGGGTTTTCTTCAAGTATTTTATGTACTTTTGGTGAATTATTAAGTATTGCCTTGTTTATTGCAACGTCCCATTCATAGTTCATGAAACCACCTCTGCAAGGTCTTTTATATTGTTTATATATGGAGATAAATTCTCATAGCAGAGCGGGCACATAACCAGAACATTTTCATTGACCGATAGGAGCTTCTCAGCCCTTGTTCTGGATACTTCCTCACTATCCTTGGCAGAAACAAGTGAAAGGGGGCCACCACAGCAGCTTCCCATTTCCTTGCTTGTTATGAGATAATTTTCATCTACGGAAAGGCCAGAATTATTTATTTTATTCCTTATGTCGCCGTACATGCCCATGGCACGGGAATAAAGGCAGGAGTCGTGTATAACATATTTGCCGGTTCCCTTGAAGTTTACAAGTTCTAAATAATTCTTAATATCTATATCAAAATCTATAAAATCCTTATACCTTTTCAGCGAGTTCGTCGTATGAGGATCAACGGTTATGATATTTTTTATGCCCTTTGATTTGAAGAAGCTGTATAGTTTTTTTCCATATTCCTTATATTCATTTAAAAATCCTGATTCCAGCAGAAGCGCACCTGAATATGGCTCCTGATCGTAGAGATATCCGAATTTTACATCAGAACCAGAAAGCATGGATGTTATGCTTTTCAGTATTCTGAACGCCCTCTGCAATTCCTCATCCTTGGGTTTTATAAGAAATTTTGATGCCGTCATAAGCCTTTTGGGTATGTTAAGGCGATATATTCTAGGGAATAATGCCTCATAACGCTTTAAAATGCCTGAAATCTGGTACATATATGATGTATAAATTATTGTGTCTCCACTGTTCGGAATTCCATTTGCCCATGATGAATATAATTTTGTGTCCAGTGGAAATGGCAAATAGCTGTCCATTAAATTCTGGAAAATCAGATCCTTCATTTTCTCTATGCGTTGCTTGTTGATATCCATGAAAATAAAGGCATTGATTGCTAATAAATTTATTTGCAAACATGTTTCATTAAGTGTTATTATGCGTACAGATAGTTGTATTATTAATAGTGATTTATATTTACACATAATATTGTACACAACCTTTTAACATATTTGGTTGTGATAGTATTATTATTTATAATATTAGCATTATTATGGTCAACATTGTCTGAAAATGCCATCATGACAAACATAAGCACTATAATTATTGATAGTGCTATAATAGATTTTAGCTTTATATAAAATACAACATATAGTTATATATATAGTTTTTGCACAAATATGGTTTAGATGCTTTAAGTATGAACGGAAATCTATTTTGAACATTATGTATTAGGAGTGGATAACACTAAAAACCGGTGTTGATATAAATATTAAAATCTATAAAACTATTAAATCTTAACGGGATATCAATCACAAACTATGATTCACGAAAATTTTAGTCCAAATACTTGTTAACTTTTGATGTAATGTATGCGGTAATTACAAATATTACACTATCAGTTTCTCTAAAAACCACTACGAGTAGTTTAGTCTTCAATTTTTTAATAAGTACACTTTCAGATGCTTTATGTACAATTTTTTCTGGACTTGCAAAGGACATTTCTACAATTTCCTTAGAAATGTCTCTCGGTTTCATTCGTTCTAAGGCATGCTTTGAATATATAATTATCATTTTACTATGGAAGTTGCATTACCGATATCTTCAGTAATCAAAGTTTTAATATCAAATTTGCTCATTGAGAAATTAAGGATTTCTATTCCAATTAAATGTTTATTCTGATCAAGATCGACAATTACATCTTCATTTATCTCTGTTGATTCCACGATGTGTGCCCTTGAAAGCTTAATGTAAGCAGCATCAGTTTGCGGATCATATTCAAGAATATATTTTGTCATGTATAACTTAATTTTAAATTATAGATATACTTTGCCATGATATATTAACAGCTGTTGTGTGTGTGACTAATAACTGACGGAGGGAAATGGGTTAATAGCGGAATATGCTATACATATTTATATCAAAAAATAATACTGTAAATTAGGAAGCATGGGGTAGTCAGGTATCCTAGAGGGCTCCAGTCAGTTTGTGATTAGCTAAAGGTCATCTGAATACATGATGAGTGACTGGAACAATGAAACATGGAAGAGACCCTTAGATCTGGGTTC
>JAKADL010000100.1 GCA_021820565.1 Thermoplasmata archaeon
CTTCGTACCAAATTCCCCATAGAGTTCAGGATCAAATTCACAGGAATTTTCTAACCTTACAACATTTTTACCATAAAGTTCTAAAGATGAGGAAAAAACCGTTTTAGTATATTCCATGATCCTGTTAGATGCTATTACTGAATTAGAATACATACGTCCATCCTTTACTATGATCAGCAGTAGATTCCTGAAGATGCCCCGAGAATTTGCCTTATCCCTGATGAAGCTAAGCAGTTTATTGCTGGCATATGTCTCATATATATTATCCTCTTCTGAAATGCAGGTAAACCCATTTCTTTCTTTTACATGATTTTCTGTAAAAATAATGACCTTGAAATCATTCCTGTTATATGGATTCTCCACAACCTGTGCTATACCATTATTCTTTTCCAGCACTTCAACTGCGTAATCTTCTGAATGAATTGATACAGGAATTGAATACTGAATGATGGAAAGTGGCATTCTGCTATTTTTCTTTCCCAATAAAACAGTTCCTCCTACACTTTCAGTGAGTGTCATATCATCCACAAAATATGGTATCGCCAGATATTTGTTTAATATTAAGGATAAATCTTTTTTATACAGTCTGTGGAATCTCATTCTCAGAATGAGTTTTCCACCTTCTATGGTAGTTTCACCGAATGCTATGGATGGCACAGTCCATAATTCCTTTATAAGGGAAAGAATTTTAGTGTTAATGATGGGATGAGAAAGCATATAATAGTTTTCAGTTTCCACTGGACTGTATGTTTCGATAAGTTCTTTAACCTCCGAATGTACTTTGTTTTTCATTATAAAAGCCTGAAAGTAATAGTCTTCAGGATTTTTTGAATCTTCTTTGATAAAAATACTCATGCCCAAATCATGAAGTTTAGACCATCTGAAGATATCTGTATTATCGGATATGACTAACTTCAATTTCATATCTAATTTTGTGTCTATATCTCTAACATTCATTGTTGTTTAATTATATCTATATATATATAATTACTCTAAGTGGCCAGGGTATTTTTAACAGATAATTACAATTTTGACTGTGGAACAGAAATACAATGAATGAACTTCCCATCTCACAGTATAAAAATACTTATATAGGCATTCTATTGATTTCCAATGGATACGATTATTATTTCTGATGACCTCAGTGGCGCTGCAGGCATGGCATCTCTCATAGGAACAGGAGTTCCAGTAGTAGCATTCAAAAATATAGATCTCATAAAAAAAATAAAATCATCAGTTGTTTCTTTAGATATTGAAACCAGGAATACTGGAAACGCAGAGCAACGGTTGAATTATGTGAAAGAGCTGTATCCCGAAACATTAATGTTGACACGCATTGATACTTTGCTCAGGGGAAGCACCTTGGATTTTATAGAATTCATGGCGAAAATTGGGAAGCTGCTCATCACAGACACTATACCAGACTTTGGGCGGTATACATATGCGGGCTTAAGTATCCAGAATGAAACCAAATTGCCAATTCGTGATATTGTTCCTGTAAAACTTCATGATTCAATAATAATTGCAGATTCAAGGACATACAGTGACATTGGAAAACTTGCAAAAAGATGTCTGAATGAAAATTTACTTCCTGTAGACCCAGGAATAATGATAAAATTGTATCTGGAGATGAAATAGATGAATAGCATGGCTATTATTATTGGAAGCTGTACAGATATAACCTACAGACAGGTAAATTATATCAGGAATAATTTGATTTCTCCGGTCAATTCCCCTATTGGCCATTTCAAAATTCAACTGTTCTTTGTTACCGGAAATAATTTTACACTGATTAACAAAAAGGATTTCATATTATCCTTGAAGGAATACTCAGTACTAGTCCTAAGTGGTGGTGAAACGGCCTATACAGTACTGGATAATGCAGATTTTGGCTACCTGGAAAGTGGATTACATATCCTTCCCCTTATTTCTACTGGAATCATTTATGGAGGAATACTTGATGGCAAAAAATATATAATTAAGGGTGGAAGTATTGGAGATGAAAGCATATATAAAAAAATCATCGAATATGCAGATATAAATATGAGGTAAAAATATGAGACCATGATCAATATAGGAATAACACTTGGTGATCCTGCAGGTATTGGACCTGAAATTGTGGTTAAATCAATTAATTCTATTAAAAACCGTAATTTTAAGATAACATTATTTGGTGATAATGAAAATTACCAGAATATCATGGAAAAATGTGGATTGCATTTAGAAGGAGAAAAAAAACTTGATTTCATAAACACTGGTGACGGAGAAACTATACAAATGGGAAAGGTAACTGCCAGCGCAGGAAAAGTCGCATACAGAAGCATAGAAATGGCTGTACAATTTGCCATGGCAGGAAAAATCGACACCATATCAACTGCACCTATAAATAAAGAGGCTATTATAAAGGCAGGCTCACCATATATTGACCATACAACCATGTTAAAGGCTCTTACAAACTCCAGGTTTATAACCACACTTTTTGAGGTGAAGAAACTGAGAATAACTTTCCTTTCAAAACACATGTCACTGATGGATGCGGTCAAATTTGTAAAATATGAGAATATATACAATGCAATAATAGACACTGAAAAAAGCCTTAAACTTCTTGGTTTCATGGAACCAAAAATAGCAGTCGCTGCTTTAAATCCACATGCAGGGGAATCCGGAATGTTTGGTAATGAGGAAATCAGTGAAATAATTCCTGCTATTGAAAAGGCTAAACAGACTATGAACATAACCGGCCCTGTTCCTGCTGATTCTGTTTTTTATCAGGCTTCCATGGGACAGTATGATGTTGTTTTGTCAATGTACCATGACCAGGGACATATTGCTGCAAAAACATATGATTTCAGGCACACTGTCAGCATGAATATTGGCCTTCCATTTTTAAGAACCTCCGTTGACCATGGCACAGCATTTGACATAGCAGGCCAGGATAAGGCAGATTATGTAAGTATGAAAGAGGCTATTCTCACAGCAAATAGATATGCATCAGTATATAAGAAAAGATTGAAATTGCTGGGTTCTTAATTAGTTTTTTATAATGTGATGTGGGGTTAGTTATAAATTTACTTTATAGATAAACTGTTTAGTCTGGTAATTATTAAATACTCAATTATCATTATGATATGTAAATATCTATTGGTGTACAATGAAGGATATATATTATGTTACTGGGGTAATTAAATGGAAGAGGAACAGGTAGATAAAAAATATGCCAGATTTGTGCTGGCATTGTTCGCCATGATTATAGTGGCCGTTATGTATGTGGAGGGTATGCTTACACCCTCACTCCCTTCAATAGCTGAGGGTTTTAATATTAGTGTTGATCAGGTTAGTTTAGTGCTTTCAACATACCTACTTACAGGGGTTGCATTGAGTCCGGTTGTGGGTAAACTGGCAGATTTGTATGGAAAAAAGAAAATGATGTCCATAGTAATGCTCCTATATGCTGGAGCTGTATCAGTAACGGGATTTTCACCGAATTTTACATTCATGGTCATATCCAGGGCGGTTCAGGGGATAGGCCTTACAATAATGCCCCTTGGCATGGCAATAGTAAGGGAAGAATTTCCCAGAAATATGGTACCAAAAGCTCAGGCACTGATCAGTGGAATGTTCGGTGTGGGATTTGCGGTAAGCCTACCACTTGGATCGTTCATATCCGATTATTACGGATGGAGGATGACTTATCATACTGCCATACCATTCATAGTTATCCTGGCCATTCTTACAATATGGAAAGTCAGGGAATCGAAATACAGAAGGCCTGATGTAAAGGTAGACTATATTGGAGCAATTGCCCTTGGAGTCCCACTTGCTTTGATAGTTCTTGCCATGTCAGAGGGTTCTTCATGGGGATGGCATTCACTCTTATTCCTTGGCATGGCAATAACCGGTATAGTGCTTCTTATTCCCATGTTTTTCTATGAAAAACACTATTATAACCATGGTGGAGAAGCTATATTCGACATGAAATTGCTTTCAAAGAGAAATGTACTCATTGCAAACATTGCTCTGACAATATCTGGCCTGGGAATGTACCTTTCGATGCAGGCATTATCCTATAGATTCGAAACACCCACGCCATATGGATTTGGATTCTCAATACTGGAGACCGGTGTATCAATGGTTGCCTTTGCGGCAGGAATGATCATATTCTCCATAGTTACGGGAAAACTCATATCAAAAACCGGTGTTAAGCCACTGGCCATTGCAGGGTCATTTGTAACAGCCATTGGGTTTTTACTTCTATCAGCATCTCCCGGACTTGCAATGACACTTGCAGATGAGGTCATAATTGGCTCTGGGATGGCAATAATGAATGCATCAATAATTAACCTGCTTGTACTTTCCGTGGAGGCACGGGATATGGGGCTTGCCACATCAATGAACAGTACCTTTAGATATATAGGAAGCAGCATTGGAGCACCCATAGCAGGGACAGTGCTTTCACTGTATACTGTGGTAGATATTGTTCACACTGCAACAGGAAAAGTAATATTTTCATTTCCCGACGCCACCGCATTCAGGTATGCATTTACCATTGGAGCAATGTCCTTTGTTATTGCTGGATTTGTGGTACTGTTTTCAAGGGAAGTGCTGGGAAGGAGAACAGAAACAATAAAAACAAGTAAAGTTCTTCCTGTGAAGAATTAAAAGTTCAAGATCACCTGAGGAACCTATTCCATAAAAATAGCCTCAGAGTTGATTAATGAGTCTTTATTACTTTAAATTATTATTAATGAAATAGATGGAAATATTCGTGTGTGCTATATATTCCTCCAACCTGAAACTATCTCCCTATGAATGAAATCTTTGAATAGATCAACTCGGCCTTTACATTATGTAAAATGGTACGATTCATTATCTTGCAAATATGTGGTTCTAGCATTCACCTATCTGCCTTCATTACATCTAAAAATAGATGGCAAATGAATGCTATCTTTCCTGTAATATACTTTTGATATTAGAAGGGTGGATTTCCTGGCGATTCCAATATCTTACATTATTATCACAAATATAAGAACTCCATGATTTTTTGCCTCATTTTGATAAATTATTGTTGATAAATTTATTTACCCATATTCAATTATCCGGACATGGATAGTTTTACAGTAAACAAAGCAATAATCTTTGACCTTGACGGAACAATATGGAACTCAATACCGTACAG
>JAKADL010000101.1 GCA_021820565.1 Thermoplasmata archaeon
TTTAAAACTATAAAATATAGGGGAAATATAAGAAAAAGATTTTAAACCCAATTTAATATACAGGACAAATGAAAAAATATCTACCGGCAGTTATTATTGTCCTTTCGCTTGTTATGGTAATGGCACCTTTTGCCTCTTCAGCTTCAACTGTCACCCTGCCGCCGGCTCCAGCTACACTGCCATCTATAGAATACAACTACAATGGAACCAATGAATCCATCACGGGAGCTGACTGGATTTCCTTCTTCTCCAGTGTCATTGATAACACTCATTATGTCACATATAGCTTTAACACATCCACCCAGTATCTCATTGTATATGATCTAAACTATACAGGCATGAATCCTTATGGCCTTCAGTTTATAAATGCCCTTTCCTCCATAGGAACCCCGACACTGAAGAATATGACCCAGGCATTCAACGATACCAAAAATGAAGGTTCACAGGTTAAAGGGTATACGGATATTCAGGCCCTTGATGCAGGCGCATACCCGGGTTTCTCATTTTCCAAACCGGCTGTAAAACCGGTATCCCAGGATTATGTTGATATTGGTATAATCGTAGCTATAATCGCTGGAATGGTTGCACTGTATTTTGTATTCAACAGGAAAAAATAGATATCTAATAATACCATATTTATCCATATGGAAAAAATAGTTGTGGGTATGACCGGTGCCTCCGGTACAGTACTTGCGGTAAAATTTTTAGAAAATATCAAAAATAGAGAGATTCATCTGGTTATATCAGAAAGCGCAAAGAAGGTTATGTCACTTGAAACAGATTATAAACTGGAATATGTTAAAAACCTTGCTAATTATGTTTATGATGATTCTGATATAGCTGCCAGAATAAGTTCCGGTAGTTTTATGTTTTCAACCCTTGTTATTATTCCATGCTCATCATCCACCCTTGCAAAGATATCGGCAGGGATATCTGATACCCTGATAACAAGGGTTGCCACGGTTGCATTGAAGGAGCATAGGAAATTTATAATAGTGCCAAGAGAAATGCCGTTTAGCTCTATTATGCTTGAAAACATGCTAAAACTCTCGAAGGATAATGTTATTGTTTCTCCTGCTGTACCGGGATATTATCAGAGGCCTTCAACCATGGAAGATCTGGTTAATTTTGTGGTTGCCCGTGTCCTTGATCTTTCCGGCATCGATAATAGTCTTTCATCCAGGTGGAAAGATGCCTAGGTTCATGGCAGACCATATGCTGGGTAAAACCTGTAAATGGATGCGTATCATCGGTTATGATACACTTTATCCGGAATGCAAAAGTGATACGGAAATACTTGACAAATGCATACTGGATGATAGAATCCTGTTAACAAGAGACTACGAATTTTATAAAAGGTATGATAAATCCATATTCCTGGATAGCCCCGATTTTAAATTACAGCTTAAACAGATTGCGAAACAATTTCCGCCGGACCGGAAACTATTCTTTTCACGGTGCCCTCTGTGCAACAACCTGCTGGATGAGGTAGATTCCCGGCTTATGGGACCAGAATTCAAGGATGTTATGTCGAGATTCAGCAGGGTCAAATACTGTACACATTGCCATAAATATTACTGGAACGGTAGCCACTATGATAAAATTCTCACCGAGATACATGCTGTACTGGAAGGCTAAGTTTTTAATTCAATTTAAAATAAACCATCACTGTGAAAGTTATAGAGGATGACAGGAAAGATTCGAAAATTGTGTTACTTATAAATACAATAGATGATTTGTGGTATCTGAAAAATATACTTTCACCTGGAGATAACATTATAACCTCTGTATACAGAAGGCAAGAACAGAAAACCGACATGACAAGGTCAAAGGCCGTGGAAAGGAAGAGAATCAAAATAAAACTGAAAATTGAAAAGGTGGATTTTCTGCCATATACAGATAATCTCAAAATCCTGGGAGAAATTGTGGAGGGTGAAAATACCGGAAGCCACCAGTCGGTGATGATCGGTGTTGATGATGAAATTACACTGATAAAAGATCTTGATAGCCAGGAATCACAGTTATTGAAGGAGTCCGTGGATAATTTATATACCAATACGATAGTGTTTGCATCCATGGACGATGAGTCCTGTAATGTCGCCATTTTGAAATCATACGGCATTCAGGATATGGGAGAAATAGTATCAGGAAAATCCGGTAAAGACTATGAATCAAAAAGTAGCGATGCCGGCTATTATAATGAGATACTGCAGACCCTGAAAAACATAAAAAACCTTGCTACAATCATAGTACTTGGTCCAGGCTTTGAACATACAAAATTTTATGAAAAGATCAAAAGAGATCCGTTCTTCAATAGTATAGATGTCTATGATATTGCCGAAACAGATTCCGGAAAACGTGGAATATACGAATTCATGGCAGAAAAACAATCCGGGGATATACTCAAGGGCGCAAGACTCGCTGGTGATGAAAAACTTGTACAGTTATTCCTCAAAAATTTAAATAAAACGGAGTTGAGCATTTATGGCTATGATGAAATACTGAAATATGCAGGAATGAACATGCTTGAGGATCTGTTAATTTCAGAATCTAAGTTCAGGGACCCGGAAACAAGGATGCTTCTTTCGCAGATAACAGGCGTAAATGTTCATGTAATCAGTGATTATACAGATTCTGGAGATATAATAAAACAGTTCGGTGGCTACTGCGGCATACTTCGCTATAGGGCTTAAATTAATTCGAGTTTTAATGGGTCCCCGTTTCTTGTATATGCAGAATAGTTTGTTAAATTGTATGGATACCCAACTATTATATGCACAGGCCCTGTATTGGAAAACATATGCAGGTCTGCATCAGAAGGATGTGTGTTTCCTGAGGGATGGGAATGGACCGACCCAACATAGCTGAAGTCAATTGGTATGGCATAGCTCTGGAATATTACGTGAACATTCCCGCTTATAGTCCCGGGGATCAATGCTATTTCATAAATAATATTGTTTTCTGCTCGGAGCAGGGCACCGAATTCCTTCGGATAAGAATCCTTTGATGCTTCCATTATCATTTTAAGGGTACGTTCCCTAATTAACCACATCTTTTATCAGTTTCTCCCTGAGCCTGTCATAAAATGAATTTTTAAGTTCTATGAAAGTCAATTTTTCATTCGAGACTTTAATATCTATGCGGTCGTTTCCGTTGACCACTGCCTCCCTCTGCCCATCTATTATTACCAGGGAACTGAATTTCCCTATAATTTTTATGGTGATCTTTCCGCTGTCAGGGCATACTATCGGGCGGAGCCTGGACCCGAATGGTGCTATATAAGATATTACCATTGCCTTCAATGATGGAATGAGTATAGGGCCACCTGCACTGTATGAATAGGAGGTCGAACCGATCGGTGTTGCTATAATTACCCCGTCTGCACTGGTATTTTCCATGAATCTATCGTCTATGTAAACGCTGAATTTCCTGATTTTTGATATTCTTGCAGTATGAATTACAACGTCATTGATTCCTTTCCCGAAGAATTTATCATTTATATAAACTTCAAGTTTCATGACATCATAGGTTCTGTAATTTCCATTAATCAGGCTATGTATAGATTCCTCAATGCTGCCTATTTCAACCTCTGAAAGGAATCCGAGGCCACCAACATTGATCCCCAGTATCTTCCCTCTAGAGAGCTGGGCGGTCCTCAAAATAGTTCCATCCCCGCCTATAACTATTATTATGTCTGCATCGATGTTTTTAAAAGCGGTTCCTTTCCTGTTCATGGCTTTTGCAAGTTTGTCTTCCATTATTATTTCCCACGATGGTGGAATAATTTCAAGTATTCTCCTAGCTATCCTTATACACGAATGGCAGTTAATTCTTGCAATGATACCTATTTTCATTTATACACCGATACTCTCATCCATTCATTTGCATTTAATTAATTTTATGCTTATAGCTTAACAATTTATAACCATAAATATAATAGTACATAATCTGTTTTGGTCTAGAAAAAGTTTCAAATTTTAAAAAATGGATTTTTTTAAAAAAATATTCATATTTTTAAATTCCTAATATAAAGAACATGTGAAGCAGCGCTGGATATGATTCAACTGCCACATATATTCCTACCAGTATGATGATTACAGAGAATACCTTTCTGAGAGTGCCTTTCCTTCCTCCCAGATTTACGGAGAGTTTTGTTCCAAGATAACCGCCAAATATGCCTCCGAGGACGTATACTATGGCAACAAAAACAAGAACATCACCTATGACTCCACTACTTACATACTGAAGTCCTGGTGCCACCATGGCATATCTTATGGCTGTAACAACACCGAAGGTCCCTACAGCAAGAAGAGAAGTGCCTATTGCCATTCCTATTTTTATTTTTGAAGAAGCCAGAAGACCCGGTACTATCAGAAAACCCCCGCCGATCCCGAAGAACCCGGATGCGAATCCCACGATCAGGGAGTATGCCGAAACTTTATCATATTTGGTGGATTTTGCCCTTTCCTTGCAATCTTCATCGGGAACTGCCCTGCATTTGCTTATATACATATAAACTCCAATTACTATCATGAGCATGGAGAAAAAGAATAACAGTTCTCCTCCTTTTATGATCAGACCTATAGTTGAACCTATCAATACCCCTATGATACCTACCAGGGCAAATACACCACCGAGTTTTACATTGGCATTTTTCTTTTTGAGATGCTGTGCAAAATTTATATAAGCGGTTATACCCACTGCCAGAGCCGTTGTACCTATTGCAAGATGTGGATGATTAATTCCAACAAAATAAATAAACAGTGGAACTGCAAGTATGGATCCTCCACCACCAATAAGGCCCAGGCTGAATCCAACAGCCACTCCGGAAACTATCGCCAGGATATATTGAAGCATAGTAATATCTATCATTTAATATCCCATGATTATTGCAACTATGTATAAATACGTTATTCACATAGAAATAAAAATATTCATACTAATGGAAATTCTAAGATGAAAATGAATGGATATGAATTTTAACTTTCATGTAAAAGATTGCTCAAGTGGTATAATGCCTTTCCGGCATTGGAATTATCTATGATAATCCATATTTCAGTGTTTAATCTGTATATGTTGGTAAATTTTATACCGTATGTCATAAGATAATCGGTAATTAAAAGGGTAAGCCCAGGCGTAAAAGATGATTCTTTGGGAAGTATGATTTTTATA
>JAKADL010000102.1 GCA_021820565.1 Thermoplasmata archaeon
GATCCCATTCTTCCCTTGAAATTTCTGGTTGTTGAAGTAATTCCTGTTTCCCCTGCTCCAAGAACACCCATATGACCGCCAAAGCAGGAGCCACATGTGGAGTTAGTGACAAGCCCACCAGCCTCGACTATTTGCTTAATATAACCCAGTTTATCTGCTTCAAGATATATTTCCTGTGTGGACGGTGTAACTATAAGCCGGGTATCATTGCTTATTTTCTTTCCTTCCAATATCCTTGCAGTTACTTCCAGGTCTGAAAGTCTTCCGTTGGCGCAGGAGCCTATTGTAGCCTGGTCTATATGTATCCCCTCCACTTCTGAAATGTTCCGTGCATTATTGGCTACCGAATCTGGAAGTGCAACCATAGGCTCGATAGTATTAAGGTCTATATCGAACTCCTTCGAGTACTCTGCATCTTTATCTGGCGCAACGGGAGAAAAATCAGATTCTGCTCTATTTTCCACATATAACTGGAGTTTTTTGTCATACGGAAAAGCGGCAAATTCTGCACTAAGTTCAGCACACATCGTAGATATTGCAGCTCTTTCATTGATACTGAGATTTGATACACCACCACCGGAAAATTCTATATTTTCATTAGGCACGCTACCAATATCATTTGCCATATGCAAGAATATGTCCTTTGCTTCTACTCCGGGGGCAAGATTGCCTGAAAGGTTTACCCTATTCGTATCTCCCACTATATACCATGTTTCTCCGGTACATAGAACCTGAATTAATTCGGGCATGCCAAGCCCTCTGCCTATGGAATTGTATGCTCCCGTAGCTATGGTATGTGAATCGGTATTCGCGATTATTCTGCCTGGCAGAAGCCATCCTTTTTCAGCAGCAAGTGCATGTGATATCCCACCCCTACCATAGGGGTAGAAATCCTTTAGACCCCACTTACTGGCGAGTCTACTGATCTTTGAAGTACCATCCGCTACCTCTATTGATGGAGACGGTACAAAGTGGTCAAAAACAATAGCTACTTTGTCCGGGTCGAACACCTTTTTTGGAGGGTTCCTTAGAAGCTCTGGATGCAAGCCTGCAATATCAAGCATTATTACTTTGTCAACAGATACTTTTACTATGTCACCCGGGGATACATCTCCGGAACCATCTGTTCTGTGCCGCGAGAGTATTTTTTCTATTATATTCATTGGCATTTTACCACTTTACAGTACGGGCCTTTTTATGAACTCTCCCATTGGTTCTATCAATTTTCCATTTTCATATACAACTTTCCCTCTTAGAATAGTTGTATCCGCCCATCCATTCAATTCAATGCCTTCGAATGGACTAAAATCCTGTGCAGAATGCAGGTCTTTGTATGAAACTTTCTTTTTTGTATTAGCATCAAATAATACAAAATCTGCATCTAGGCCTGGTATTATATCACCTTTCTTCCCTGAGATAGCATGAACTCTAGCAGGGTTAAGGGTAATCAAAGCAGCTATCTTCTCTAAAGGCACTTTTCTCTTTATGTAGCCTTCTGTAATAAGTGTCGGGAGGAGCAATTCAGTTGCCCCATAGCCATTTTCAGCACTCCATAATTCTGTCCCCTTCTTTGATCTTTCAACGCTGGCGTGGTCTGATCCGACAGTATCTATCTTTCCATCTATTATGCCATTCCACAGGGCCTCATTGTCATGTGATGACCTTATGGGCGGGTTTACTTTTCCAAATATTCCTGCTCCAGATTCAACATTAAGGCTTAGATGGGATGGTGTTGTCTCGACCTTTACATCCACATCTGGGAACACACATTTCATCTGAATTATGGCATTTAGTGCAACCTCACTGCTTACGTGCAATATATTTATCGGGCAACCCGTTTCATGTGCAAGTTCAAATGCTTCCATGATAGCCAGTCTTTCGGAAGCGGGAGGCCGGGCATCGCTATAGGCTTCAAGTGGATTCAGTCCCAGTTTTTCCATATCCTCTTTAACTTTTTCCAGATTAACGCGTATTATTTCAGCATCTTCTGCATGTATGCTTAACCTGACCCCTGGTATTTTTCCCTTCAGAGAGGCTATTTGTTCCATGATATTATACAGGTGGCCAAGATCATATGGGTCATCTGAAAGAAGATATTCTTTTTCTACTGAACCTTTCTTAACTTCACTTTTTAGATTAAGCCCCTTATAAAACATATAGTATTTAAATGTAGAAATACCCCCGTTGCTTACCAGTTCCGGAATTTCCTTAACATGAGTTCTTGTTACAGGTGCTAGATTGAAGCCATAATCAGTATAGAAATTTCCCTTAGATAGTTCCAATATTTTGCTTAATAATTGTTTGTATGGTTCAGATGTATTTAGATAGTTTTTGCCCGACCTAAAATAGCTGAGTATTGTAGTTACCCCACCTGCTGCGGCACTGCCTGATTCGGATTTTGCATCTTCCGAAAATGGGCGATATATACCTATATGGAAATGGGAATCAACTATTCCGGGTAATATATATTTTCCCCTGGCATCCAGGATTTTGTTGGTATCATCATGATCAATGTCATTGCCAATTGAAAATATTTTCCCGTCCTTTACTCCAATATCTACATCTCTAACAAATTTGCCGGGGAAAACAACTTTCCCATTTTTAATCAATAAATCAAGCATACAATAACAATAACACATATATATAAAAGCATTTTTAATGAACGAAATTTATTTATTTCTCCATAGTATGTTTATAAATGAGCCCCGATTTTGATATTATAGTAATTGGAGGTGGAGGCGCGGGCCTTGTTTCCGCTATTGCAGCTGCCCAATCCGGGAAATCAGTTCTATTGCTGGAAAAAACCCCTGATATTGGAGGGCATACAGTCAACACACAGGGGATGTTTCCCGCTTCTTACACGAGATTCCAGAAAGCATTGGGAATTAAAGATTCTCCAGAGAAAATGACCGCAGATATCCTTAATGAAAATGGAAATTCAGTGCCATACGACGTTGTCAATAACCTTTCTTTGAATAGTAGGCACGTTGCAGAATGGCTGGTTGATTTCTGCGGGCAGGAACTTGGAGTTGCCACGGATTTCAAGTACCATGGTTACAGCAACTACCGCATACACTCACCTCCTGGCAGAACAGGAAAAGAACTTATCACCACTCTTTTAGAGAAGGCAGAATCTATGGGAAATATTGAGATTATCAGGGAACATGGAGTCTCAAAACTCATACATAACGGCAGAGGGCAGGTTTCCGGACTGGAAATTTCTGGATCTGGAGAAAACATAACCACCGGCGCAACTATAATCACTACCGGTGGATATGGTGCCAACAGAGATTTTGTTGAAAAGTATATGCCTGATGCTTCAAAAATGATGTATTTTGGAAGCTCCGAACACCGCGGAGATTCGATCATATGGGGAGAGGCCCTTGGTGCAGAACTTGATTATCTGGATTCCTACCAGGCGCACTCTGCTGTTTCATCAGCTGGCACACTGATCACATGGGAAACTGTAATGAAGGGGGCACTAATAGTCAATTCCCTTGGAGAACGCTTTGCGAACGAAATTACAGGGTATTCCAGATTTGCGAAGAGTATAACAAATCAGCCCGACTCCATCGCCTACGAAATATATAACAGAGAGATTCATGAAGAAATGCTTCAACGGTACCCGGAATACAGGGAAACCCATCTATTAGGCGGAATTAAATCATTCCATGATATTACGGAACTGGCTTCGTTCATAGGATGCAAACCAGGAAATCTTTCTTCAACCATTTACATAGCCAATTCATATAAAGATAACATGAAAACTGATAAATTTGGAAGAAATTTCTTTGTCCCCATAGAAGCACCATACTATGCAGCAAAGATAATTCCTGCTCTTTTCCATACACAGGGTGGTCTCAGGGTTGGAAAGGACGCTAGAGTGATATTAAAAGGCGGATCGAGTTGCAGAAATGTATTTGCTGCCGGTGATGCTGCCGCAGGCATTTCGGGACCTGGATCGGATGGTTATGTCAGTGGAACAGGTTTGCTGTGTGCACTTACTTACGGATGGCTGGCGGGGAAAAATTCATCGGCACTAAAATAAAATACATTATGCAATACTTAAATTTGAGTACCATACATGATACTATTGTCTATAAATGTAATGGTAAAATATCACGACCCTGTTATAAAACTATTTCTGAATGCAGCTTGTGAGCCTTCTGGGAAAACTACAAGTCCAGTTAGACGGTGTGTATATGAATAACGCCGGTGTTTCACTCAATTTTACACATTAAAGTTTAAATATTTCAAATATTTACGTGTTTATGGCCAAAGAAACTCTGAATAGAGGGAGTATCGGTTTCTGGGGAGTTGTTTTTATTTCGATGGTTGCAATTTTTCCTGCAAATATCTACATTATCTCATCCACGACAGCCCTGACATATGCAGGTGAAGCTGCTCCTCTGACATTCATTATAGGCACGGCGCTCATGTTCCTCAATGTTATAGCAGTCTATATTTTCAGCACAAAGATAGTCAATGCCGGTGGATACTACAAGTTTGTTGAAAAAGCAACAGGAAACACAGTGCTATCCAGAAGTACCGCATGGATTCAATTTATAGCCCAGATGGGCCCTGTGATCATATCTGCAACGGTGTTTGGATGGCTTATCTCTGTAACTGCAAGTGCTCTATTCGGTGTAACACTGCCTTTCTGGGTGCCATTCGTAGCAAGTTTCCTGGTGCTGTTATATGTTTTCTTAATCAGTTACTTCGGGGTCAAGTTATCTACAAGGATAAGCATTGTAATTGGAATTCTTGAAATTGTCTTTGTCCTTGCGGCTGGGATCTATATAGTGTCACATACACAATACAACTCACTTGGTACTTTCAACATAAAAAATTCCAGTGGTGGAATAGATGGATTCTTTGTTGGCATGGTGACGGGTCCTCTAACAGCATACATAGGTTATTCGGCTGTTGTGCAATTCAGTGAAGAGGCAAAATTTTCTAAGACAGTCATGAAAAAGGCCATAGTTACATCCATCCTCATAGCTGCAGTATTCGAAACTTTTATGATGTATTCAATAACAGTGGGAACATCTCCATCACACCTTGCAGCCCTTTCATCAAGTTATGCTCCTGCGCTGGTTCTGACCAGGGATTATATGG
>JAKADL010000103.1 GCA_021820565.1 Thermoplasmata archaeon
AAATTCAGCTGATTTATTATAACGCATCATAATTTCATAATTTGCCGGTGCAGATATGGCATCATTTTTACCCCAGATAAGGAGCGTTGGTTTGTCCGAAATCATGCTCAACCCGGATTCAAGTTCTGTAACACCAACAGCGCCTACCAGTATTAATGCCTTTACCTTTGCCGGATACTTTGTCGCAAATCCAACAACAGCTTCACCACCCATGGAAGCACCCAGAATTACTGCCTGTTCAAGTTTAATTGCGTTCATGAATTCAGATATAAATGTAAAGAGATCTGTAGATAGATTTTCTGATTTTCCATATCCCGGAAAATCTACAGAGATAGCATGATATCCAGCATCCACTGCGGTCTGGATTGTTCCTGTTTCTTCATATGTGCGGGCATTGAATCTGGCTCCATGGCAGAATATAATAGGAGTGCCATTTCCGTCTTCTATATAATGTATATTGGCTTCCTGCACCGTGATAAATTTATCTTCTAACATAATTGTTTATGTTCATCTATTAGTTAAAAGTTGTGCACCATGATAAAATTAAAATTCTACTTCCAATACAATTATAATATTTAAATCCATTGCTTTTATATCTTATATAAAAATTTTATACAGATTATGCCGGAAACAGCTAAAAATATGGTTTTATAGAGCAGTATCTCTACATTTCCCATGGTCAGCTTTTACTTTATTGAAACTTTTACTATATATTCCATACGTGAATCGCCGAAAAATTGTTATCATAATAGGTAGTAGTTAAATATTAAAAACAAATAATTACATGATGACAGATAGAGCCAGCGCGAGAATACTTTGGTTTAGTGAGATTTCAAAAGAGGATGTACCCATAGTAGGGGGAAAGTCAGCAAACCTGGGAGAGATGATCAAATTAAAATCTGTTCCCGTTCCGAATGGATTTTCAACTACCAGTTTAGCTTACAGAGAATTTATCAAGGAAAATGACCTTGATGATAGGATTCTCCAGATAATAAAAAATACAGATATAGATAATTCAAAAAAGTTAAAGGAAGCAAGTGAAAAAATCAGAGAATTATTCTTAGATTCCCATTTCAACCCCACATTGGGGAAGGAAATAAGGGAATATTACAGAAAGCTTATCGAGAAAGAAAAAAATGTATATGTTGCTGTCAGATCTTCGGCTACATCCGAGGACTTACCTGATGCAAGTTTTGCTGGAGAACAGGACACTTATTTAAATATTCATGGAGAAGATGATGTAGTACAGAACATAAAGGAATGTTTTGCCAGTCTTTTTACTCCGAGGGCTATTTATTATAGAGAGAAAAAGAATTTTGATCATTTCAATGTCGCTCTCGCCGTTGCTGTACAAAAACAATTATTCTCAGAGGCTTCCGGTGTAATGTTCACAGTAGATGTCACGACCGGTGATACCTCAAAAATTATAATTGAATCAAGCTACGGGCTTGGTGAATATATTGTTGGAGGAGTGGTCACTCCAGATACGTTTTACGTTGATAAAGGAGAGATGAAAATTACCAATAGGATAATAACAAACAAGGGAAAAATGCTCAAATGCCTTGAAACAGGTGGGACAGAGGAATTAATTGTTGATGAGGATATGGCCCAGAAGCAATCCATTTCAGACAGTGAAATACTTGAACTTGCAAGATATGGAATGCAGCTGGAAAAGCATTATGGAAACAGCATGGATATGGAATGGGCCAGAGATTCATTTGACCATAAAATATATATTTTGCAGGCAAGGTTCGAGACGGTATGGAAAAATAACAATGGTGAAAATGAAATGCAACAGGAAAAAGAAGCGGATGAAAACGAAGTTATATTGAAAGGTTTGCCGGCATCTCCCGGAAAAATATCCGGAGTTGCCAAAGTTTTGTTATCGGTTGATGAGATGGAAAAGTTCAAGGAAGGAGATATACTTGTTACTAAAATGACTGCTCCGGATTGGGTTCCTATAATGGGAAAGGCTAGAGCTATTATAACTGATGAGGGGGGGCTCACCTGCCATGCAGCAATAATATCCAGGGAATTGGGAGTACCCTGTATAGTCGGAACATCATCTTTCGGGCAGAAGGCAACAGAAACACTCAAAGATGGAGAAACTATCACCGTGGATGCCAAAAATGGACTTATATACGCAGGTGGAATTGTCGAATTTACCGCTACAGTACCGATCCAATCACCGGTTTCCTATGAAAGTGATATAATTACAGGAACAAAAGTCCTCGTAAACATGGGGGAGCCACAGCTGTCTGAGAAGGTATCAAAACTTCCCTCAGATGGTATAGGTCTTATGAGAGAGGAATTTATATGGGCTGAAATAGGGGAGCATCCCCTTTCACTGATAAAGAGTGGAAGAGGGGATTATTTTGTAGACAAACTTTCCTCTGAACTTGCAAGAGTATGCAGGGATTTTGCACCGAGGCCAGTTGTACTGCGTTTCTCTGATTTTAAATCAGATGAATACAAAAGCCTGAAAGGTGGTTCGGATTTTGAGCCCGAGGAGGACAACCCGCTTCTAGGATGGAGGGGGGCATCAAGATATTACGATGATCGTTACAAAGAAGCATTCAAACTGGAATTGAAGGCTATTAAAAAAGCCAGGGACGAATATCTATTAAAGAATTTATGGGTCATGATTCCATTTACCAGAACAGTTGAGGAACTAAAGAAAGTCGTTAAAATAATGGAGGATAATGGTCTGGAAAGAACAAAGGATTTCAAACTGTTTCTCATGTCAGAAATACCCAGCAACATAGTTCTGGCGGATAAATTCAATCAGTATGTTGACGGATATTCAATAGGATCCAACGATCTGACAATGCTTCTTCTGGGTTCAGATAGAAACAACGGAAAAATGAGCTCAATGTTTGATGAACGTGATCTGGCGGTAAAAAGAGCAATCAGATATCTGATAAAGGTAGCTCACAGAGATGGTAAAATTGTTTCTATCTGTGGGCAGGCTCCTTCACAGTATGATGAAATCGTGGATTTCCTGGTAAGGTCCGGTATAGATGATATTTCTGTAAATCCTGATGCAGTGGTCCATGTCAGGAAAATGGTTGCCTCGGTTGAGAAGAGAATCCAGCTGGAAGCTGCACTTGGAAAGGTTCAGACAGACCCTGACTGGGATCTGCCTTAATCATAGAAAATATTTTTTTCCCTTAATTCAAAATTTTTTTTAAAAATATATGCATTATTTTGTCTATCGAAATTGATGATTGTATATCCCTTCGAAAATAATTCATGGAATTTTTGCCTGAGTAATAATTTTATTCTTACAGCCTCGGAAAGATTTGCCATCTTGAAATCATAGAAATTTCTGATCATCTTCAAACCAATTATGTCACCAAGGGGTTCGTCAAAAAATTCTATATTGTATCCATGGACATCATTGATATATTGAATATTATCGGCAGAAACATCATAATTTTCTTTTATATGCCATTCTGCCACAAGCCTGTCCGTTGGAAGTCCGGCATTTATTCCATCGTTCATCATACCATAGAAGTTGTCAAGATAATTTCTGGATACTGCCCCCAGTTTGCCTATATTGAAATATCCGTTGAGGCTCATTACAGGATCAAAAGTCCATGCTATCATCTTATATCCGTATTTAATTGCAAATTCTTTTTGCTTCATTTTCATCATATAGCCGGCGCCGGAATATTTTTTTTGATCTATTACACCGGTCATATGAGAATACAGATATACCTCTCCGTCTCTATATCCAGGATATGAAAAACTCATGCCTATGAGCTCATCATTATCGTATGCCCCGAGCACTATGCCACCATGATAAGCCATAGAATGTATTGTATCTTTGAAACCTGATAATGCACTTTCTGATTTCCATGCAGATTTGATAACATCCATAAAATTCTGTATCTGTGAAGAGTCTTCTACCGTGCGAACTTCCATGACATGTGATTGCAAACTAAATTTAAACATTGACTATTATTTCAAAAATCAACTCTATTAGCTCTATTATTTTGACATATTTTATATATGACCATTATGATTTGCACAAAGATAGTTGATGAAAATTTTTACATCAATTTATTTTTTAAAACGCTATCAAAATAATGGAGGATTATAGATATTGCGGGACCTATAGATGTAATAAACTTATTTATACAAACATTAGATTACCCTCCATGTCAATCAGGAATAAGGAAATTTTAGTTACAGGCGGCGCAGGATTCATTGGATCAAATTTAGTAAACACTCTGGCAAAGGAGAACCACGTATATGCACTTGATGATTTGCAGACAGGTTCAGTTCATAATTTAGATGATTCAATAGGAAAGGTAGAATTCATAAAGGACAGGGTAAAGAACATCAATGATTATGAAATCAATCCGGACTATATCTTCCATATAGGCATATACTCATCATCGCCAATGTACAAGAACAACCCGCATCTGATGGCAAATGCCATTGACGATTTGATTACAGTACTGGAATATGCAAAGCCCAGGAAAGTGCCAATAGTGTATGCATCAACATCATCAATATACAATGGGATAGAGGAACAGAAGGAGGATGTAATACCTAAGGTATCGGATTACTACACTGAAGCCAGAATAGCAATGGAGAGGATAGCAAACCTGTACTGCAACTTATACGATATGAGCGTTTCTGGTATGAGGTTCTTTTCAGTATACGGCTACAATGAGAGGTCAAAGAAGATCTATGCAAACCTTGTATCGCAGTTCCTCTGGGGAATGCACGACAATATCCAGCCTGTTCTATACGGCGATGGTGAGCAGAAGAGGGATTTCGTATTCATAGAGGATCTTGTCAATGCTTTAATCCTTGCGGCAGAGAACAATAAAAAGTTCAATGTGTACAATGTTGGCACAGGGAAGAACTATACCCTGAATGAGTTAGTTAAAATACTGAACAGGCATTTAAAGAAGGATATAAAGCCTGCATACATTGAGAACCCCATGAAGGACACATACGTTTACTACACAAAGGCGGATATAAGGAAGACTGAGGAGAAGATAGGGTTCAGGGC
>JAKADL010000010.1 GCA_021820565.1 Thermoplasmata archaeon
GATTCAATATAAGCTGAAATAGCCTCTTTGATATTTTCCAGTGCCTCTTTTTTGTTTTTTCCCTGGGTAAAGCACCCGGGAAGTGCTGGGACATTTACGACATAATACCCATCTTCATCTTTTGTTATTATGACAGTATATTTCATATATTTACTATATAACAGATAAGACTATTTAATTTTTGACCTTCCTCTAAGCCTATAAAAATTCATATAATATTTTCAGATATATTTTCATGGTTTCGATTGAAGTAAAAGAGGCTTTAATTCCTTCATATTCCATAGCAGAAAGCCTGATAAAGGAATTCCATTTAACAAAAGCAGACCGGGAAAAAATCGATGCAAAGATAACGGATAAAAGAGTTAAAAAGGCAGTATATGAAATACTAGGCATTGGCTCTGACAAGCATTAATATCAATTGGTTAAGATATTATCGGATATTTATTGAAAGACCTGTTTTTTTTCATATTTTTCTTTGTTAATGTATTCCCTGTGCCCTGGAACTGCATAAACTCCAGAAGCGGTATCATGTCTCTGTGCGTCTATAATCATTTTTATATTTTTGTCATGCAATATTATGCTTTCTATTAATCTTGATTTACTCATCATTTCCCCATCAGCAAGTATGTTTAAGGCCTTATCCACTTCCATATCTATTGAAATTGATATTTTTTTTACTACCATAGTATTACCCTACTTTATATAGTGTATTAGTATTTATAATTTTTTATTTTTTTCCTCATTGGCTGTAGGTTCCCCCATTCATAATCATAAAATGCATCTCCATCTTCCATATAACCCAGATATCTATAAAATTCAACCTTGTTTTCAACTGCATCCAAACGAATTTCTGCAAAACCGTATTTTGATGCAATTTTTTCTGCTAAATGAAGCATGGATGTACCGAGCCCCCTGTTTTGAAATCGACGATCAACAGAAATTAATTCCACATGAAACGTGCTATCTTTATTAATCTCCATAAACGCAACCGGTTTTTTCTTTTCCTCCTTAACTATTATAATAATGTTATTATCTTTCAAGGATAGATTATAAAGATCTTCTAAGTTTATACTATCCATTGCCTGATTTCCTGAGATAATTCTTCCTTGACCTGTTTTTTGATGTACCTGTAACCTCCCCTTAGTCTGATTCTTTTATCCATTTTCATGTAATTTATGCCTCCGTAAAATTTTTTTCTACGTCCTACAATGCCTATTTAATTTCATTCCTAAACTTCTTCAACAGATCAGGATCCTTTAATATCTCTTCTAGGACATTTTCCATAAGCTTTGCCTTGAATGATTCCGGCGCAGCCTCGATCATCTTCTTTGCTATTCCCGGTATTGTTTCAGATTTCTCTATTGTATCCTCGATCTCCCTTTCCCTGTTCTCATAAGCCAAGGCTAATTTCTCATCGAATGGCAGCCAGCAGTTATGGCAGTACCTGGCATTGCTAGGATTCAAGGAATCACATCGGGGGCATTTCCTGGGCTTTTCCTCTATCTCCTTTCTTTCCTTGATATCGATACCGTATGCCTTTAGAATGGCATTGTCCTGGTCCCTCATGGATAAATGTACATATATGGATGTCATCTTGGACCCATGTACCCATCCCATCTGGTTTTCAAGCGGTGCCTCAGGTACCTTTGATGCCAGCAATGATGCTCTGGAGTGCCTGAACAGGTGCGGGTATATCCTCTTTTCAATCCCTGTTCTTTCTTTCAAATTAATTAACAATTTCCTCGCATCGTAGTACTTCATGGGCCTGTGCAAATTCTGTTTTTGAAGGCCGGTAAACAGGCTTTCATCCTTGTCATCCTTGGATCTGATGTAGTCCTTAAGATATGATATTGAATCCCCGACAATTCTAACGGATCTATTTCCTGTCTTCCCATGCACCCTTAAAATCATTCCATATTCATCGAACACTATGTCATCCATTCTCAAAGTCAGTATTTCACCTATCCTGCATCCAGAATCATATAATAATGAAATCAGGGCCTTGTCCCTGGTATTGTTGCATGCATCTATCATCCTTTCAATATCTCCCCTTGTTATTAGTTCCATCTTCTTGTCATGGCTTGACTTATGGCTATATTTTATATTGAAGAAATCAGGAAGACTGCCGAACAGCCATTTATAAAACCTTTTCATTACATTTTCATAATCCATTATGGTGCTGTCTGAATAACTTTTCTTCAATTCCAGGAACATGCTTATTATGGCTTTTTTATCAGGATTTAAGAATTTCTCCTTCAGATGTTTATATATCATCCTCAGCCTGACCAGGTAAAAATATTCTCTGTATTTTGTTATCCCAGTAATCTTTATTTCATTAACAAAATCTATTATCTGGTTTCTTTCATTTTCAGGTATTTTATCCAGTCTCCTATATTCAGCATTAAGATCCCTGTCAATGGAATATATGTCCATAATATGCCTAGCGATTGGAAGCGTATTAAACCTTTAGGCTAATTTTGGCTCACGGCATTATGCTAAATACTCTATGTACCAACCGGTAAGATATATAAAATTTTAATTTGCCTATGTGCAAAACATTGAAAAACAAAAATTGGCATATCCATGTTCTAAATTTATATGAATTATATTATTTTTTATCCTTGTCATATTCCTGGAAAGCCATTGATGCTGCTTCCTTGTAAACCTGTTTATGTGTTAAATTTGCTAGCTGTTCCAAACTCCTTGCAACCCATAATTTGTCATAACCATGTGCTTCGGCAAATTTTAAACCCCTCTCATAATTTTCATCTGCAGATAATTCATCGGAATAGCCAGGATGATTTGATGTTGTCTGCATATCTATACCCATTTCGTATTTTTTATTATCATATTTATTGTCAGTCTCTTTCTTTTCTTCCTGATCTTTTAATCCTTCTATTTCTTCATTTAATCTATGCTCATGCCTTTCACGGACATTTTCATTTTCTTTCATTTCATGTTCAGGTATCCAGACATCCTTTCCATTTCTATGAATATAATGGCCCTTTACTTTTGTTTCATTATTATCGCTCATTTTTATTACCTTAATATATAATTATAATATATATTAATATAAATATTTTCTGCATCATATAAGTATCACGATGTCCTGTAATTCATATCTATATCCTTATCATTCTTTAACAATTAAATTGCCTCTATATTCTACATATTCCAGAAATGGTGTTATAACAGGCATATCATCTATGAACAATAGCATTATAGTCCAAATCATTTTCTTCAGTACCCAATCTCTCGAATTATTATTTGTCCGTGGATAATCTCTTCCTGTCAATATATGGTTCATTTCCTTCTCCCTATTAGAGATAAATTAGTCCAGTTGTCTATAAGGATCTCCTCCGGTTTGCTGTATGGCTCTATTATATATGGTCTCCTGGTTGTATACTCCAAAGCCCGCTACAAACTTTAAAGCATCTATTTTGGAGTCTAAGAGTTTAGAAACATGATTAAAGTTAAAATTCAAGGCGACAACAAACCTTATATAGTATCATGTATTTTAAAAACTAATGAATTCCATAACGTTCATCAGGCAGTTATACTTTTTGTTGCTTGAGTAAACGTTATCTTCATTAAAAATTTTTGGAGGTAATAAGATGTATTTTTATGATGGTAGAAGCTATGGCGATTTTTTCAATATGGGAGAATATAGTAGAATGGGATATGAGCCTGTCAGAAAGAAAATAAGCATATTTGATACAACGCTTCGTGACGGGGAACAAACTCCGGGAGTATCATTTTCTATGCAGGAAAAATATGAAATAGCAATGAAATTAAATAATGCAGGTGTCAATATAATTGAAGCAGGATTTCCGGCTGTTTCAATAGATGAATTTAAAACAGTTAAACATATAAATTATGATATAGAAAATACATGCTCACTGGCCAGGTGCAATAAGAATGACATAGATCGTGTAATAGAATCCAATTCCAGAATAATACATCTATTCATAGCAACATCTGATATACATATGCAATATAAACTGAAAATGTCCCGTGATCAAGTTTTTGATAAAATAATCGAATCTGTTGAATATGCAAAGTCCCATGGGCTGAAAGTAATATTTTCACCGGAAGACGCAACCAGGAGTGATATGGATTTCATGAAAAAAATAATCACATCAATAGATGTTGAGACTGTCAATTTTCCAGACACAATCGGCATAATGAATCCCATGTCCATGTATTATTTTATAAAAAAGATAAAGGAATTTACAGACAAAAAAATAAGCGTTCACTGCCACAATGATTTCGGGATGGCAACAGCAAACACCCTGGCAGGCATTATGGCCGGTGCCGAGGAAGCCCAGGTAACCATCAACGGGATAGGAGAGAGAGCCGGGAACGCATCTCTTGAAGAGGTAGTATCATCCATATATGGATTCTCAGATTCCTATACAGATATAAAAATGGAAAAACTATACGACCTTTCCAGGTACGTTTCCAGTGCAAGTGGAATCATCCCCCAGAAAAATAAGGCCATAACAGGGGAAAATGCATTTTCACATGAGGCAGGAATACATGTCCAGGGCATAATCAACAATCCCAAAACCTACGAAGCAATAAATCCGGAAATTTTTGGAGCCAGAAGAAAAATAGTTATAGGAAAGCATTCAGGCAAAGCAGCAGTAAAATATATACTGGAAAACAAGGGCATATACAAAACTGATGATGAAATCAATAATATTTTAACAATAATAAAAAATGAAAATAATAAAACTATAGATGACGAATATTTATTACAGGTGGTAAAGAATGAGTAAAACAGCGGTTGAAAAAATATTTTCAGAAAAAAGTGGAACAGATTCTAGAGCAGGAGACTATGTAGTGGCAAATATAGATTATGTTATGGCAAACGATATAACTGCACCCATAGCAATAGATGCATTCAACGATCTTGGAATGAAGGCCAAGAGTAAAAAAATTATAATTATCCCTGACCATTTCATACCTCCGAAGGACATAAATTCTGCTAAGCAGTATAAAAAATCAAAGGATTTCGCCCTTCAAAACGATACATGGTTTTACGATATAGGAAATGGAGGGGTGTGCCATCAGGTCATGATGGAAAAGGGTTTTGCAGCACCGGGGAGGCTTATTGCTGGTGCAGATTCCCACACCAATACATACGGAGCCCTTTCGGCAATATCCACCGGAATCGGCAGCACCGAGGCAGGTGTAATATTTGCCACCGGGAAAATGTGGTTCAAGGTTCCTGAGACGATTAAAATAAATCTCAGGGGTAAACCTTCCAGGGGAGTAGAGGGAAAGGATATAATCCTGAACATTTTATCAAAAATAAAGAACGATGGAGCCGCCTACAAATGCATGGAGTTTTCAGGCGATATCAAATATATAGATGTCAATGAGAGAATGACGATGGCAAATATGACCACGGAGGCAGGGGCCAAATGCTCATTTTTTGATACGGATGAAAAAACTATAGAATATCTGAACCAGCGTAATACCGGTGAATATAAAATTGTAAAATCTGATGATAATGCCGACTTTGAAAAGACACTGGAAATTAATATGGATGAAATAGAACCATCTATCGCAATTCCAAATTCACCTGATAATGTCAGGATAGCGTCGGAAATCCATGAGAAAATTGATCAGGCATATATAGGTTCATGCACCAACGGAAGGATAGAGGATATCAGGAAGGCAGCAGCAATTTTGAACGGCAAAAAAGTGAACAAAAATGTAAGGCTGATGGTTGTACCTGCAAGCCAGGAGGTTTATAACCAGGCCCTGAAGGAGGGTCTGATAAATACTATTGTGGAATCCGGTGGTTATTTCTCGGGCACAACATGCGGGGCATGCCTGGGAGGTTATATGGGGGTCCTTGGCCCTGATGAAGTGTGTATATCCTCCACAAACAGAAACTTCATAGGCAGAATGGGCGATAAAACATCACGGGTTTACCTGGCCAATCCGTCAATAGTAGCAGCATCAGCCATACTGGGAAGAATAGGAACACCGGAGGAGATATAAATGGTAACGACAATAAGTGGAAGGGCAATAGTATTAGGGGATAATGTGGACACGGATCAGATCATACCTGCCAAATACCTGAATACATCGGAGCCAGATAAACTGGCACCGCATTTCATGGAAAATGAATATCCTGATCTGGCGGGGTCTATAAAGAAAGGAGACATAATAGTGGCAGGCAAAAATTTTGGTTCCGGTTCCAGCAGGGAACATGCTGTTATTACTATAAAGGGGCTGGGCATTTCATGCATTATAGCCGAAAGCTTTGCAAGAATATTCTTCAGAAACGCCATCAATACAGGAATCCCTGTTATAGAAGCAAAGGTAACAGCAGACAATTTTGAAAAAATTACAGTAGACTTCAGCAACAGCAAGATAGTATATGGGGGAAAGGAGATCAAATTTAAGGAATATCCGGAGTTTTTAAAAAATATTATTGAAAGCAACGGGCTGGTGAATTATGTGAGGTCCGGAAAATGGTAGATATAGCTGTTATACCGGGGGATGGTGTTGGAAAGGAAATAATTCCCCAGGTATGTGAAATGCTGTACTCGGTGGACCAATCCCTTAACTTTGTTTATTATGATATATCGTCAAAGCGGTATCTCGATAAAGGAGTTACTGTTACAGATGAGGAAATAAATGACCTGAATGGTTATAAATCAATATTCTTCGGTGCCATCGGTGATTTTCGTGTCAAACCGGGAATAATGGAGCAGGGTGTTATACTCAAGCTCAGAAAGGAACTGGATCTATATATGAATATCAGGCCGGCCATTTCTTTCAGGGAGATCACAGGAAATGAAATTAACATAACCATACTGAGGGAAAATATGGAGGATTTCTATTCCGGTATTGCTGGAACGCTTCCAGGAACAAAAAAATTCAAAAAGCAGGATGATATTTATGATTATAATATTGACATTTCAGGAACTTCTGATAATACTATATATTATACTTTAGGCATGCTTTCTGAACGGAACTTAAACCGGTTTTTTAAAAAAGCCTTCGAAATTGCCGATTCGGATATCATTACTGTGACTGATAAAGCCAATGCAGTTGAAATGTATTCCCTCTGGAGGGATATAGCAGGCAGGTATTCCACCAAGATGGGAAAGAAGATAAATTTTGAATACGCCGACTCTCTTGCATATAATATTATCAAAAACCCATCAAAATATAGGTATATCATTGCACCCAATCTTTACGGAGATATAATATCCGATATGACCAGTTCTCTTGCTGGTGGACTGGGATATGCACCAAGCGGCAATATAGGAGATAAAACTTCTATGTTCGAGCCGGTGCATGGAAGTGCACCAGACATCGCCGGCAAGGATATTGCCAACCCCGTAGCCTCAATATTATCATCTATAATGATGCTGAAGCATATAGGAATGAATGAAACAGCAGCTATCATCGAGAAATCTTTGAAAAATATAATAAATAATGGTATAATCCCTATAGAGTCAGGCGGGTCGTATACCACCTCCGGATTTATTAAACAGATTGTTGCCAGAGCAACACTGATGAATAATGAACTTTAACGATTTAAAAATTAAGCTTTTTGACATTTTATTTCACAAAATGATTTATTCATTTTTCTTTTATAAATATAAATGATATCTATATAAAGTATATACCTATTTTTTTACCAAAAAAGCATTTTTCTTCATAATTGTGATAAAAAAGTTAATATATAACCGTAATATTATAACATAAGTGGTGAAATATGACTAAATTACTTGTTTTAGGAGGAAGGTTTGCTGGATTGACTGCTGCCTACACAGCAAAGAGATTGCTTGGGGATAAAATAGATGTAACATTGATTAATAAAACACCCTATGCTGCATTCAGGCCCGGAATGCCTCATGTCAGTATAGGTGTTTTCAAAGCTGAAGACCTGGAAGTGGATCTGGCTACAGCACTGCCTGCAAAGGGAATAAAATTCATTCTCGGAGAGGCAACAGCAATAGATGCTAAGAAGAATAAAGTGGAATACGCAACACCGGATGGCAAGAAGGAGAATATTACTTATGATTATCTTGTGGTTGCATTCGGCGCAAAGCTCGGAGTAGAGCACCTGAAGGGATGGGATGAATACGGTGCAAGTGCATGCGAACCTGACTTTGCAACTGCGCTTTATGACAGATTAAATAAATTCGAAGGCGGAAATATCGCAATAGGTTCCGGTGTATTCTATCAGGGGACATTGAACCCCAGAGGTAAATACCCGAAAAACTGGTCCGATGTAGCGGAATCAGCATGCGAAGGTCCTGTATTTGAACTTTCATTGATGATACCGGCATTCCTGAAGAAGAAAGGTGTTATGGACAAGACACACATAACTATATTCTCACCCGGTGAGGAAGTACTTACAGATATTTCAAAGGAATCCAGAGGAGTTATAAAAACAATGTATACTCAGGCCGGATTTGATATGGTATGGAATTTCCGTGTAAGCGAAATCAAAAAGGATGAAATAGTGAGCGAGGATGGAAAAACAATAAAGGCTGATATAGCTGTTATACTTCCGCCATACGAGGCAAATGATGCAGTTAAAAACTCAACCAAGGATCTGTTTGATGATGGAGGTTTCATGGTTACTGATGAACAGATGAGATCCGTGAAATATCCAAATGTTTATTCATGCGGAGACTCAAACCAGATAACTGTTCCAAAGCTCGGATTCCTTGCAGTACAGACATCAAGAATTGCAATGCAGGATCTTGCAAACAGGCTCGGAGTACCGACAAAAATGGATTCATACACACCGGAAGTTGTATGTATAGCAGATAACCCGCTTGAAGGCTTTGCAATATCAGTGGATGACACAACCTTCTACGGCGGAGACAAAAAAATCGCCCAGCCATCACCCACAAACCATATAAAGAAGGAACTGTTTACCAAATACTTCATGTGGACAAATGGAGATATGGCACTTGATAAGTACCTTGCCAGCTGGTGATATATTATGATGTCAGAAGATGAACAGTTAGAAAAATTGATGAAACCTGAATATATATCCAGTTTAACCAGAGCAGTTGAGCTTATAAAAAAGCTTGATAATCTTGGTTTTCTGGATGTAATATCCGGTATATTGAGCGACGATGAAACAATGAAGACCGTCTTTGGATTGCTGACCAGCGATGACGTACTATCTCTTACAACAAAGACTGATTCTGTCATGGTTTTATTAAAAATAATGTCAGAGGAAAAGAACGTAAAGGCTTTGAGCAATCTGCTTGACATGGTCACCATAATGCAGAACAAGGGTATCCTTGATCCTGTGTTGGGAGTTCTCAATGATGATGGTGCAATGGGAGTTTTAATGGGATTATTCTCAAACGACTTTACCATGAACCTGATCATGAATGAGAAACCTATACTGGAATCCCTTGGAACCCTCGACCTGAGCGTAGCACCACATTATGTTAACATGATAAAGGCTGTAGAAAACGCAATCAAGACAGATACTGTAACACCTGTTAGTGGAATGATGGGAACACTTCATGCCATGAAGGATGAAGATGCACAGAAAGGTCTCGGCATTGTTTTCTCCATACTGAGAAGCCTTGGCAAAACCTGCAGTGATGAATTCAACTGCTCTGCCAAAAAATAATTTTATTTTTATTATATACCGTTTTTTCTCAACACATTTTAATATCCATTTATGATTATGATACATTGTAGCTCCGTGGTGTAGTGGACAAGCATTCCGGACTTTGGATCCGATGACGGCAGTTCGAATCTGCCCGGAGCTGTTATGATCGAGATAATAGGAAGGAAAAAGGAAAAAATCAATATTGAAAAACCAGAGAAGTTATCCGAACTCTACAAATCACTGGGGATAAATGAAGATGGGTTTGTGGCTGTACTCAACGGTATACCTGCAACATCGGATCAGATAATAAATCCTGAGGATAACCTGGTGCTCCTTGAAATATTTTCCGGGGGATGATCCTAAAAGAGATATCTTGAATAAAACCTGTTTTCAACATCAAAACCCATATTCTCAGTTTCAGTTATTATTTTTATCTCATCTTTATAACCGTTCAAATTTTTACCTATATCGGAATTTTTTAATTCTTCTCTTATAATTTCTTCCATATTCCTATTTTTTGCCTTTATATCAACATATACCCTGTTATTCAAAATATAGGGGCCACGCATCAGTCGTGGGTTGCCGTTCCATACATCAATAAATTTGATAGCCTCGCCTGATTCAACCGGCGGGCCTTTGTGGATCTCCACGCCGGGAAGTTCTTCAAGTTTGCATTCAATCAAAATTTCTATATTGTCATTTACGGATATTTCCGAAGCTATGGGTATAAAGCCGTTATCCTCAAGTATGTCCCATAACCTATTTTTTAGCCTGATTGCCTGTGGATATATTATATCATCTATAATATCCGGTTTTCTCAGTGTAAATATCCTTATGGCTGTGCCACGCCCTGGTTTATTTTCCCCTGCATGTTCAAGGATATCAAATCTTTTTGTCATATATATTTTAGATGCCAGTTTAAGTCTAGAAAGGTTTTCCTCACTTACTGCAGCTCCCGCATTCCTGGACGGGTCTACCGGGTCTATTATTATCACCGGTTCAGTAAATTTCCTATCCGATCCTTCAGGAATAATTAGCTTTCCTCTGAGGGAGGCCATATACTTTATAAATTCCTCAAAACTTTTAAAATGTATTATAAGAAGCTCGCATAGATACCCTGAAAATCCTGATTTTGCTATTTCGGAACCGTAAACGTTTATTCTCTTTAAAAATACCTTTAAAAGCCTGATATCATGGATCATTTTTTCATCTGTATTGCTATTTACATAAACAGTGTGCAGTGGAGTTCTATCCACAGTTGAAACTATTCTCTCCCCGGCATTGATCCTGAAGGCGGGAACTATATCCACCTTAATTCCTGAAACGTAACCTGAAACATAAGGATGCTCGGCATATTTCTCTGTACCATTTTCCAGAACACTATGTCCGATTTCAAGGCCTTTTTTCTCTATAAAATCTACCGGATATGTTTTATCAAAGGTAATGAACATATCTATATCGCTTGATTTCAGATTTGTATTTTTTGATACGGATCCTACTTCAATGCATGAGGCATTGATATTTTCACTTTTACATAGAGCATTTATTTTAAATTGAATAGCAGATGAAATTTCTGCAAGTTTTTTCCTCTCCTCCTCAGTCGGCATCTGTTTTGCAAGGAGTTCTTCAAAATAATTCATTTTAATTTCCCAGATCAAGAATTGCCTGTGCCGGTTCCCCTCCTGCTTTTTTAAGTGCTTCCTTTGCCTTTTCCCTGGAAACATTGCACTGGTCCATTACAAGCTTTACATCCTCCTCATCGAATTCTTCCTGCTGAACTGCCTTTGCTTTTTCCTTGAATGTCCCCATTATCTGGAACGTTTTCTGCCCCTGGGCCTCTATCATTGTGACCGATGCATTTTCAATGACATAGTCCTTATCTTTACCTTTCAATATAACCTCTTTAACATCAGGCATCTCTGTAGATTTTATGCCCATCTGGTTCATCATTCTCCGTACATCCCTAGGATTCATGAACATTAATTATTACTTCTTTTATTAATTTTTATGTTTTTTGCCGGATATTATTTCAGGATAATTTGTAAATTTAAGTGCCAGTATCAATCCTGCCATTGAAGCGATCAATTCGGGAATAAATACATAAACAGGCACAGAGATAAATTTTAACAAAATCAATGGCACAGGCAGTATAAAGACCCAGGACAGAAAGTTTGCGAATTTATTAACATAGTAGATCTCGCTTCTAGGGAATTTTCTCGAGAAATATTTTCTATAGCCGGGAAAAAATAATGCAATTGCCGGGAACATCAGAAATCCTGTTATGAGATTGAATTCTGTATTTTTTATAGATATAATGAAACCCATGAGCAGTAAAAATGGAAATAATCCCACGAAAGCGATGCTGTAATATATTTTTGAATTTATAATGCTTCCAAGAAAGAGGCAGAGGAATGATATGGCTGCAATGCCGAGCAATCTATAAATGATTAAATTACCATCATCATTCAGTGAAAGTACCGGTACAGTTACCAGAACAATTGCTATAGAAGTAAATACCAGCACATTGAGCAATATGGCATATAGCAGTGCCCATCCATTTCTGATTCTCCTAATATCACTGATTGAAATAACATATCTTTTGAGTTTTTTAATAATGGTGGTTTTTCTGTAACTTATTTTTATATGGCTGGACAGCTGGAATATTGCAGAAAAAATAATAATTGCAACGGCAATGCTGTAAAATACATATTCTATTTTTATTACGCTAAAATATTCAGAAACAAATATAATGCCTATCAGTAGGCCGGTATACATATACGATCTTGTTTCCATTATGGCACGTCCGCTCCTGCTATAATCTATCATCGAGCTGCCGAAGGCCAGTATGGCAGTTAACGCAAGGATTAAAGATAAATAATACACAGAAAAAATGAACGCACCGGCAATTCCTACCATGGCTCCCGCAAGGATCATCAGCCTCTTTTCCAGTAACTGAAGGATATTCCCTGCAGCAATATAAGATAAATAATATATAATGCCGAAGTAGGTGAGAAGCAATGGAAATATATAGATTTTAATGAATTCCAGCTTAATATGCAACGGAAGCAAAAATAACAGAACAAGCAATAAAGAGTTCTTGAGTGAATTTATTATATCCATTAAATTGCTTCTATTTAAAACGTTCACGGTAGTTGATTATCATAGTTCTATATTAAATATTTCCGGGCAACAATGACATTTTATCATTTCTCATTGTGATAAGTTTATAAATAATACGGTTGATTAAAGCAAAATAATTCAAATATCTCTTTTAATTCCATAAAAGTATTTATTACCTGCCTGTATTATGTTATATGCAGGATGAGGAGTCCTATATTGAGAAATTAAAGGAAGATAAAGTAGAGTTTTTGCAATTACAGTTTACAGATATTATCGGCTCTGTAAAATCGTTGACCATTCCGCATAATAGGTTTGAGGATGTAATTTACAATGGCGTGATGTTTGACGGAAGTTCTATTGTCGGGTATAAACAGATTGAGAATTCAGATATGAAAGCAGTTCCTGAATTGTCATCTTATACAGTACTTACAAACGAGAACTACGCAGGAAAAACCGTCAGATTCATATGTAAAATATTCAACCCGGATGGAACCAGATTTGAGGGAGATCCGAGGTATATTCTTGAAAAACAGGTTGAGAGGCTAACCAAAGAAAATAAAAAGATAAACATCGGCCCCGAACTGGAGTATTTTATTTTCAATCAGGACGAAAATGGTGAACCGACAATAGAACCCAGTGATTATGGCGGATACTTTGACAAGGAGCCACTGGACCGATCATTTACTGTAAAACAGGAAATAATCAGAAAGCTTGAGGGTTTGAATTACTTACCGGAAGCTTCACACCACGAGGTCGCATACGGGCAGCATGAAATTGATGTGAGATTTTCAGATGCCATTACCATGGCCGATAGGATCATGATGATAAAAAGCGTTGTGAAGGAAACAGCCAATGAATACGGATACTATGCAACCTTCATGCCCAAACCGATAAAAGGCGTCAATGGAAATGGAATGCATGTTCACCAGAGCATCTTTTCCGGGGATGAGAACCTGTTTTACAAAGAATCAACAAAACACGGTTTGAGTGAATATGCTATGCATTACCTGGGTGGAATACTCAGCAATGTAAAATCAGCCTCACTTGTTCTAGCCTCTACTGTGAACTCCTATAAAAGATTGATTCCGGGATATGAAGCACCGGTATATATTGCATGGGCAAACAGAAATAGAAGTGCCCTTGTAAGAATTCCATCGGCCGCTCCCAAAGGCAAAAGGCTTGAACTGAGATTTCCGGATTCCGCAGGAAACCAGTATCTTCAGTTTGCAGCAATAATCGGCATGGGGCTGGATGGTATTGACAATAAAATAGACCCGCCTGACTCAGTTGAGAAAAATATCTTTGAAATGAATGAGGAAGAGAGAAAGAAATGCGGCATTGATTCAATGCCCGGTTCTCTTGGCCAGGCCATAACAGCATTCAGGGAAAGCCCGCTTATGAAGGAGATATTTGGAGATTACATTTTCAACAATTTGATACGTGTCAAGGAAAATGAATGGAATGATTTCAGACAATATGTAACAGACTGGGAAATTGAAAGATATCTTGATATCTATTGATTATCTATAAAATCCTCCGTGGATTCTATTATTTCCAGTTTGTCTATGTGCATTATTCCCTGTAGAATATAATTGTATTTTTCTATTAATTTTGCATTGCCATGGATTTTTACAGTTTGTAGCGGGGCTGCCATGGACATTTTCATCTGGCTTTTTAGATTCCTGATTTTATCTATCATGCCGATTATATAATCTATTTCTCCCTCCTCCACAAAAATGGATTCAGGTTCAAATTCAGGATAGCTTTCAAGGGCTATGCTTTTTGTTTCAGGATTTATCTGGTGGAAAAGCTCCTCTGTAATGAACGGCATTATGGGGGAATACATTTTCAGTATATTCTCCATGACATAGAAGGCAGTGTAAAGTGTTTCATTTCTCCTGTCCTGCTTGGATGTTTCACTTTTTATTATTTCAAGATAATTATCGCAATAGATATTCCAGAAAAATTTATCAAGTGTTATTCTTGCCTTCATAACCTCGTTTATGTCCATATATTCTGTTACTTCCTTTACAGTATGCTCCATTTTTGATATTATCCATCTATTCACCGGAAATTGAATATCTATTTTGGCAGGTTTTTCTCCTTCCGCAAGAAGCTGTACAAGCTTCAGTGAATTTTCCAGTTTTATAACGGTTTTTCTTCCCCGCATTAGGTCCTGTTCCCTGAGTTTTATATTTTCTCCCTGCATTGTTGTGGACGCCCAGTATCTCAGGGCATCTGCACCGTAATTGTCTATTATAACCTTAGGCTCCACGATATTTCCCTTGCTCTTGCTCATCTTCTGCCCGAACGGATCATAAACATTCCCGCTGATTATTATTTTCTTCCAGGGTATTTTTCCATAATGCAGATATGACCTGAGTATTGTTGTAAATGCCCAGGAGGTAATTATGTCATGCCCCTGAAATCTTGCATCCATGGGGTACATATCCATATTATCCGCATGTGACAGGTATAGAGTCGGGCTCAGGGAAGACGTTGCCCATGTATCCATTACATCTGTTTCAGGGGATAGATCTGAAGATCCACATGTCATGCATTTCCTGTTTTTGCTATCAATTCTGGGGTCTACCGGCAGTTCATCCCTGTCGGCAAATAAAATTGCACCGCACTGATTGCAGTACCATACTGGAAATGGCACTCCGAAATATCTCTGCCTGGATATGCACCAGTCCCATTTCAATCCAGTTACCCAGTTGTTATATCTGGTTTTCATATGATCCGGTACCCATTCAATCTTATTCCCGAATTCTATCAATTCATCCTTTATATCCAGGTCTTTTATATACCACTGCTTGCTGATACCGATCTCTATTGGAGTTCCACACCGTTCATGGGTGTTTACTGAATGTTTTATTTTCTCTATTTTTATAATGTAATGTTTCTCCTCCAGTTTCTCTATAATGGTTTTTCTGGCATCTTTGATAGTATAATTATTTATTATGCTGCCATCATTGATTTTGTTATTTTTAAGTATTATCCTGGCCTTGAGGCCATACTTCTTCCAGAGTGCAAGATCATTCTGATCCCCAAACGTGCACAGCATTTCAGCACCTGTTCCGAATTCCTTATCTATTGAGTCGTCAGACATTACCTTTACCTTATAACCATAGAGTGGAACCTCTACTTCCCTGCCAATCATGTTTTTATATCTCTCATCATCCGGATTTACGAATATGGCAATGCATGCACCAAGCATCTCTGGCCTTGTTGTGGCTATTTCAATACCGTTGAAATTAAAATAAACCAGGTCAGTGTTTATTATGGCATCTTTCATTTCTATCTGGGATATGGCAGTACGGCATGTGGGGCATGTTATATACGGTGCCTCATCCCTGTAGGCTCTGTTTTTTTCTGCCAGGTCCATGAACAGTTCCTGCGATATTTTTACTGAAAAATCGGAGGATGTATCTATATAATTTTTAAAGTCAGCACTCAGCCCTGTATCGTACCATGCCTGATATAGATCTTTTTCTGCTTCCCGGCTCACCTCCTTGCATATTTCTATATAATCCTTCAATGGTGTATTATCAATTGTTACCCTTCTCTCCTTTTCTACAAAGCGCTCTGTAGGAAGGCCATTATCATCAAATCCCCAGGGGTAAAATACATTATACCCCTTCATCCTTTTGTATCTTGCAATAAAATCCTGCTGCGGGTACGAGAATGCATGGCCCACATGCATTTTTCCCGATACCGTTGGTGGCGGGGTATCTATAGTATAATTCTTTTCCCCTCTGTTGAACTTGAAAATATCATTGGTGTACCAGTATTCTTTCCACTTCTTTTCCATGGCGCCTGTATCAATCATGCATTATCTTAATGTATCATCCAATTATATATTTTTTTATAAAGTAAGCATTTTATTAGACCGATCCAATAAAATATTTAGATTTGGAGAATATCATCTATCATTTTCAGCAGCTTATCCCTGCTTTCCTCAACATACATGATATTGGCATCTACCATATCCCTGATGAAATTAAAATCAGTATACGTTGTAACGTCTTCCGGTATATAGGATTTCAGCTGCGTTCCTGATTTTATCATATCCCCCGTAGTTCTGTATGATTCTTTCCAGTTCCCGCTGGATCTAAAATTTAATTTTGAATTGTATGTTGCATATATGGAGTTTCCCAGTATTTCCTCTGCGGCTTTGCTGTTAAATTTTATCCCGGAAAACAATTGCGGAAAACCATTGAGTACCGAGTTTAATTCTATCATAAAGGGCAGAATTTCATCCTTCAGGATCTGAAAATCTCTGTGATACCCTGTTGTTTTATTGATAATTCCTGAATACAGGAGGTTCATCATGGAGACAGATTTTGCCGCATATCCCTGGAATATCTCCATGAAATCCGGATTAACTTTATTCGGCATCAGGGAGCTTCCAGTTACATAACCCGGCGGCAGTTCTATGATTTTCATTTCATCCCCGCTGAAAATTATCATATCCTGGAATATCCTGGATATATCAATGAGAAATGAATTTATCACCGACACCACCCTGATATAATTATCCGGATACAGCATAAATGAAAATAATGGATTTTTATGTTTTTTCTCCATTCCCATATATGAGGCGACTTCCACGAAGTCAACATCAGACATGGATCCGAATCCTGATCCGTAACCAAGGGGCAATTCCTTCAATACATTAACAATTTCATTAATTCGAGCAAAGTTATACACAAATATATTTTTTATAAAATCCAGATATGTCTGGAATGTAACAGGCATTCCCTGCCGGTAATGTGTATATCCGGGCATTGTTCCATTCTGTGTAATCCTGTTAATTCCCAGTAATGTATCGTAAATAATCTTTTCATAGCCAATCAATACGTCTCTGAGAAAAAAGTTAACATCTGTATGTACCTGTTCGTTCCGTGACAGAAACATTCTCATATTTTTTGCACTGCCCGATGTTTTTTCCAGTACAATGCTTTCTATGTTGCCATGAACATCTTCCAGATCAGGGTCCAGGGATATATTCTGGCCATACAAATCCCTGAGTACTTTCAGGGTCTTTACTGTATCGCCCCTGCTGCCTATGCCCTTTTTGTATATATTCAGGTTATATGCCATAAGGGATAAGATTTCGTAGGGTATCAAATACCTGTCAACTGATATATCCTTTTCAAGCATTATCCTGTATGCTTCATTGCTTGCCTCGGGGGATGCGCTTCCAGACCAGATTTTCATTTTAATCATTTACAATAAGGTTACTGGATAACTTTAATTTTTTGTTTCCTCGCATTGTTGGTATAAACGGTGTTGTTTTTGTATATGTCTATGAATCCCCTTGCGGAATCCTGATTGAAATTACTGTTGTCGTAGCTGATTTTTTCATAGTTGTATACAGAATTGTCACTTTCTATGGATTTCATTACCATGTTCCCCTTATACAGTTTAAGCTTTATTTTTCCGTTCACATAATTATTCAAACTGCTCTCAAACTGGTTTATATGCTCCATTACCGGGTCATACCATAATCCATTGTATGCGAAATTAGACCACTGGTTGTCCATGTATTCTTTCAGGTCAAGTTCATATTTATTTAAAGTAAGGGATTCTATCATTTTATGGGCATAAAGGATAGCCATAGCACCGGGAACCTCATAGACTTCATGGCTTTTAATTCCTGTTACCCTGTCTTCCATATGGTTTACCAGCCCTATGCCATTCCTACCGGCAATTACATTCATCTTTTCTACTAGCTCTTCCAGCCCGTATTCAGCACCGTTGATCATTTTAGGAATTCCCTTTTCGAATTCAATGTCTATGGTCTCTCCATTTCCGGTCTCCTCCAGGGGTGTGACCCACTCATAAACATCATTTTCAAGTGGATTTGCTATATTTTCTATGGTGGATCCTTCTGCTGACCTTCCCCATATATTTTCATCCACAGAATATTTGCCATCTTTCGGTACTTTTATTCCGTACTTCTTTGCATAATTTATTTCATCCGGCCTGTTCATATTCCAGTCCCTGACAGGTGCAATAACATTGATATTCTCATCTATTGCCTTTGCAGTGACCTCGAACCTTACCTGGTCATTGCCCTTGCCAGTTGATCCGTGTGCAATTGTGCCGCATCCATACTCTCCGGCATAATAAACGGCCTTTTCAGCCATTAGCGGCCTTGCAATGGCCGTAGAAAGCGGGTATCCCTCATACATGCCATCTGCAAGAATTTCCTTTTTGATATACTTTTCAGCAAACTCGTTTTTAACATCCATGACTATGGCATCAGAAACGCCCAGTGACAGGGCTTTTTCCCTGATTTCATCAAGGTTACTGTTCCCTATGTTCAATGTCAGTGTAACAACCTCTTTTTTCATTTCCTGCTGAATCCATTTAACCATGACCGAGGTATCTAGCCCTCCTGAGTACAGTAATAATACTTTATCCATGAAAGAATTATATTATTAATATATATGATATTTTTCGTGAATATTTATTATATTACTGAAATTAATCACATAAAATATGTATTAATATAAAATTTTATATTATAAGTCAATATATCATATTATGGAGAGGATAGGCAGGGGAAATGTGGAAAATATGGTCCGGGATTATATCAAAAAAAATCCGGAACTGATCATTTCAATGAGAATGGGGATTCTCAATGTCAGTAAGTTATCAAGAAGAATATCCATGGAAGAAAAAGGGTATAATATAATTTCCATAAGATCTGCCCTGAATAAAATTTTTATGGAAAATTCAACAGCAGATACCGCCCATATTGATAAACTACTTGCAGAAAGCAAAATTACACTGCAGGATAAAATCATGGTGATTACTGTTGACAGAAAAATAGATAGCCTGAACTTTCTTTCTGCAACTTATCTGACCGATTCTATTGTTTACATAGTCGATGAGACAAAGAACAGGAAACTCGACCTTCCAAAAAATGCTGTTGTAGAGAAAAACGTGAGCTCTCTACACATATTTTCTTCAACGGAAATAGTAAAAACACCCGGATTTGTAATGAAAATCAATGAAAGATTATTCTCCTATGAAATTAATGTGCTGCAACTGATTTCCTGCTCCAATGAAACAATAATAATTATAAACAGAAAGGATGCAATCAGGGCATATGAAGCCCTCATGAACCAATAAAAAAAAGTATTTTATTTATTCGTTGTTAACTTTTATTACACTCCACGGGCAGGCTGTAACGCATGCCATGCAGAATATGCATTCGCTTTCCCTGACAGGGTTTGATTTATCTGTTCTGTACTTCTCCCATTCAGGTGTTCCTTTTTCTACTTTTTTATCATTGCCTGTTCCTGAATTCCCGGGATTAAGTTTCCACTCGAAAAGATCAACAGGGCAGACATCCATACATGCTCCATCGGCAATGCACCCGTCCCAATCGATGGCGACAGTTGTTCCGTGGATTCCCAATTTAGTAGGGTATGGTTTTCCATTATCATCCATTCTCTGAACTCCACCTGCCCTTACCTTGAGCCCATCTTCTTCACCGGTTACCGGGTAGTTCTTCTCGTCGCTGAGGAAATTCTCATCTATATGTTTCGGATCAAAATCCACGTCTTCTCTCTGTACCATAAATCTCACCTTTAAAGAGTAATGCTATATCTCTTTAAAAGATTTTTCATTTTCTATTAAGTCATGGCTATTTTATAACTCTCTAGATTTAATATAAAAATATATTAACTTTCAATTGATAATGTATTTGTTACATATGGAAAGGAAGATTATTGACCGGAAATCACAGGGTGAATTCGTTTCCAATTTTTTGAGGCAAATAAAGTTCAGAAGATCCGAGTTCAAGACAATCAATCCACTTGGTGGATTCACATCTTTAATTGATCTCGGAAACTTTGCAGTTTCTTTTAATAATGATGGGGTTGGTACCAAGACAATTATAGCATCAGAAGCTAATAAATACAATACTATCGGCATTGACTGTGTTGCAATGAACGTTAACGACGCCATCACAGTAGGTGCTGAGCCAATTGCCATGCTAGATTACTTATCATTGAAGGATATGGATAATGAAGTTGCCAGGCAACTGGGCATTGGCTTTAATGTAGGGGCCCAGATTGCAAATGTCAATATAGTGGGAGGGGAAACTGCTATAGTCCCGGATCTTGTGAAAAATATAGACATATCTGCAACATCCCTGGGTATTATACAGAAAGATCAGATAATTACAGGAGAAAAGATTTCCGATGGAGATCTGATTTATGCCCTGAAAAGTAGCGGTCTGCATTCCAATGGATTTACAACAGTAAGGCAGATAATAAAGGACAACAACATCGAATATGGAGAACTATTCCCGGGAGAAAATAAAACCGTTGCCGATGTCCTTCTGGAGCCAACAAGGATTTATGTAAGGGAAATTCTGGATGCAATGAGTATTGTCCCATTGAAAGGATTAGCAAACATCACCGGTGGTGGGATAAAAAATATTGCAAGGATGAAGGATATGAAATATGTTATAGACAATCCTTTCGAACCGGACAATGTTTTTGCCCGCCTTATGGATATGGGCAATCTTTCCTTTAGCGAAATGTTTGAAATTTTCAACATGAGCATGGGATTTATCGCGGTTATAGATCCTGAAAATAAAACGGACTTCCTCAATATAATTAAAAACAGGGTACCGGTAAAGGAAGTAGGCCATGTTGAAAATGGCAGTGGAATTATCATTCCTGAATACTCGGTAGAAATGCACGGGTATTATTAATTTTTTTAGTTATCTATTATACAATTACCTTAAATTTTTAATTATCTTATACTATATTATGAAAATAGCATGCGTAGTAGATGAAGATAATATGTTGAGCCCTCTGGAATACGGTAATTCAATATTTCTGATTGATGACGAGACAAATAAAATAGAAGAATACGAAAACCCGGGATTCGGCAGGACACATGGCGGAAGAGAAGTTGCAATGGCAGGTATTCTTTCTCTCAAACCGGATATGTTTATTGTGACTGAGAACTCTCTCTGCCCCGGTTCTTATAATATGTCTCTGGGAAAGGTAAAGTACGTTGTAACGGAAGAAAAACCCATTTCGGATGTAATAAAAAATATAAAAGAACTTGAAAGCAAGGCAGTCGAAGAACTGGAGCCCATGATTTACAGGGAACACTGATTTTTTTATTTTTTATCAAATTTTTCTATGGCATCAATAAGGCTGTTCATCTCCATGAGCGCCTGTGAACCATACATGAGAACGGTTACATAACCGGTTTCCATCAATTCCTTTTTTGTTGCACCAGCATCCAGAGCGCTTTTAACATGGTAAGAAATGCACCATTCGCATCTTGCTGCTATGCTCAATGCCAGTGCAATCAACTCTTTCTGCTTTAAAGAAAGGGAACCGGGCACCATTGTGTTCTGCATCAAGCCCATAAAAGAATTCATAAAATTCTTATTATCTCCGGCAACTTCCTGCATTATTCTGTTAATCTCTCCCATTTTCTTTTCAGGTTCCATTCAATTCACCTGCTCGAATTTTAAATACCATGTTTTGCTCCCTGATTTTTCCCTGCTTATAGCCTCTTCCAGCGTTGCCGGGGCCGATACAATTCCATCCTCTCCCGGTCTCCAGTTGACAGGTGCCGCAAGTTTTCTGTTCCAGTTCATTTGTAATGCTTTAACTGTACGTATGATTTCATCTACATTTCTTCCAGTTTCCGCTGGATAATAGACCATCAGCCTCACGATCTGGTTAGGGTCTATAATGAAGACACCGCGCACCGTTGAACCGGTTTTTTCATCCATCATATTGTATTCCCTTGCAACGTCCTTGTTTATATCCGCTATTACCGGAAATGGAATTTCAATGCCGAATTTCTCCTTTATATCCTTCATCCACTCTATGTGGCTGTAAATGCTATCAACGCTTAGTCCGATAAGCTCGACATTTAGTTTTTTGAATTCGCCGTATCTCCTTGCAAATTCCATGAACTCTGTTGTGCACACCGGTGTAAAATCTGCCGGGTGTGAAAAAAGTATGACCCACTTTCCTTTATAATCTTCAAGAGACACCGGGCCTTTTGTTGTGTTAACAAAGAACTCCGGGGCCTTCTCTCCTAAATATACTGACACATTATTACCTCTTACCTATTATATAAAAATTCTATAATATCATTGTTTTAGATGCAAATTTTGCACCTATTCATTTATTTTTATGCAGTAAAATCTCTGTCTTGTGTCGGAAAGGCATATATTGACCTCAATCAGGCCCATGGCACTTAGTTTTTTCACGGAGTATAGAACAGATCTCTTTGATAACCCTGTATTCTCAATAAGCTGGCACAGCCTGGCAACCTTGAAATGCCTTAATGCGATTAAGACCAGCCTTGTAGATGGAGTAAGTACTTTGAATTCCTGTTCCATAACGTTATAGCAATAACGGCATTATTATTTTTTTGTTAGGTGCAATATTACTTACAGTTTAATTTATGAAATAATATATAATAATATGCTTGAAGAAGATTACAGAACAGTTAGCTGTGGTGGAGACCCATTTAATTTTCTTTTATCCGCAATGAAATCTATTGGAATAACTATGGAAGGTGAAACTGTTAAACTTATGATAATGGATGAAAAGTTCAAATATCCTGATGAAATTTTTATAAAAATGGCAAGATATTCGCAAATGGAAATAGAAAATATTACAAGGGAAAACGGTGAGATACATTTATTGTTGAGCAAAAAATATTGATAATTATAATGTTCAAAATTTAAATTTGATTTATGATAATATTCAATCAGGAATTATTTGAAAATTTAGTCATATGTATAAAATTTGTAAATATAGTCCAGTAACTGTATTTTCAGGAAAATTTAAATATAATTATTAAAATATTTAGGGAATATATTATCTAATAATATATTAAATAGCTAATTTTTTAATTCTATAATGTTTTTAATGGTTTCAGGATAATTTTCATATTTTTATAAATTTACGTCTAAAAAACTGGCTATTTTATTCGCATAATGCCATATTTTTCTGGTGCCAGGCAATTATCAAAACGTTTATATCACAGATTGTAATGTCAAGTATACCAATAAATGAATGCACTTATTAATTTATCATTAATAAGGAAGGGCGAGGTTAGAAATAACCGATGATACCGGATAATATA
>JAKADL010000104.1 GCA_021820565.1 Thermoplasmata archaeon
CATTTGCGCCACAAAAATTCGATGAAAATGGAAAATTGACAGATGAAATGACTGCCAAATTTGCAGGACAGCTTCTTGAAAACCTCGTAAATCTGGCAAGAGACCTGAAAAAGGCTCACCACTAAACCACTAAATATTTTTGCATCCAATTTTCGGGAATGCACACAATAATCAGGGATTTATTGAGTCAAATTTAATAACTTTATAAATATTATTTATGAAATGATAGTAATCAAGCTCGGTGGAAGTGCAATCACAAAGAAATCAGAATATAGGTCATTCAACGAATCCGTTGTTGTAAACATAGTAAAAACACTGAAGGGAATTAATGATAATATGATTATAGTACATGGAGGTGGATCTTTCGGACACATAAAAGCCAAAGAATATGGATTGCCGGGTTTTGCCAGTGAACGGACAATGAAAGGCATGAATATTGTCCATAACGATATGGCTAATCTGAACCTCAAAATTTCTAAAATTTTATACAGCAGTGGAATTTATAACATACCTCTTCCTGTATCCTCACTAGTTTATGATAATAAAAAAAATTATGCGGTATTCGGAAAATATCTGAATATGGGAATAACGCCTGTTTCCTATGGAGATACCTATATCCACGGGAATAAAATAGGAATATATTCCGGGGATAATATAGCATATGATGTTGCCAGAAGATTTCATCCCTCCGCGGTTGTATTCTTTTCAGATGTTGATGGTATTTATGATAAAAATCCTAAAACAAATCCGGATGCAAAGCTCTTGAAAACAATTTCAGGTGAATTCCAGCACGATGATGCAACGCCCGATGTGACCGGGGGCATAATGAACAAGTACAGAAAAATGAGGGGTATTTCTGATCTTGGTATACCTGTATACCTGATCAATGGATTATACCCGGAACGAATATATAATATAGGGAAGAATAATTTTACAGGAACGGTGATTTGAATGATAGAAAATAGAAAGGAAGAACATATAAACATTGCCGAAAATATGAATGTTACATCTGAACACAACTTCTGGGATGATATTCGGCTGATTCACAGGGCTTTGCCCGAAGTGGATTATGATGCAATTAATACAGGCATAGATTTTCTGGGCACCCATTTTGACTATCCATTTTTGATATCCTCCATGACCGGAGGGACTGAGAAGGCCAGAAAAATCAATGCAAATCTTGCAAAGGCAGCTGAAGAGTTCCACATCGGCATGGGTGTCGGTAGCATGAGGGCTGCCATAGAAAATAAGGATATTGCAGGAACATTTTCAGTGATAAATGATTTCAAAATTCCCGCAAAATTTGCAAATATAGGGGCACCACAACTAATAGGCCAGGATAAACCACCGATTTCTGATAAGGACATTGAATATATCTTCAATTTGATAGGGGCAAAGTATCTTATAGTGCACTTCAACTTTCTTCAGGAGATGGTACAGCCAGAAGGGGACAGGAATGCAAAGGGGGTACTTTCCAGATTAAAAGAAATTGCAAAATCGTACCCGGTAATTGCCAAGGAAACAGGAAGCGGGTTTTCCAGGGAAGATGCTCTGGATCTAAGGGATGCCGGCGTAAAGGCAATCGATGTTGGAGGTCTGGGTGGCACCTCTTTTGCAGCTATTGAATATTACAGGGCGGAAAAAATACAGAACAATGAGAAAATGCATACAGGAAAGACCTTCTGGAACTGGGGGATACCTTCACCTGCTTCTATTAAATTCTGTTCTGTGGGAATTCCAATCATAGGAAGCGGAGGAATAAGAAACGGGGAGGATATTGTAAAGTCCATAATCATGGGTGCAGATATGGGCGCAATGGCAAGAAATTTTCTGAAGGCAGCAGATACATCCTATGAAGAATTAAAATTCGAGATAAACAATATAATAAAGGATATAAAAATTTCAATGTTTCTTTCTGCGGCTTCAAATGTTCCGGATTTGAAAAACAAAAGATATATAGTATTTGATCCGTTGTATTCATGGCTTGACCAGGGTGATTGAATGGAAGAAATAAAAACGGATACAAGATGCCCTAACTGCAATGAGTTTTTGTTCTATCTCGAGGCTGATAATGATATACCATATGAGGGAAAAATAACTATACACACATACATCTGCAAGAATTGCAGTTACAGGAATGTTACGATAGAACGGCACGACAAGGATGAGCCAAAGATAATCAAATTCAAAATAAAAAATAAGAATGATTTGAAAACAATAGTTTACAGATCACCTGATGCAAGTGTGCAGATACCAGAGCTTGATGCTGAAATATCCCCCGGGATAGCTTCTACCGGATATATAACCACAGTTGAGGGAATTTTAACCAGCATAAAGGAGAAGCTCGCCATAATGGGCGATGGGGAGGATGTTAATTATTTGAGGCAGAGAATAGATGGAATACTCAGCGGGGCTGAAGAAAAAATCACGATAATTATAGATGATGATTCGGGCAAGAGCAAGATAAATAGCAGCCGGGCAGAAGTGAATACAAAAGGGTGAATTGTCTACATGTACAAAATTTAATATAGTATTTATTTTATGCCCTTTCATGATTACAATTACCAACCTTACCAAAACTTTTAAAAATTTCAAGGCTGTTAATAATTTAAATATGGAAATAAATAATGGTGAAATACTGGGACTTGCTGGATTGAACGGTGCCGGTAAGAGTACCACAATACGGGCAACTACAGGTATAATATTCCCCACATCCGGAAAAATTATGGTTGATAATTATAACATAGTGACAAATAAGGTCGAGGCTTCAAAACATATAGGATGGGTCCCAGAACTTCCAAACTTTGAACCTGATTCAAAACCCATACCACTCCTGAAATACTATGCCGGGTTATATGGCATAAAATCTAAGGATGTTGAAAATGAGATTGTTGAACTGATGAAGAGATTTGATATATATGCATATAAAAATCGAAAACTAAGGTATTATTCCCAGGGAATGAAAAAAAGATTTTCTTTAATAGCATCCATGATGGGCAATCCCGATAATTTCCTTTTCGATGAGACACTGAATGGACTTGACCCACAGGGTGTAAAGGAAGTCCGTGACTTTATAATAGACCTTAAAAAACAGGGTAAATCTATTCTGCTTTCCTCCCATATATTATCAGAATTGCAGAATGTGGCGGACAGGATAGCAATAATGAAAGATGGAGCTATAATAAAAACGCTTACAAGGGATGACTTAAAGAATCTTGGAACAACAGGAATCAAAATCCATGTTAAAAACCCAGATGATAAGATAGATAATCTCCTATCAAATTTCGGCGAGACTGTATCCGATGGATATTATTATATTATAAAAAAGACAGAAAACGCTGATCCATCAGAAGTGAATGATGAACTTGTCAGGGCAAATTACAAGGTTGATTATATCAGCATGGAAAATGAGACTCTTGAAGATTATTTCCTTAATATGGTGAGATAAAATGAACGGCTTTCTATATGATATTAAAAGAACTTTAACAGGAAAATTCACTATTATACTTATTGTGCTTCTGGTCCTTGTCACAGCAGCCACAGCATATGGTGCCGGAAGTTCCGCTGACAGTGCTGCTCCGGCACACACTGATATTGTTTTGCCCTATGTGAATGATACCGGTGGCTTTGTACATGTAAGTGATTATGTTATAAATGGGTATGGCCAGCCAGTCACTGGTTTAAGTGTTACCTCCTCGATAGAGAATTGTACAGATCACACTTATTACAATAAAACTTACCAGTCTGAGAATGGTTATATTAATTTCACTGAATCACAAAATGTTACCTATTTTAAATATGGATATAATGCATACTACAAGGACAGTAGCCCGATAGAAAATTCGGAAGACTATATAATGTATGATATGGCTAATCCTACACGTTTACAAATGGGTCAGCCATACTCCTACATAAATCCATCAAATCCATACTACAATACATACTTTAACTATTCAAGTGAACCCATTTATGCAGTACTGCTAAAGGATAAAGCAAATCCATCGCAGGTAAGCACAATGGTGTATATTCCCCATGCAAACCATACAACAGGTAATTATCCATTATATATTTCTCAAAATACGTCGTCATCAGGTATATATGGAATAAGCAAGTATAATATAACTGCAAATAGTGTAAAAGACACTTCAAATACAGGCATATTTATCTATACCCCTCATTTAACTCCAGCCGATCGTAATACGTATGTAAATATATATATTACAAATACAACAGGAGCAGTGATGGTAGCATCAATGTCAGATATATCGTTTGAATACACATATGCCAAGCCAGGGACATTACTTCAGAGTGAATTAGTATTATTTTTTGGAATACTATTGATTCCAATCATGGCTATATTCTCGGCCTATTTTTATTACAGCAAGGATAAGGCCTCGGGAGTAATGGAATCGATAATAGCCCGACCCATTACTAAGGGGAAGTTAATGATTTCAAGGCTGACCGGCAATTCCATAAGTTTCCTTGTAGGACTCCTCATATCCTTCGGACTTGCAGATATAATACTGGAATATTATACAGGTGTTTATATGTCGACAGGCACATTTGCAACAATGCTGCTGGGCTATCTCGTGGAAGCCGTAGGTTTTGCAGGTATAATGTATCTGGTAACACAGTTTGCGAAAACACAGGGCATCATTCTCGGAATGGGGATAGGTTTATTGTTTATCCTTGGATACATGTGGACATTTATACCAACGATTATATTGTTAGAACTTCATATAACATCAAACACATTATTTCTTAAAGATTCTCTAATACTGAGTTCTATTTCACCTTCTTACTTCCCGGATATCATTGCCGATTACCATCTAGGATTTTACAGCACACTGAGTGCTTCCAGTGTTGGAATCAATATTTACTCCGTGGTTCTGATAGGACTTGCATGGGTGTTAATTCCGTCTCTCCTGGCGCTTTATTTTGCAAAGAAGCGTGATTAAAATTTTCTAAATTTATATTTTCTGCGACAACACTAACTTTTTATA
>JAKADL010000011.1 GCA_021820565.1 Thermoplasmata archaeon
ATTATCATATATATCAGAAATTATCTATGGGGAGGCACCGTCCTTTGTTGACCCGGTAAAATTCTCGTTCTGCCTGGGGGGAAAGGACGGTGTGCCAAAACCTGTCAATACCGGTGATTATGATAAGGCCATTGATTTCTACAGGGAAATTCTGAAGGGCAATAAATACTACGGTGAAATATCAAAACGCCTGGCAAAACTCGGTTACAATCATTCATCACATTGAATAATGATCAGTTCAGGATTCATTGAAAAGCTTCCACGAAATTAAAAAAATCTATGGTTTTCGGGAAAATATTAATAATGTAAAAACCAATCCCACTAGCATGGTTACAGTATCGATAGACATAGGCGGGACATTTACTGATATTATCATAATAGATGGTGAAATACACTATTATAAGGTTCCCACGACACCTGCAAACCCGGAACAGGCAGTTATGGAGGGATTGAGCAAATATCTCCATAATGACATTGATGAGTTTATACATGCCACAACGATTGCAACAAATTCTCTTCTCGGGCAATATGGGCTTGAGCTCCCCAAGACCGCACTTATTACTACCAAGGGTTTCAGGGACGTAATTGAGATAGGCAGGCAGAACAGGCCGGAATTATATAATCTGGATTTCCACCGGCCCAAAACCCTTATACCGCCGAAATTGAGATATGAGGCAAATGAACGAACGGATGTTAATGGAAATTTGATCACAAAACTTGATACAGATACTATGGAAAATGTTAAAAATTCCCTTATAAAAAGCAAGGTCAAATCTATAGCCATATGCTTTTTGCATTCATATATGAATCCGGAAAATGAGATCAATATGAAAAACTACCTTTCAGAGTACTTTGATAATATATCGATATCATACGGTGTATCACCGGAGCCACGTGAATATGAAAGAACCTCAACAACGGTGGTCAATGCAGTTCTCATGCCCGTTGTATCCGGCTATCTCAAAAGGTTGAAATCTGTACTGGACAAATTCGGATCTCCGGAAATAAATATGATGTCCAATGCAGGAGGCCTTGTATCCGTGGACGAGGTAATAAAAAAACCGGTCAACATAATAGAATCAGGCCCGGCTGCTGGTGTAATCGCGGCCAGTGAATTTTCCTCCATACTGGGGGTAGACAAAGTCATCAGCTTTGATATGGGCGGGACAACATCCAAGGCAGGCACGGTAATACACCATAATGTGGACATTACCGCGGAATATGAGGTCGGTGGATCATCGCACCACGGCAGAATAGTAAAGGGGTCCGGCTATCCGGTCAGATTCCCCTTCATCGATCTTTCGGAGGTATCCTCAGGGGGTGGCACAGTAATATGGAAGGATAAAACAGGTGCACTGAATATAGGGCCAATGAGTGCAGGGTCAGAGCCAGGGCCTGTGGCATACAACCGTGGAGGGAAGGAGCCAACGCTAACGGATTCAAATCTTGTAATGGGAATTATAAATGATAAAATGTCAGGGTCTGATAAAATACTCAGGAAGGACCTCGCACTGAAGGCCCTGGAAAAACTGGGCAATCCATATGAGGTTGCGGAATCTGCCATAAAACTTGCAAACCTTGAAATGGCAAGGGCAATAAGGCTTGTCACTGTAGAAAGGGGACTCGATCCTGCAGAATTTACCCTGTTCGGATTCGGTGGTGCTGGACCGCAGGTCACAATGCCAGTAGCAGATGAACTGGGAATAAAAAATGTGATAATACCCCCAGAACCGGGTGTATTCAGCGCGCTCGGATTGATGCTTGCGGATATAAAATACGAGGCAAGAATGTCATATCCGGAAGATCTGGAAGCCGGATTCAGGGAGCTGGAGGAGAAGCTTCAATATATGGTAAAGGACCCGGAATTCCTCAGATATGCAGATTGCAGGTACGTTGGTCAGGGATCAGAACTCACAATTCCTGTTGAGGTGCCAGAAAAGGAAAAGATAGTAGAAGATTTTACAGACACCCATAACAGAACATTCGGGTTCACCCTGGAAAGGCCTGTAGAGATACTTACAATAAGGGTATTTGCAGTTAAAAAGAGAATAAAGCCCGATGTTAGATCAGGTAAAAACATGGAAAATAAACCAGTTGAAAGAAAGATATACATAAACGGGAACTGGGAAACCGTTAATGTTTACCTCAGGGACGCATTGCCGGTAAGGGAGGAAATAATGGGCCCTGCCGTAATAGAAGAAGATGGATCAAGCACCTTTGTGCCTCCTAACTGGAAGATATTCCGTGGAGAAAATAATGAATTAAGGGCGGTGAGATTATGACAGACTGGGAAATAATAGGAAAGGCTACACAATTTATTGCAGAGGAGATGGGAGTTGCACTGAAGAGATCGGCCATTTCTCCAAATATACGGGAGAGAATGGATCACAGCTGTGCTGTTATTGATGCTGATGGCAGAATTATTGCACAGGCTGAACATATACCGGTGCATCTCGGATCGTTCAAAATCGGATCTAAAAATATTATCAACTATATGCATGAACACCGCATTGCATTAAAGGAAGACGAAATGCTGATAACAAATGATCCCTATATATCGGGAACGCATCTCAATGATGTTACAATAATCGCCCCGGTATATGACAAGGGAAAAATATTCTGCTATGTTATAAACAAAGCCCATAATGTCGATGTTGGTGGCCCCGTTTTCGGTAGCCTGAATCCTGATGCAAGAAATCTATATCAGGAAGGGCTCATTATACCACCCGTGATCATTACCCCGGACATAATCAAAATGATTCTGGCAAATTTCAAGGACCCTGAAACAGCCAGGGGTGATCTCAATGCGCAGATATCTGCAAATAAAATGGGGATCAGCAGAATAAAGGAATTAAAATCCAAATACGGCGCTGAAGAAATACTTACATCGTGGAATTCACTTATAGATCATTCCCGTGAGCTTTCACTTATGGCATTGAAAGCATGGAAGCCGGGAGAGTATGCTGCAGAAGATTATCTTGAAATGGGCGTTATAAAAATAAATATTGACATCAATCTGAAAATAAGTGAAAAGGGAGTTATCGCAGATTTCGAAGGGACACACGGTGAAATTGAATACCCCTTGAATGCCGTTGAAGGTGTAACATTTTCTGCTGTGGCATATGCCATAAGGAGTGCTATGCGCTATTCTATACCGACAAATGATGGATTCTACTCTATTATAACAATAAAGGCACCGCAGAGATCTCTCGTAAACCCGGAGAAAAATTATCCTGTTTCAGGTGGAAATGTGGAAACCACGCAGAGAATAGCGGATGTCACACTGAGGGCACTGAGTGAATTCCTGGATTACATACCGGCTGCATCCTCTGGAACAATGATGAATTTAATGCTTGGCGGAAAACTCGGTAACAAATACTGGTCGTACTATGAAACAATAGGTGGTGGAAACGGCGGCAGATATGACTCCATCGGGGAATCCGGAATACATAGCAATATGACAAATACCCTGAATACGCCGGTGGAAATAGCCGAAAAAGAATATCCTTTCTTCTTCACAAGGAATAATCTAAGGAAGAACAGCTATGGAAAAGGGCAGTTCCACGGTGGCGAGGGAATAGTAAGATCATTCAGGGTCAGAAGCAGGACTTATATTTCTGTTATAGCCGATAGATTCATAATACCTCCATGGGGATTGCACGGTGGATTTCCCGGAAAAACCGGTAAACTATACATAATAAGCAATGGCCGGAAAAAATCCATGCCCAGCAAGTTTTCATCCGTACTGGAGGAAAATGATGAAGTGATAGTTGAAACTCCGGGAGGGGCAGCATACGGGGAAAAACAGTAATTATCTTTTTATACCCTTCAATTCATAATTTTATATAATGATTTAAAAATCAGTTCTCAGCCAGTGTATATACGCAATACCGAATTTTATATACAAAATCACAATTCTAATTCATGAAAATTATGTCCTGGAATGTCAATGGTTTGAGAGCTGCAATCAAAAATGGAATTACTGATGTATTGCAAAGTGAGAATCCTGATATTGTCCTGATGCAGGAGGTAAAGGTGGATAAAATAAACATTCCGGAGGAAATACATCATCTGGGATATAAAATATATATAAATTCAGCAGATAAGAAGGGATACAGTGGCACCATGGCCCTGACAAAGGACGATCCGGTAAAGTACTCAGAGGGCATTGGCAACCCGAAGTTCGACTCTGAGGGGAGGACGCAGACACTGGAATACGAAAACTTTTACCTTATCAATTCATATTTCCCCAATTCCCAGCACGGGCTCCCGAGACTTGATTTCAAGCTGGAATTCAATAAGGAGATACTCGCATATATGGATCGGTTAAAGGAAAAAAAACCTGTAATAGTCACAGGGGATTTCAATGTTGCACATCAGGAAATAGATATAGCGAGACCAAAAGGAAACGAGAAGAATCCGGGATTTACAGAGGAAGAAAGAAATTCCATGACAGAAATATTATCACATGGCTATGTTGATACATACAGATATTTCCATAAAGAACCGGGGCATTATTCATGGTGGTCATATAGATTCAATGCCAGGGAAAAGAATATAGGGTGGCGTATAGATTATTTTGTCGCCAGTGATAATTTCATGGATCATATAGAGGATTCAAGGATACTGGAAAATGTTACGGGTTCAGACCATGCACCACTGGAACTTCTTATTAAATAATAAATTATTTATCTATCTCTGAATGCCTCTTTACCTTCTTCCAGGCAAAGCCCTTGAACCTTTCCTGATCCTCCACCCTGCCCCTCTCATGGTAACCATAGGCTTCCCAGTAACCATCCTCATATTTTTCCATCAATCTGATTTCCGTTAACCATTTTGCGCTTTTCCATCCGTACAGGGAGGGGATGAAAGGCCGTGCCGGGAATCCATGTTTGATCCCCAGGGGTTTATCATCTATCCTCAGGGCAAGTATGCTTTTTTCATCCACAGCATCATCAAATGGAACCGGTGTATCATATCCATCGGCACATATAAACATAACCCATTCAGCATCTTTGGAAGGCTCGGATTTTATTATAATATCCCGCAGGGATGGCCCTGTAAATTTTGCCTCCTTTATTGACCATTTTGTGACGCAGTTGAAGTCCGATATGTATTCCATCCCCTTCATTTTATTGAGTTCTCCATACGAATACTCGGCAGGTTTTGCCACAAGGCCAGTTACCCTGAGGGACCATTTGTTTTCATCTATTGCGGGTCCATCCAGGGCATCGTAAATTATCCAGTTATTAACATAATACTGACCAGGATTTTTCACCTCTATCTTTTCCATTATTTAACCATCTCAACCTCATATTTAATAATTTTTTAAAATAATTTTAAACTTATCAATTGCACCCAGAGAATACCAATAATTTATATTGCATAATTAATTGAGCAATCATGATATTCATTTACCTGATCATGCCCGTGATGGTGATCGGCCTGTCCATTCTTATAGCATCACTTCACATGGTTGCCCCTGATCACTGGACTCCGATTTTGTCATATTCCATAGGCAAAAAACTCAAACTCAGGAAAACCGGTTTTATATCATTCAGTCTCGGTATGATTCACGGAATATTCTCAGCAATCCTCTCATTTGCAATAGCAATTGTTGGCCTTTATTTCTTTCCTGAATTGTATTTAAAAATCTTTGCCGTAGCATTGCTTGTTTTTGTTGCAGTCTACATCATAATAAATGCAAGGCATGAAGAAAAGGTTGAAAAAAACACAGAAATAGAAAAATCAATACTGCTGGTCAGTGTTATTCCGGATCCTGCCATAGTCCCCATTATACTTATTGCAGTTGTTTATGGCATGCATTTTGTTTATCTTACACTATCAATTTTTGTGATAGTATCAGCAGTGGCACTCCTCATTGTAACCATTGCACTGAGCAGGGTTTTAATAAAGAAGCTTGCAACACTGACTCCGAAAAGAATAGATTACCTCGTAGCTGCCATACTACTAGGAACCACTATTTTTGTATTAGTCTGAAACCATAGCTATTTTTATGGTATACTGATAGGGGACTATGTTGATTTCGGATCTGACAGTATACGGTTCCGTGGTGCTTGCCATGATGATGGTATTTTATCTTCTTGAATCACGGTCTCCTGTATATTCACTCCTGTTCGGAATTACGTGCTTCGGCTCGGCAGTTTACGGCACTCTTGCAGGAGTGTATCCATTCGGTGTCATAGAAACCATATGGGGAATATTTGCTTTTCATAAATTTATCCAGAGGCAGAAGAAACTCAAAAACTCAGTAAATGAGCAATAACATTTATATTTAATCTTTAAATTTCATTATGTGAGAAAGGGCTATTTGATCATAGGAATAGTTATCATGTCTTTCAATTCACTGTACCAATACTCCTGGAATGTTTTTGAGCCCCTTTTAAAGACGGGATTAAATGTATCGCTGGTACAGATTGAGGTTGCCTTTACATTATTTGCGATATTCTCAACAGGCTTCCAGGGGGTGGGTGGATATTTTGCCGACAGGAACGGGCCGAGAAACATCGGAATATTATCAGCTATTTTTTCAGCCACAGGATTTATCGGAACATCCTTTATACATAACCTGTATTTTTTCTATATTTTATGGTCTATAGGAAGCATCGGAGAAGGAATTCTTTACGGTTTAGCCACAAATCTTGCAGTAAAATGGTTCAAGGGCCGTAGAGGATTTGCTGTGGGGTTTGTCTCTCTCGGATTCGGCCTGGGTGCCGCAGTTGCCAATATATTCATCGCCCGTGCAGTATCATTCAGAACCCCGATGCTGATTATCGGTGTGGCAGAAATAATCCTGCTTCCCGCTCTTCTCATAATGGCCAAATACCCCGAATCAAGCACCATGACCGGTGAGAAAACATCAAAAAACCTCAGAAGCAGAAGATTCTGGATTCTGTATATTTCCTTTATTCTGGGAAGTGTCCCCCTGATAGTGGTTTCTGCATCCTTCGGATATCTGGGAGAAACCCTCCCTCTGTTTGAATTCACCGTACTGGTATCTATGTTCCCGCTTCTGAGCGGTGTGAGCAGGCCCATACTGGGCTATGTCTCAGACATAATAGGGCGAATAAAGGTGGTCATGGTCATAGATATATTTCTGATACTGGGGTCTGTATTCCTTATATTGCATGAATATGTTTTTGCCATAGTTTTCATAGGGTTCTTCGGCGGTGCCATGATATCCATGTATTTCTCACTGGTGGGTGATATTTTCGGTTCACGGTTTTCAACTGCAAATAACGGGGTATTCTATACAGGCAAGGCAATTTCTGGATTTCTGGGTAGTACACTGTTTGCGGCACTGTTTATTTTTGACCATAATTTATCATTTGTTTTTGTGCTTGTAGCTAGCATTGCAGCAATATTATTCCTCATGGCATCTGTACCCAGAAAAAATACAAATGTATAATTTTTTATTTAAATAAACTATTATCATTTATGGTAAATACAGATGATGCAGTAATTGCAAGATTTGAATATGACAGTTATAAATTTGAAATTCTTGTTGATCCTGAAGCAGCGTCCAGAATACGTGAGGGGAAGATAGATGTGGAGAATGATCTGGCAATTCCAGAAGTTTTCAAGGATGCAAAAAAAGGCGACAGAACCAATGAAGAAATCCTCAAAAAGGTATTCAAAACTACCGATATAGCACAGGTAGCAATAGAAATAGTAAAGAGAGGGCAAATACAGCTTACAACTGAACAGAGGAAGGAGATACTGGAGACAAAACGCAGGCAGGTCATAAATGAGATTGTACGGGAAGCGATAAATCCACAGACAAACACTCCGATTCCGGTAATCAGAATTGAAGAGGCAATGGATGAGGCAAAGGTCCGCATTGATCCTTTTAAAAGCGTGGAGGAACAGGTCCAGATGGTACTCAAGGCAATCAGGCCATTGATACCTATAAGAATGGAGAAGGCCAGGCTCGCCGTAAGACTGTCCGGGGATGCTTATGGACGCCTGTATGGAGACCTATCCCGCATGGGAATTATACTGAAAGAAGAATGGTCCAACGCAGGTGAATATATATGCGTAATAGAAATACCTGCAGGAATGCAGGGAGATTTGATAGATCTTGTCAACAGAAAAACAAACGGGGAAGCTGACGTTAAACTGTTAAAATAATTTAAAATAACATGGAAGTATTAAAATTATTTATATATTAACTTTCAATTAATGACAAAGATAAATATATTACGAAGGTATATTTCATAAAGTAAAAGGTGTATTCAATTGGAGACAAAAAAAATAGTTTATCCAGGGGATAAAATAGAAACAGGCGATTTAAAACCCCGAAATGGTATGTATGAATCTAATTCAGAATTTTTTTCTGAATACTTTGGCGTTATTCAGGAAAGCGAGAAATTTATTGATGTGGCTCCCTTCAACAGCCCCTATCTTCCCAGGGTTAATGACAAGATTATCGGCAAGATAATGGATATAGGCCCAACAATGTGGACCGTTGATATAAATTCTCCATATTACTCTCTTCTGCACATGAACGATTCTCCATGGCACGTTTCATCAGGAGACCTTGAAAGATATCTGAAGGTTGGCGACTATGTTTACGCAAGGATATCGGTCTCAAATGAAATCAAGGAAAGCTGGATTTCCATGAGGGATAACGGAATGCGGAAACTGGAAACCGGAAGAATCATATCGGTCAAGCCGCCAAAAGTGCCACGTGTTATCGGAAAGGGCGGAAATATGATAAATATTATAAAAACCTATACAGACACAAAAATAATTGTGGGGCAGAATGGGTTCATATGGGTAGATGGAGAAATCGAAAATGTAAAACAGGCCATTGATGCAATCAGAATTGTAGAAAAAGAGGCACATACAATTGGCTTAACTGACAGAATGGAAGAATACCTGAAAAAGATGAAAGGTGAAAATTAATGGAAGGAAATATCAAACTTATAAGAGACGATGGACTGAGGCTGGATGGCCGTGCAAACAATGAAATGCGCCCGATTAAAATTCAAACAGGCGTTGTGCAGAGGGCAGACGGATCTGCATTTATAGAATGGGGAGCTAACAAGATCATAGTAGCAGTTTATGTGAGGGAAGCATACCCGAAGCATGCACAGAATATAGATCGTGCAATAGTAAAGGCCAGATACAACATGTCCGGTTACTCCGTGGAGGAGCGGAAAAGGCCGGGACCTGATAGAAGAACCATGGAGATATCAAAAGTTGTTTCTGAAGCACTTTCATCTGCTATAGTGCTGGAAAAACTTCCCAGGGCAGAGGTAGATGTGTTTATCCAGGTATTAGAGGCAGATGCAGGCACCAGAATAGCGAGTCTTACCGCATCATCTGTTGCAGTGGCAGATGCAGGGGTTCCCATGAGAGACCTTGTGGTCGGCTGCACAGCAGGAAAAGCAGATGGAAAAGTTGTCCTGGATCTATCAAAGGATGAAGATAACTTCGGCCAGGCGGATATACCCATGGCAATCCTGCCCAGAACAGGCAAAGTTGTCCTGCTCCAGCTTGATGGCGATGTTACTGAAGAGGAATTCAATGAGGCTACATCAATGATGATGGAAGCAATGCCACGCATTTCAGAATTACAGAAAAACGCATTGATGGATAAATATAGTTTAGAGGATGGTGAGTAAGATGCCGATGGATGCAAGTGCAGTATTATCAGAAATCAGAAAGGGATTCATACTGGAAAGTATAAAAACAGGAAAGCGTCTGGATGGAAGATCCCTGGATGATTACAGGGAAATAAAAATTACAGAAAATTTCGTACCGAAGGCAGCAGGTTCTGCAATGGTAGAAATAGGAAAGACAAAGGTTGTAGCCGGTATAAAGGTTGAAGAGGGAGATCCCTTCGAGGATTCTCCCGATAGCGGAGTCATGGCACTCAATATAGAGTTGCTCCCCATGGCATTCCCCACATTTGAATCAGGTCCACCCAGCGAACAGGCTATAGAGTATTCCAGAGTAGTTGACAGGGGAATCAGGGAAAGCAAGATGGTTGATACATCAAAACTCGTGATAGAATCCGGAAAACGTGTATGGATGATCTTTGTAGATATAGATGTCCTGAACTATGATGGAAATATAATAGATGCAGCAACACTGGCAGCTGTCACCGCTTTGAAAAACACAGTTGTCCCAGCATCGAAAATAGGGCAGAAGGATTATGCACTTCCAATCAATGCAACACCTGTCTCTATTACCATGGCAAAGATAGGGGATGAACTGGTATGCGATCCTGATCTGGAAGAAGAACAGGTTTCAAATGGAAGAATAACCGTTACCATTTCGGAGGATCATAATATACATGCGATGCAAAAGGGAGATATAGGAGAATTTTCCCTGGATGAAATAAGGAAAGCTATAAAAACATCAAGTAATATAGGTAACAAGTTAAGGGAGACATATTTAAGGTGAATATATGACAAAACACACAGTAAAAGTAGGGGCATCCGGGCGTTTTGGTCCCCGGTACGGTGTTACGGTAAGAAAGGCATGGAATAAGGTATACACGCAGAAAACAAGTTTCTACATATGCCCATCATGCAAGCAGAAAAAGGTAAAGAGAATTGCCAACGGAATATGGGAATGCAGGCACTGCAGCTATAAATTTGCAGGCGGATCCTATACTCCTGAATACAGCAGCGAGACTGTAAAGGAGATAAACAACCATGTATAAATGTATTAGATGTGGCAGACAGCTTGAAAAATCATTCGGGACCACAGATATTGAATGTGAATGTGGTTCAAGGGTGTTTATCAAGGAAAGGCCAAGCATTGAAAAAGTTGTAAAGGCCAGATAATTTTTTTATTTTTATGAATAGCCTTCAGGATTTATTCTCTCATAACCTCTGTATAAGATGTACAGGCAGAATTTTTGCATCGGTGGATACAGGGCTTACAGACTATGAAAGAGGGCTGAAGCTCGCATTTACCTACAAAGCATTTTTCGGCCATGTTGAGATACCGGAAAGCTGTTATATCTGCAAGGGAATTTTCAAAAATCTGGGTATGTACCTGAACATGGCGGTAGATGCCATTAGCAGCATGGAATATGATACATTCTTGATAGGATCCAAATTCGATCCTGACATACTTCTTGAGGAACAGAAAATACAGAATAAATACGGAAATAAGGGAGAGAGCATAAAAAAGGAATTCAACCGTGAATTCGGCAAGTACTTTTCGGAACATACAGGAAAGGAATTCTCAAAAAATCCTGATATACTCATCGAGATCAATACAATATATGACAGTGTCAATCTAATAGTCAGGCCACTTTACATCTACGGAACATATACGAAAAAACGCAGGGACATTCCACAGACGAGGTGGATAAATGGCACAGGAGATTCTATAGAATCCCTGATAGGGGAAGTACTCCTGAAATACTCTGCAGGAAAAAATTATAAACTCCACGGTTCTGGAAGGGAGGATGTGGATGTTATGATGCTCGGCAATGGACGTGAATTTGTGATAGAGATTGATGAACCTGTATACAGGAATATAAATTTAAATGAATTCATGGATGAGGTCAACGGTTCTGGTTCAGGAATATTAATTTCCGATCTTGAATTTTCAGACAAGGACAAAATCAGGGAAATAAAGGAGGCAGCATACGATAAGGTATATATGGCGACATTGGAATCAGATGAGGAAATATCCCGGGAAAAATTGGAAAGCACGGCCATGGCATTCAAAAATCTGGTAATTTCACAGAGAACTCCTGTACGTGTTATAGGAAACCGTGCGGACCTTATACGAAAAAAAGAAATAAAATATATAAATATAGAAGATATACATGATAAGGAAGCCACAATAAAAATTTGCTCCCAGTCGGGAACATACATTAAGGAGCTTATCAATGGGGATAATGGCAGAACAGTACCGAGCATGTCTTCCATGTATGGTAGAGAATTAAGGGTAAAAAGCCTTGATGTAATAAAAATAATGAGGTGAATAAACATGACAAGAATGTCCAATGGAACCAGATCAGGTTCAAGAAGCAAGTTAACTAAAAAGATAAAACAGCGTGGAATGCCAAAGGTAAACGACCTTTTAAAGAAATTCGAAGTAGGTGAAACTGTAGCAGTTGTAATAGATCCCGCAATACAGAATGGAATGCCTTTCCACAACTTCCAGGGGAGAACAGGAAAAATAACCGGTATGCAGGGTAGTTGCTATGTTTTAAAAATCAAAATAGGCAACACCGAGAGAAAGATAATATCTGCGCCTGTTCACCTCAAGAGGTTGACCCAATGAAAATAACCTATAAAACCAACAGCGAAGTATACGATTTACTGGTGAACATGGAAGATCGAACTCCCAGTGAAAATGCCACTCTGGCATACGTAGAAAAATTTTTAAAATACGATAGAGATGTGGATATACCTAAACTTTACAGTGATATAGGCAAAATTCATAAATTTTCTAAAGACGTGATAACAAAAATAATTGACATAAAACCTTCCACCCCTGAAGAGCTCATAGCCATACTGAATTCCTATAATATAAACGTTGATAACAAAGTTTTAGATAGTATAATAGATATACTCAAGGGTTTGTAAATGGAAGAATACGCGTATATAATCGATTATCTGCCACAGGGTAGGGCGGAAGACAAAAATTTCAGGAAATCGCCACTTATTATAGCAATAGGGGAAAACGAATTCAAACTTCTGGAGATCATACCGAAACCTGATGCCGTAATCACGGTGGGTGACAGAATATATATAGGAAAATCGCCGGAAAAAAGAGACAAGGTCATTTCAATAAAAAGAAGAATAACGTTTAAAGAACTTACCAGCGCTGCCGTCAGTGAATTACCATATGCAATAGAAAATATAATAGACGCCAACCCCAAAAGGTTTATCGATTTTTTCAATAATGCCGAGGCAGTCAATACAAGGATGCATACACTTGAGCTTCTTCCGGGACTGGGAAATAAAAGCATGTGGTCCATTCTGGATGAAAGGAAAAACGGCCCATTTACCTCCTTTGATGACATAATGGAACGGGTAAAAAGTGTTCATAACCCGAAAAAAATGCTTGTTAACAGGATTATGGACGAACTGCAGAACAGGTACGAAAAATATAAACTATTTGTTGCCAAATGAACGGGAATTTTCCAAAAAAATTCGGGCAGGTATTTTTACGTGATAAGAACATTGCCGCCAAGGAGGTCAGGGCGCTTTCCATCGCGGATGGAGATCAAATTCTGGAGATCGGGCCCGGAGATGGCATACTAACCGACATCCTCCTGTCATATCCTGTCAAATTAACGGCAGTTGAGCCGGATCACAGGTTCTATGAAGCCCTTAAAATAAGACATTCTGAATTGATCAATAGCGGGAAGTTCATAATAAACAAGGAAAGCTTCCTTGACATTCCACCGGCAAGATATAATCATATAATAGGAAATATTCCGTATAATATTTCATCACAAATCCTTTTTCATTTACTTGATTTTGATTTTGACTCAGCAATAATGATGGTTCAGAAGGAATTCGCATTGAGGCTTATTGCAAAGCCTGGTACTAAAGATTATTCCCGATTAACGGTGAATGCCGGTATAAGATCAGACATAAAGATAATTTCCAGTGTTAACAGGCAGGTATTTTCTCCTGTGCCAGCTGTGGATTCTTCAATAATAGAAATCAGGAAAAAAACATGTGAAGTGGACATAAAAAAATTTGATGCATTTTTAATAAAAATATTTACAATGAGAAGAAAAAAATTATCAACAACACTGAGCTACAATGGGCCTTTATCTGAAAAGAGGCCCGGAGATCTCACCATTGATGAATTGCTTATGGTTTACTCCCGGATATAGTGCTGTTGCCAACATTTCCGGTACTCTTGCTCAGTATATTGTTCAGTGCTGTTGCAGTGAAGAACTGTGAAGTATCTCCTACTGTAGGTACGTTCTGCGGTATCATTATAAGTGAACCTTTTCCTTCCAGTCCAATCTGGTACACTATATCCATCCATCTCAGCTGGAAAGCTGTGGGATTGTTTGCATACTGTTTGGCTGCATCCACCATTTTACCGGCTGCCTCAACCTCTGCAAGTGCAAGTGTAACCCTGGATCTTCTCTCCCTCTCTGCAGCTGCCTGTCTTGACATTGCATCCTGGAGTGTCTGTGGAACAAGTACATCCCTGATTTCCACGGATGAAACCTTTACTCCCCAGTGCTCTGTTTTCTCATCAATTATCTGTCTTGCTGATTCTCCGATTTTTTCCCTTTCTGAAAGGATTTCATCGAAAGATGATTTTCCAAGCACCTCCCTCAACGTTGTCTGTGCTGCAAGCTGTGTTGCCGCTGCATAATTTTCGACATTAAGCACTGCCTTGTCCGGATCTATTATCTGGAAATACATAACTGCATCAACATTTACTGGAACGTTATCCTGTGTGAATGTCGACTCTGTCTTGAATGCCACTGCCTGTATCCTGGTTGAAAGCACCACTGTAATTTTGCTTATAATGGGCGTCACGTAAACAAGCCCGGGGCCCTTCAATCCTGTATATCTCCCCAGAGTCAAAACCGGGGCTCTCTGCCATTCTTTTAAAATATGTATTCCAGAGAGTATAACTGCAACAATTATTACCAGAACAAGAATTAGTATTACTTCTCCTACATCTATAGCTACCATACTATAACAATGAGAAGTTCTATTTAAATATTATTAATAAACTTTTTAAATCAAAGGACCTTCTTCATATGAAAAATAGTATGAAATCGTTAATCAACGAATTATCTAACGTGAATTTTTATATATTTGCTAATACTATCCACTTATGTCTGGAATAGTTAGTTACGGTTCATATGTTCCTGTATACAGAATTAAACCTGAAGAAATTGCCAGGATATGGGGCGATGATCCGGAAAAAATGAAAAACAATCTTTTTATACTAAGCAAATCGGTGCCTGCACCGGATGAGGATGTCGCCACAATTTCCGTGGAAGCAGCAAGAAACGCCCTGAAACGAAAAAAAATAAATCCGCAGGACATTGGTGCTATTTATGTGGGTTCAGAATCACATCCATATGCGGTAAAGCCCACTGCAACGGTTGTTGCTGCTGCAATAGGAATGCCACTGGAATACTTTGCTGCCGATTATGAGTTTGCGTGCAAGGCCGGTACCGCGGGAATGCAGAATGTCAAGGCAATGGTTGATTCCAATTATATAAAATATGGCTTTGCCATAGGATCAGATACATCACAGGGTGCCCCTGGAGATGCACTGGAATACAGTGCATCAGCAGGTGGCACAGCCATGCTTATCGGCAAGGAAGATGTTATTGCAGAAATCAATGATACATTATCGGTGTCCACAGATACACCCGACTTCTGGAGAAGAGAGGGGGAACCATATCCAAGGCATGGAGAAAGATTTACCGGGGAACCTGGATATTTCAAGCATGTTGTTGCCGCATCAAAGGCCATGATGTCAAGAATGGGAACAAAAAGCAGCGATTATGATTACGTGGTCTTCCATCAACCAAATGGAAAATTCCCCACGAGGGTTGCAAAAATGCTTAGTTTTACAGAGGAACAGTATAAAACAGGTTTACTTACTCCCTATATAGGAAATACATATTCCGGGTCAACAATGACCGGTCTTTCGGCCATACTTGATGAGGCAAAGCCCGGAGATAGAATACTGGCAGTCTCTTTCGGTTCAGGAGCAGGTTCAGACGCCTTCGATATAACCGTAACGGACAATATGAAAACCTATAAGCGCGAAAATGCGCCGGGTGTAAGAAAAATGATAGAGAATGTTACATTTATCGATTATGCAATTTACACAAAGTTCAGAAAAATAATTGTTATGGGTGAAAGTCTTGAGTAATGAAGTATATATTATCGGAGCTGGAGAAACAAAATTCGGGGAGTTATGGGACAAATCCCTGAGAAACCTTGCCGTTGAAGCAGGATTGAAAGCAATAGAAAATGCAGGCATATACTCAAAGGATGTGGATGCCATTTATGGTGCCAATTCGCTGGCAGGAATCATAAACAAACAGGAAAACATAGGCGCATTGATAGCCGATTTTTCCGGTCTTTCAGCAGATGGCATACCATCATTGAGGGTTGAATCCTCAACCGCATCAGGAGCAGCTGCCCTGAGGGATGCATACCTTTCAATAAAATCTGAAGAGTATGATGTGGTGGTAGTCGGTGGAGTCGAAAAAATGACGGATATCCACGGCAGCGATATATTAGAAAAATCATCCTCAATACTGGATCGTGAATGGGAAGCATTTTTCGGTGCCACACCGGCTGCAATGGCAGCGCTGATCGCCAGGAAGTATATGCATGATTTCAATGTAGATAAAGAGGCACTGTCAATGTTTTCAATCAATGATCACCTGAATGGGTCTAAAAATCCCGATGCACAGTTCAGAAACAAAATAACCCTGCAGCAGGCAATGAATGCAACAGCTGTGGCAGATCCTCTGAATATGATGGATTGCTCTCCGCTCAGCGATGGTGCTGCTGCGGTGGTTCTTGCCTCGGAAAGTTATATGAAGAAAAATAAAAAGGAAGGGGTACACATACTGAGTTCAGCAGTTGCAGAGGATTATCTTTCTGTCGGATCAAGGCAATCAATATACACACTGACTTCAACAAAGCTTGCTGCAGAAAAGGCATTCAAGAAGGCAGCAATAAAAAGAGACGACATATCATTCATGGAGGTGCATGATTCTTTTTCAATATACGGATTGCTGGAACTTGAAGATCTTGGATTTGCGGAAAAGGGAAAGGCAAATAAAATGGTATATGACGATATTAAACTGGATGGGCGTTTGCCCGTCAATCCTTCGGGAGGGCTCAAAGCAAAAGGAGACCCATACGGGGCAGTAGGAGTCGGGCAGGCTGTAGATGCTTACCGCCAGTTAACGGGAAAGGCCGGAGACAATCAGATCAAGGATGCCAGATATGCATTGTTACATAATATGGCCGGAACAGGGGCATCATCAATAATTCATATACTGGGTGAATAAAATGACAGAACTATCAAGGATATGGAGAGAAACAGAATACAGATACAATCTTATAGGGTATAGATGCAAAAACTGCGGAAATTCATATTTTCCACCGAGGGACATATGCCCGAAATGCCACAGAGAGTCCATAGGAAAGATGGAAAAGGTAAAATTCAGCGGCAATGGAGAGGTCATGTCATATACCGTTGTACACGATGCACCACCATCTTTTAAGAGACAGGTTCCCTATGTACTGGCACTTATAAAGCTTTCCGAGGGCCCGGTTATAACAGCCCAGATAGTAGACTCTCCGGAAGAAAACGTTGAAATCGGCACAAAGGTACATATGGTTTTCAGGAAGATCAGGCAGGACGGGGATAGTGGAATAATAGAATATGGATATAAGTTCGCAGTGAACCAATAACCATAAATATTTATTAATCTCAGATATTTTTCAAATAAATAAAAAACACTTTTAACTATGTTGTAATTTATATTTTATGAAAATGTTAATAGCACACACACCGGATCCGGATGATGCATTCATGTTTTATGCCATGTTCGAGCACAAAATAGAAACGTCATTTGAATACGAACAGGTAGTAAAGGACATAGAAACACTCAATAAAGAATCAATAGATGGAAAATACGACGTAACTGCAATATCCGCAAACGGATACATGCATGTTTCAAACATATATGATTTGACAACCTCCGGTGCAAGTTTTGGATTGTCTTATGGCCCACAGGTAATAGCAAAAAAGAAAATGGATTTAAGGGGCAAGATAATAGGAACACCTGGTAAGTATACATCCGCTGAACTGCTGTACAGAATGTTTGCGCCGGAAGCCGGGGAATACAGGGAGATCAGATTCGACAAGATTGTTAATGCTATTATGAACGACGAGGTTGATGCAGGCATTCTGATACACGATGAGCAGTTAACATTCCAGGAAAAGGGGCTTGTTCCTGTACTGAAACTTTACGATCAGTGGAAGGAATATGCCGGAGATTTACCCATACCGCTGGGATTCAATGCAATAAGGAAGGATATGCCCCTGGAGAATAAACTGAAATACAAGAAAGATTTTGAAAATTCAATAAAATACGCGCAGGAACATGAGGATGACGCTGTAAAATATGCAATGAAATATTCAAGATACGACGATTTTGATCTGGAAAAGAAGTTTATACTGATGTATGTGAATAGCCTTTCAATTGACTTCGGAGAAAAAGGGCGCCAGGCGTTGTCTCTATATTATAAAAGAGCTGCAGATAAAAATATTATAAAGCCATTTACACCCACCATAGTTTAATTTATTTTTATAATTCCTTTAGCGTGAAAAAAATTTCATATTAATGATACTTTATTATTTTATGTATCTCTCAGCAAGAAATTACTTTTAAATATGATTTTGTAATTTAATAGGGATAAACATGTTCAACATATCATACCCTGTATGGGATAGTGCAATGTTCGCTTACACGATATCTTCGCATATACTGCTGGTATCCCTGAGTATGGGACTGGCAATTATGGTTACGATCGCAGAATTCCTTGCACTGAAAAAGAAGGATAAATATTATGATACGCTGGCATATAAAATGTCAAAAGCCCTTGTTATTTTCTTTGCCGTCGGTACGGCTTCCGGAACTGTTATGGCAATGGAATTATTCCTGTTCTGGCCAACGTTCATGAAGTTAGTGGGAGAGGTTTCCATGGGGCCGTTCTATGTTGAGGTATTTTCATTTCTTTTAGAGGCCATAGCCCTTCCCATGTATGTGTATTTCTGGAAGGATTTCAAGAACAGATGGGAACACTGGGGCTTGAGTCTTGCAGTTACGGTAGGAACATATCTGTCAGCTTTCACGGTTACGGAAATTAATGCATGGATGAACACACCCAATGGATTTAACGTTGCAACATATCTGACTACCGGAAAGGTTACAGATGTAAACGCCTTTGCACCATTCATCACCGCGTCAACTGCAGCCGAAGAATTGCATATGTCAGGTGCCGTATACTATGCGGGCATTGCAATGATACTTGGCTATTTTATATATAAGTACATGAAAACAAAAAATATGTCAGAAAAGATGATTTACAGAAGGGGAATAAACATAGCTGCAGTGTTCATGATACTCGATATAATATATCTAGGAATTACAGGTTCAAACGAATTATCTACTTTAATGGTGGTGGAACCCATAAAATACACTGCCCTGGAATTAGATTTACATGCAACAGTAGGGACTTCTTTTGCTACAATGGCACCGGAGCGTCTTTTCGGAATTCTTATCAACCATAAGTTGTCATATTCTCTTACACTGCCATACGCCCAGTCGTTACTGGCATTCCCAACAACATTCGGTAAGGGTAGCATACCGGGTTTGATACCATTAACCACATACAATGGTGTTACTGATTACGGCGTATGGCCTCCATCTATCGTGCACGACACCCTTGATCTCATGGTGGGATTCGGTGTTTTAATGGGATTCTACTGGTTATATGTGGTAGTCCAGTATTTCAGGAGGAAAGATCCACTGAGCAACAAATACACGCTCATAGGCGGTATTGTCGCTGCAATAATGGGGGTATTTACCATGGAAGATGGCTGGTACACAGCAGAAGTCGGCAGGGTGCCGTATATTATAAGGTCTCCAACCCCGGGCGGTGTAATGGTGAATGGGCACATACTGGTAATTAACGGTATTCCCCAGTACGGTACCATGACAATTGCACAGGCAGCATCAACATCTCCTGTTGTGTTCCCGCTGGGTATAGCTATTATCCTGTTCTATCTGATAATATTCCCTGTGACTTTCTACTTTGCAGGGAAGGTCATGAAATTGTCAAACGTAGAAGAGGATCTGAAACTGGGAGAGGATGACATTAAAATGGAAGAGGAAAGAAAGAACAGAAAGGGTGTTGCCACAAAGGCAGGGATGAGGTGAATTAAATGGCGAACTTACTTTACGGCATAAATTTCGATGTACTGTATTTGATAATAGTAATAGCTTCCATGGTTACCATGTTTTCAACCGAATTAATGGCAGTCGTTCCCATAGCAACAAAATTTAAGAGTGACAAAACAAGGATCAATGTTCTTTCATATATTGTTCCAGTCTGGGAAGTAGTCGGAACTTTCTTTGTGCTATGGCTTGTTGATATGGAGAATATTATTCCTACCCTTATGCCGTCCATATCATATGCGCTGTTTCCCTTATTTGCGGTATTCATATTTTTCCTTGTTGTCCGAAATTCATTCATCATATACGCAGAGTTTGTATGGCATGAAAATCAATACTTCGATGAAAGAAAACTATATGTTGTATACACTGTAGCTACCTTTATTATGGGTATTATGGCCTTGTCAATACTTGCAGCCATATCCAGTGGTTACGGTGTTCATCTTTATGGATTCGGAACAGAATCAGCCATTCCTTATTCAAGCAGTTACACAAACTTCGGAGCTTTCTATTCTAATCTCGGGGTAATCGGATTTATCATCGGCGCATTAATTCTTGCCAATGGAATAGGTATGGTATTTTACAGGCTTACAGATATAAAAACTATGATGGGGAGATTCCTACCGCTTATCCTTGTTGCAATAGGGCTTGCAATATTCATGCCATCCTATTATTCCATTACAGCAAAGGATTACACATTAAATTCTGCTCTTATAGTAATACCCATAGTACTAGCATTGATCATTCCGATACTTTATGCCTTCAAGCAGACAAACAATATAGCATCGTATAAGCCATTTATAATACTTGTTACCATAATCGCACTGGTATTCATTGAATTGAGGGAATATCCGTATGTGTTCGGCAATGCAAATATTGTTCCGTACATACCCAATGTCACAACTGATTCATCCATGAGGTATGTTGCATTCCTTATTTCGCTATTTGGTGGCTTATGGCTTGTTCTGATGATGATATACTATGGCTATGTTTCAAACCACAGAATAGCAGGGCTCATACCAAAGCATCCCGAGGAAAAGAAAAGTGCAGCGCCAAAGCAATAAATATAAATTTTAAATACCTTTTTAAACTGTACATGCAAGGGGCTGTGGGGTAGCTTGGTATCCTACGGGCTTTGGGAGCCTGAGACTCCGATTCAAATTCGGGCAGCCCCATTATTTATTAAATTTTAGATTTATAAGATTAATATACGATAAAATAATAATCAAACACCGCGATGATGATATTTATACAAAAATGAAAAAATGATTAATGACGGGCAAGCTGAGCGGTTAAAATTTCACTCCTTTTTATAAAATGAACTCACTTCTATCCTGTTTCCCTCATGATCATACAGATATAATTTATCGCCCTCATCGCCTGTTTTCATGTGATGGCCATCACAGTATGGCTTGTTTTCTGAAAGCCCGCATGCGCAAAGATGCAACTCTTTATCTCCGACCTTTATCATGTAAGGTTTATTTCTTTCATGCATTACTATTCTAGACATGATTATAATATATAGTATTACTATAAATTCTTACTGTTTTCTTATAAGCTAAATATAGTGGTTTCCTAGCTTTAAAGTTAAATTTAAGTATTCAGCTTCGATATTTAAATATGGACTATCTTGATGAAAAGTCTACAGACATTAATTATTCTAACACATTTGGCGATACCTATGTACTGATGAAGAACGCCGGGGAGGCTATTTCACATTTCATTAAAGCAACTTTTCCCCGGGAGAAATCTATAATTGTCGTTTGTGGGACAGGCAACAATGCCGGAGACGGGATCTGCTGTGCAGAGCTGCTGCGGGAAAGTTATAACATTTCTGTTATGCTCATAAAGGGCGTGGCAGGAATAAAAACCCCTGAAGCACGAAGGGCTATCAATGACTATGAAGGTAAATATTATGAAATTTCTGACCTTGAGGATCTTCTATCCAGCAGTGATATTGTAATCGACGCCATATTCGGAATAGGGATAAAAGGAGACCCCAGGGAACCTTACAATACAATTATCAGTAAAATAAACAGATCTGGAAAAATTATTGTATCCATCGACGTACCGTCTGGATTCCCTTCAAGTGTGTCCATAAAACCGGACTTTACCGTTACATTCACAGATAAAAAAGCCGGGATGGACCATTCAAATAGTGGAGAAATTATCATTGCAGATATAGGAATACCTGAATCTGTAAAAACATCTGCTGGCCCGGGGGACCTTGCATATATACCTGTATACGATCCTGCGGCACACAAGGGCATGAACGGCACTGCCGGAATTTTTGCCGGGAATACATTTCCCGGCGCTGCAGTTATGGCTTCCACGGCAGCATATAACACCGGGCCAGATCTTGTGAAGGTATTCTCCTCGAAATCAAACAGGGATTTAATAATTTCCGGCAACCCCGGGCTGATGTTTTATGATGTGGATGAAATAGGGAAAGCAGACCTTGATGGGATCGTATCAATGCTAATAGGTCCGGGAATGGGCAGAACCGGTATCTCAAAGAAGATTATGGATTATATTGTGGATAATTACACAGGCCAGTTGATTGTAGACGCGGATGCTTTGAGACTTCTTACGCCCGATAGGATTGCCGGCAGGAGTGCAATAATCACCCCGCATAGTGCTGAATTCAGGGCATTTACAGGTCTGGAGCCAACGGCAGAAAATGCAGTTAAAATAGCCGGTGAATACGGTATTATAGTGTTGTTGAAAGGTGTAACAGATATAATAACGGACGGAGAAAACACCAAACATTCCAGTGGCGGGAATAGCCGGATGGCCATGGGGGGAACTGGCGACGTGCTTGCCGGAATTGCAACAGGTTTATCATCCCGGGGCATGCAACCATTCAGGGCAGCTGTCGCAGCTTCCTATATAAATAAAAAATGCGGGGATATGGCCCTTAAAGAATACGGATACTATTACAGTATTCTGGATCTAATAGGCAATATAAAATACGTTTTGAATAATAAAATTTAAAACCATCCTGCTATTATAATAGAATGATCGGAGCTATTAGAGGGCCTGTGAATATTCCTGACCTATCAATATATACACTGTTAAGTAA
>JAKADL010000012.1 GCA_021820565.1 Thermoplasmata archaeon
GATAATGCATCAGCAATTTTTAAATTGGAGAAATGCGACATTAATTCTGCAGCATTATCTTCCTTTTTCCCATAGCTTCCCAATACGGCACCTCCATCCCGGCTTTTAATCTGTCCTGATCCTCTGGCTCTATAGGCAGTATGAAAGTCTCGAAACTTTCCGAATCCATCAATTGTGCCTCATTGTTTGCAATTGACAGTATCTGTGCATTCTTCTTCACAATGATAGGTACCTTTACCTTATGCTTTACGGGATAAACCACACTGTGTTTCTGGCTGTCAAATACGCCAATAGCGACAATTCGCCCTTTAGCTTCACCGTGCTTACCTGGCTTTGACATTGTAATATCAACTATCTTGCATGGTGAATCATCGATTAACATGTATCTTCCTACCTTTAATTCTCTAACTTCGGCTTCTGTCCAGCTCATAACTAATCCTCTGGTTAATATTTTAAGCCTTTATATATTTTTATATCTGAAACAATATTTAGGACAAATAAAAAAGGTTATAATGGACCATTGCCCATGAAATTTCCACCCTTGCGCCTGATTGATGAATTTATCAGATTCTCATCTATCCCGGCAGGCAAACCTTTCCCGTTGACATAATCAAATAAGATAAGTTTGAATATATTCGTGTAAGTGAAGTTGAGAATGAGTCCAAGAATTATCATTATTACTGCAATTACTACAGGTATTGCAACAAGGATAAGCGGTATGCCGGCGCCGAAGAGTATTGCAGAAATTATCAGGAGCAGAAATCCCCCTCCAGTGAAGATTAATGTGTAGAGGTCGATGTATATAACTCCGCCAAATGTGTTCCCGAAGTGTGATTTTATGGTATTAACACTCATTTTAATTGCGCTGATAGGTCCGGTATTATAGTCCAGTATGACCGGTACAACGAAAAATGTTGCAACAGTTATGGCAAATGAACCGATTGACGCTATAATTAAACCACCTATGCCACGCACTCTGGATTCTATTGCGCGGAGGATCATCAGAACTATACTATAAAGTATGGCCCACTGAAATGCCTTTCCTGCATATTTCTTCGATGATGAAAATGCTTCTCTCATGGATGCGGGATTATCTGTTTTTAGAGACCTGTAAGAGATCATCATTGCCATAATAATTAATGTTGCAAAAAAGTATACAAGTACATATGCTATGAAAAGCCCGATTATGTAATAATAATAAGAATAACCTGATACTGGAATTTCAAGAATAAGGATGAAAAATGTCAGGGTAAATATTATTACGCTGACAATTCCTGATATTATAGGATAAAAATAGAGTTTTTTGTTCCCCGAAATACTCTTTCTTACCTGCTTGGCAAGCCGCCAGCCGCTTCTCATGGATTCGAACATGCGGGACTATTTATTCTGTTTATAAATAGTTTAGTTGAGAATAATCCATTTCATCCCCGGTGCCATTATTTTTATTGAGTACTATTTTCCCGTTAACCATTACATATTCTACATTTTCTGAGCTTGAAGAGAATACTAAATTGTTCACAATGTTTTTCTCGCTGGACGGAATTGTACTGTATTTATTGGGATTTATTATTACCAGGTCTGCAAGATAACCTTCCTTTATTACCCCGATTGGTGCCTTCAGGGCGATTCCCGCATTTCGTGTTGCCATGTCCAGTATCTGCTGGGATTTTACAGTGTCAGCGGACCACCGATCATTGTTTATTGAGATGGCTGAATATTTCATTTCCTCGAACATGTTGAGGGAATTATTGCTTCCAGAACTATCTGTCCCCAGTGAGACATTTACATTATTAGACAATAATTCTGGAATTGGTGCTATTCCTCCGGACGCAAGCTTGGCATTGCTTATTGCATTCCATGATACGGCAGTGCCGCTTCTTGCTAGAAGTTTGATTTCATTCAATGTGATCCACACGCAGTGTGCTGCCAGCAACTTATCTGAAAGGAAACCAATTGATGCAAGATGTTCCACTGGCCTTTCATTATGGGATTTCACGAAGTCATAAACCTCCTTTCTGGTCTCAGATAGATGCGTATGCACCATAACATTATACTTTTCTGAAAGATCCCTTACACGGTAATAATTCTCATCAGAGGATACATAAATTCCCTGTATTCCTGCCAGCGGTGTGACCGTATCCGGATGGGTTTTCCTTATAAAATTCTCTGCATTTTTAACGGGGTCTCCCTTCTGTGTTGTGTATTCCTGATCCAGTGTTGCCCAGGCCAGAAACCCACGTATCCCGGTTTTTTCAACAGCTCTTTCAATCACATCTTCCGAATAATAAAGATCAACCAGGGACGTTATTCCAGAGTTGAGCATTTCTTTAATGCCCAGAAGGCTCGAGTTATATATTCCCTCCTCTGTTCGATCTGCATCAAGTTTTGATGTTTTGTCCAGGAATTCAGAAAGTACAATATCGTCCAGAAGGCCCCTGAAGCCACTCATGCCAATGTGTGCATGGGTATTTATGAATCCGGGAATTATGAATTTTCCGTCTGCGTTTATTTCACTGTCATGTTCTGGCTCTTCCTTACCTATGTAAACTATTTTATTACCGTCAACCAGTATGTTTGCATGCAGTATTTCCCTGCTGTCATTCTCGGTGATGATAGTTCCATTTTTAATAAGAATGCTCATTGCTGGTAATCGGGATAATGTTAATAATTATTTAGAATGCCATTTATAAATCAGGTTACTTTTTCAATCCGGCACGAACCTTGATTGCCGCACCGGAATCCATGTCAATCATTGCCTTGGAAGGTATCAGTGCAGTCCCGGTGCCACGCAATTCGTTATTGAAGGTCATTATCACCTCATCAAATGCGTGGATATCAGGCGTTGCGTTGAGTATCCCCATTGCATATACCGTAGCAGTTGGAGTGAAATTGTCTATGGAAACATTGAATTTATTATTTTCAAGGAAGAATTTCCCCGATGCGGGTGTTATAGAAAAACGGCCGATTGATTCATTGTAAACAAATAATATATTCTTGCCTTTCACCAGCATGTCCTGATGGAAGCTATTGATAAGCTTAATGTCATCAAGGTAAGTCAAAATCCATGATCCGAACTGGAATTTGAGTAATGCTTTATAATCATCCATTTTTTTCCCGTATTCACTTTCCTGGTTTATCCTTTCCCTGAGTGCCCCTGCTAAAATGGATAAATTTTTATCATCAGTTACCCGGCCCTCGATCACAATTGAATCCGAAGGTATAGATTCCCTGATGAAATCCAGGTCCTCCGGAATATATGCTATTACATCAGTGTAATGATTTTTTGATAAATAATCTTTTATCAGGTTTTTCATCATGAGCTTTTCATCCTCATACCATGTGCCTATGACTGGAATATCATAAAATCTGGCAGGGTAGCCGTTTTCAAGTTCTCGGGGGACAAGGCCTACCGGGGATGTTACTATCAATTCATGTATATATTTTCTGTACTGCCCTATTGCACCCAGGATTTTTTTGTGCGTTTTTGATTCTGAATAGGGTTTTTTTGCAGAACAGGGAAGAAGCAGTGCAATATTTCTATGGTCTGGCTTTTGATACATCCGGATTTTTTCCCTGTATTCAGCAATGTCGGGTCGATTCAGGGATTCGAGGGAGTTTGCCTGTATGTATGGTGTCCTGGAAGGAAATGCTGCTGCAAATTCAATGTAATATCCGGTATCGGCGATTCTCAGCATTTCAAGAGCCTTGCCCGATATGCATATTTTTTCAGCTATTTCCCTCAATGTATTATCACGTATAGAATCGAATATTGATTCAAGCATGGATTCAGCAAACTTGATGTTTTCTTCCAGGGGATTGTAGTCAACCCTTGATTTCCCTGCAACAGTGTATTTTATCCCGTCCATGCTTTCCCTCCGGATGTAGAGGTCATCAAATATATTAACTCCGAGATAGGCCAGAACCGGCATAATGTATGGGTCAGATATGCCCTGGAGATAGAATAATTTTGTATAACCATATTTTTTTCTCAATTCTACCAGAAAATTCACCAGTTTGCCTGGACGTTGAATCAGTTCAAGACCGTTGAATATTATTAAAAAATCCTTTCCCTCTATAACCTTTTCACCATTCAAAAAAGATGGGTAGTATATCTTCTTTTTAAAATCTTCACCGAGGATTTCTATGCTATCATCCTTGTTTATATAATCATCTGAAAAAGTATTTATCAGGAGTGGAAACTTTCTGCCGTTTCTATAACCTGCCCATGAGAAGCCCATTACATACTGCTTATCTTTTATCTTTTCAGGCATATGACCCTATTAAAGAATATTATATTATCCTTACCACGGTTTAATTCATAAATACATTCTACCTGTCCTGTCATAAATAATCCGGGATTATAGTGAATTAGCTGGAAAAATTAAAATGTATATATTTTATTTAAAATTATTTTGTTGTAATTCTTACAACGTTGCTTCCACGAATTATGACTTTTCCTATTTTTCTCTGGACTTCTCCACTCTCCTCTGCATCGTCAAGTGTCATATTCATATATTCGTCATATCCGGCGAGTGTTCCCTCGAGGGACCTGTTATCCTTTAATAATAGCGTAACTTTCTTGTTCAAATTCTCTTCAAGCATTTTCATTGGTAATGTAGCCATTTTATTCACCTAATTATATTCATCTTCTCCATTAAACTGATCGTCATGCTCCATCATGACCTTGATTAAACCGCCCAGAAGCTCCTTCATGCTATCAATTTCCTTTCTCATGTCCTTAACTTCTTTATTCAGCTCCTGAACATCTTTTATTTTATCAGCTTCTTTCATGATTATCACCTAATATATTTATATTGCCATAATCTGGAGCAATTTTCCTCTGTTCTACCCTTCCACAGTTCTTGCAAACTAATTTCCCATTTTCAAGGGTCAGTTCATTTCTACATACAGTGCACCTGCTTTTAAGTACGCCCAATCCTCCTTCGAATATAGTTGAATAGCTTGGCCTTGTACTTATAATTCTTGCCCTGACAAGATCTCCCAGGGTAAGTATATGCGAATACATAGTTTTGTTTGGGATCGGTAATCTTATTCTGGTTTCTGTATTTGCCGGAATCAGCTTCCCCTCCCGTATAAATCCTGAAACAAGCACTATTGCCTCCTTGTTCAGTAATTTTATTACTTTGCCATAAACTATGTCTGATTTTCTCAATGGTATGGATTGCTTTGTCGTATTCACCGATATTATCAGGGACTTGTCATCCCTTGCTACCTTCCCGAATGCTGTAGATATAACATCCCCATCAATGTCCTGTGTGTTCTTACCGGAAACATATTCTTCTTCCTTGGCTATTATATCTCCCGGGAATACTATATCTTTTAATTGTTCCATTCAATTACCTCTTTAAAAGCCCGTAACTATATAGATTTTATACAATTGCAGGCACCTATTATACCCTTCTATTAAGTAATTCATTTATTATTAATTTTTTGCTAGTGCATTTAGGAATAGTCATTAGAAAATATTGAACATCCGTAACAGATTTAATACTATGACAAGAATAAAAACAAAGGTAAGATATGGGGCGGTGTATACAAAGAGGCTGAAAGAGGTTTTACGGCTGGGATTTTTTATGAATCTGTACGAAAATACAACTATGGGAACGGAAAGTACGGCCACCGGAATAAGGTAAATCAGATTGTAAAGTCCTAGGAAATATGGTGTCAGTGAAAACACAATCAAAAATAGGGCTGAAAGTGAAATAGCTATTGCAGTAGCCCTGTCAGAATGAACTACCGGAAACATAGGTACACTTGCCTTTTTGTAATCATCCCGGTATCTATATGCAAGGCTCCATACATGAACAGGAATCCAGAACATTACAAGGAAGAAAAGTACCCAGGGGAGCCACGAAAAAGCTGATGTTACCGTATACCATCCTATGAGCACCGGAAATGCCCCTGAAAACCCGCCATATATAATGCTGTAAGGGGATACTTTTTTCAGCATATAACTGTAAATAAAAACATTGTCGAAGATGCCAACCGACATGAATAAAGCTGCAATAAGTCTCCTTATCGCAAGCAAAACCACAACAGACATTATGGCAAGGGAATAACCGAAAATTAAAGCCTGTTTTTTTGTAATTGCACCACTGGGAAGTGGGCGCTTTTTTGTTCTCTCCATTTTGGAATCCATATCAAGATCTATGTAATTTGTAAGTCCCTCGGCTCCCATTGAACCTAGTGTTACTGATATTACTGCCGCAACAATGAGCAATATGTTATCCAGCGAAAATTTATTAACTGCCAGGATTGCCCCGCCAAATCCTATAAAGACTAGAAGCCACCAAACCCTCGGTTTGGAATATTCAATATAAATAGCTAACCTACCTGGCATAGAATCCATATCCCTATGGTAATCTTAAATAAATATATTGGCGTTATTTTATTTTATAGGTATTGCAGACAGAAATAATCTGTATAAGTCAATAGAAGAGGTATATTATGAAGTGCGGAGTTATGATTTCTGTTAAAAATTTAATGTCCGTGCGATTGTACTGAAAGATTTATATTGCTGTAGTTAATGGAAGCCTGATGTCAGACCAAACAAATATTAACAAGATCATAGAAAAAACTCGAAGCAACACATTGCGTGATATACCTGATGTGCTTGTCCCGGTATGGCAGATAAAGATCAGGGAAAGATTCGGAATCAATGTTGACAGGGAAATTGCCGAATATATTGTTCTGGCAGTTCATGAAAACGGTACATGGAAAAGACAGAGGGCCCTTAGAAAAATAGAAAAAATCCTGGTGAAAAGGGGCAATGAAGCACCTGTTGCAAGGAGAATGGCATGGAGTATTCTGGAAATGGCAGTTGGAACCACACATGAATAAAAAATCACTTGAACTTTTTTTATCAGGACTAAGTTTGCCTGATTCCTATAATATCAATCTTGAGCAGTACCCCACGGATGCAGGTACAGCTGCCACAATACTCATGGAGGCATATCTGGACGGGAACATCAAGGGCAAAAGTGTTATAGATCTGGGAACAGGCAATGGTATATTTGCAATAGGTGCATGGTATCTCGGGTCTTCTGGTTGCACCGGCATCGATGTTGATAGTAAAATGATTGATCTGGCTAAGGAAAACTGCAATAAATCCCTTTGCAGATGTAATTTTATTAAAACAGGAGTTTCAGAGGTAGCAGGGAGTTATGATACAGTCATTATGAATCCACCCTTCGGTTCTGTGATAAAGCATGATGATTTGCCATTCATCAAAAAAGCAGTGGAAATAGGCACAAATATATACAGTATACATAACATGGCAAGCTATGAATTCATAAATGAATTTTATTCAAAACATCTGAATATAGTCAGAAAAACGAGGATATTCATAAGGGTGCCCATGATATACCCCCATCATAAATACAGATACAGGGAAATTGAATCAGTTCTAATATATGGAAATAAGAATTAAAAAAAATATTATACGTATTTATGATACACTTAAGCCTTTATGGCCGGGGTGGGGTAATGGACATCCTTGGGGACTGTGGATCCCCGGACCCGGGTTCGATTCCCGGTCCCGGCCCTTTGTATTCAAATTAGAATAGTTTTATATTCACACATTCATGGTTTTAACGTTAATGGTGGCGACCTTTTTACGGTAACCCCGGGGGATTCAACTTTATGCTATATCTCCTCCAGAATAATGGAGTTCATAGAGCGTGTTTTCTCCCTCGTCTATTTTTTCATACCCGATAAAATGGGAAATATCACCGATAAAATCATTATCATAGATATAAACTCCATCAGAGTATGATTTCGGCCCTCTGAATGGAGCCTCATTAGAAACCATATACAGACTCTGCTTTAAAAATTTATAAATTCTGGGGGTATCTACTGTATCATCCGTAACACCTCCGGAGTATACCATTCCCCAGACAGGCTTTCCGTTGCTGTACACTGTTTCTATCCCACTGAACGAAAGCATTCCGAAGTAGATATCCCTGTATTCCATAATTCCATCCCTGAAGTTAAATTCCATGGACCCGGGAATAGCTGGTTCTATGCCCCTGCTACCGGATGCATATGTATGCTTCTTTGCACTTACTATAAAATCCAGAAGAGCGTCTATATCCATATGCGCGTATACATGTGTGGAATTTCAACTTTTTGCAGGTAATATAGAACTTAAATTAACCGATACATTGAATTATAAAAATAATATTATGTTACATGGAAGTTAAAAGAGAAGATTTACTAAAAAATCCTGTAAAAGATACAAGAGTCAGGAAGGATACCACCCTTGCAGATTTAATAGAAATGTTCGGAACCAGTGGTGGCTTTACATCAAAAAAAATTTATGAAGGATACCAGATACTCAAGGAAGAGTTCAATTCTGATGAGACAACATTTCTTTCATTCCCTGCAGATATAATATCCACAGGAACCAGAGGCATAATTAACCAGCTTGTGAAAAATAAACTGGTAGATGTGATTATTACCACAAACGGCACACTTGACCATGATATTGCCAGGACATACACGGATTACTATTCCGGGACATTCAACTTTGGCGATGAGAAATTGAAGGATATGAATATCAACAGGCTGGGAAATGTCTTTGTCCCTGATGAAAGTTACGGCATTGTAATTGAGGACAGGCTAATGCCCATGATCGAGGAGCTCTACAATCAGAAAAAAGAATGGGCACCGGTGGATTTGATTCGTGAAATCGGATTGAAGCTTGACAATGAAAACTCAATCCTGTATAACGCCGCTAAAAACAACATACCTGTATTCGTTCCCGGTATTACTGATGGCTCATTCGGGTCACAGCTCTGGTCATTCTATGAAATGCACCATGATTTCCGCATAAATATCCTGGAAGACGAGCACAGGCTCTCTGATATAGTATTCGATGCAAAGAAAACAGGAGCATTGATGATGGGGGGTGGAATATCAAAGCACCATACCATATGGTGGAACCAGTTCCGGGATGGACTGAATGAAGCGGTTTATATCACAACTGCACAGGAATATGACGGTTCCCTATCAGGCGCAAAGCTGGAAGAGGCAATAACATGGAAGAAGGTCAGGAAGGATGCAAAATTTGTTAACATATACGGTGATGTTACCGCACTATTGCCCATTCTTGTGGGGCCTTTCCTGTAATTACCATATAATTTTTACTCTCTAAATTTTAGTTTGAATTTTATTCCGTAAATTCTTTCATGTAAGTGCTTTGTGCTTGGTTTCAGGTGCATATTTCAATGTCAGGGCCAGTCCAATAAATTCAAAGACTGCAAAGTAGACGATTATAGTTTTCAAGCCATACAGGGAATCTATTATGGGAAAAGAAAAAACGGCAAGGATTGAACCGAACCTGGAAATCGAAGTGGCAAAACCCATTGCAGTTCCCCTTATACGTGTTGGGAATATCTCAACTGGATATGTATATGTAATTGGGCTGGGCCCGATATTATGGAAAAAGTGGACAAACCCGAAAGCGCTGAATGTCATCAGCAGCCCTACAACTGCATACTCGTTTACGAAAAAGAATATGACCAGGACTATGAATGATCCCAGGAAGCCTATCACCAGGAGAAGCCTCCTCCCGATGCGGTCAACGTAGTATATCGCAATCAGGAATCCGATAACAACGGGTATAGATTCCGCCATTCCGGTAAATACAACATAAAGGTCTGCATAGTAGGAGGTGATTTCTGTGGAAAATATTAAGGGGGAATATGTCCATATGCCGTAACTTACTATGTCGTATGAAAACCATGCCATGGAAATGAATATTATGTATTTTCCGTATTTTCCCTTGAATATGTCCCGCAACCTGGTCTTTCCAGGGCTTATATCCGGTAATGCGGCTATCGTATATCCTGTTGATTTTTCGAAATTTTCTCTGGCCACATTGCCTGCCGCATTGCCATATTTATGCTGTACCCAGTAAGGGCTTTCTGGAATTTTTTTCCTTGAATAAAGCACCAGTATGGGGAATATTGCTCCCACCATATACATATAACGCCATGCATTTACTCCGGTAAAAAGGACAAGTGGTACTGCAATGCCAAGGAATATAAGTGACCCGATGGAGAAGGAAAAAATATTGAAAAACATAAATTTTCCACGGGATTTGGTCGGCGAAAATTCGGCCTGTATGGATGAACTGACAGGATAATCGGCACCTATGCCGAAACCAACTATGAGTTCAAGTATAGAGAAATTTATGTAATTTGTTGCAAATCCTGTGAAAAATATGAATATGGATACAAGGAACAGGTCATAAATGTAGATAAACCGCCTGCCATAAATATCTGCTATGTAGCCGGAAATTAAACTTCCGATGAGTACGCCGCCTATGGATGATATTCCCATTATAGAAATTTCATAACTTTTCAATGACATAACATTTATCAGGTAAAGCAGGGCATATGAAAATACAGTAAGTGTGTAGCCATCCATCATTACCCCCATAGAGGAAAGCAGAGTAATCTTTCTCAGAAACGGTGAGGAGGGTGCATCCGAAATAGTTTTGTAGCTATTCATCTGCATCGTTATTGCTTTTTTATATATAAATTATTAGTACTTACTTAATTATAGGTAATATAAAACCTTTTCATGTTAAAAATATTTATATAATTGTTAGTGATTAAGTGTTGACGACGGTCATAACATCGGGGAAATACCAGGTCTCATTCCGAACCCGACGGTTAAGTCCGATGTGTTACATACTGTACTATCTTCCGCGAGGGGACGGGAACTATGTTTCGCTGTCGTTTTTAATATTGTTTTCTTTATTCATATAAAACAAGGTTAATTAACAGGTTTTTTATGAAGGTTTATGATAAATCCGTGGAGTTCATCACAGTATTTCGATTATGAGAAGTTGATCAGGGAATTTGGAATAGATAAGCCGGATGATTATTTCGATTATTTTATGTTCAGGAGAAAACTGATATTCGGGCAGCGTGGCCTCGATTATCTGGAATATGCAATTGAGAATGGAATGAAATTCAATGCCATGACCGGATTGATGCCGTCAGGTCACATGCATCTTGGGAATAAACTAACAATAGACCAGATTATATATTTCCAGTCTCTGGGTGCTGAAGTCTATATTGCTGTTGCGGACCTTGAATCCTATGCTACTAGAGGGATAAGTTTTGAAAAAGCCCGTGAAATAGCTATCAACGAATACATAGTTAACTATATATCAATGGGGTTGAAGCCCTGCAGGATATATTTCCAGTCTGAAAATTTTGATACACAGAATCTGGCATTTGTTCTATCAAATGAAACGAATATGAATGAGTTAAAGGCAATATACGGTCTCAATGATTCATCCTCCATGCTGCATGTGAATTCACCGGTAATACAGGCGGCAGATGTACTACACACACAGATCCGGAATCTTGGAGGGCCAAGGCCAACGGTGGTTCCCGTGGGAGTTGACCAGGACCCGCATATAAGATTAATGCGTGATCTGGCAAAAAGGTTCAGGGTTTACAGTGTAAAGGAAGACCATGGAAAAATATCGGTGTTTATCAAGGGTATAGACAGCCCGGAAAGGTACATTGACAGTGCCATGGAAGCACTAAAAGCCGGTGGCTATGAATGCACTCCCAATTATGAATACCGGGCTATTTATATTAAAAATTCAACCGTAGGGGAAAAAATAAAGATCGATATACTTCTGGCAAACCTCGAGGGAAAATTCAATGAGTATGCCTTCATTGAACCATCGGCAACATTCCAGAAGCTGGAAACCGGCCTCAAGGGAGGAAAGATGTCATCATCTGTTCCTGATTCCCTGATAAGCCTGAATGATTCATCTGCTGATGCAACAAGGAAGATAAAGCATGCCGTGACGGGTGGTAGGCAGACAGTGGAAGAGCAGAGAAAACTGGGTGGAAACCCAGATATATGCCCTGTATTTGAACTATATAAATACCACAGCAGTGATGATAAATATGTGAGCAGAGTATATGAGGAATGCACAGGGGGTGTAAGAATGTGCGGGCAATGCAAATCAGAAGCTGCTGAAAATATATCGAAATTCCTGGAAAATCTATCAGAAAAGAAAGATGAATCACTCAGAAAAATTGATGATTACCTCATAAAGAGGTCATCCTGAATAAGGTTATACAGTTTTTTAAGTTCTTCCGGCCTGAATATTCCGTACTCTGTTATGAATGCGGTAACATATTCATGGGGCGTCACATCAAAAGCGGGGTTTTTTGCATGCCCTTCCAAAGGACCAAGCCTCGAATTGTTAACCATGAGAACCTCATTTTCATCCCTTTCCTCTATAGGTATTCCATCTCCGTTTTTCAGGGAGAAATCAAATGTGCTTCCCGGGGCCGCAACGTAAAAAGGTATGTTATTTACCTTTGCGAGCACAGCTTTTTCATATGTTCCTATCTTATTTGCAAAATCGCCGTTCGCTGCAATCCTGTCTGCGCCAACTATTGCAAGGTCTATATCCCCGTTTTTCATGAAATGCCCTGCAGCATTATCCGCTATTATAGAATAATCAATTCCTTCCTGCTGTAACTCCCATGCAGTAAGTTTTGCTCCCTGCAATCTGGGACGAGTTTCATCCACATAAACAAAGATTTTTTTGCCGGAATCGTGGGCAATCCTCATTGGGGCCAGGGCAGTGCCCCAGTCAACAACAGCCAGTGCGCCGGCATTGCAGTGCGTCAGTATTTTATCATCGGCCTTTATGAGGCTATTGCCATATTCACCTATCTTCCTGGACCTTTCTGTAATTTCCATTGCATATCTCCTTGCTGCGGATTCGGTGAATTTGTTTGCCTTCATATAATCTATTGCCTTGAATAAATCATATGCTGTGGGCCTGGAAGAAGAAATTGTTTTTACGGCTTTATCCATATCCTCCTTATTTTTAAATGCCATTGCAAGCCCATATGCGGCTGTGACTCCTATTGCAGGAGCGCCACGGACAACCATATTCTTGATTGCATAATATATATCATCACTATTCTTTGCAGAATATATTTCAATAGATTCCGGAATTTTTCTCTGGTCAATCAGTTTGACCTCGTCATCTTCGTACCAAACTGCGAGAATTGATTTGGATTCCCCATTTATGTTAACTTTCATTATGGAATATAAATGGAAAAGATATTAAATTTTTCATGGAAATTTTCCCATATAGCATTACAAAAACTAAAACTTTAAAATACTATTTAGTAATATCATTACACAACAAAAGTTATATCTTTCAAAGAAATATGGCTGACTACATATTATGGGTCCGTAGCTCAGCTAGGTAGAGCGTCTGGCTTTTAACCAGGCGGTCAGGGGTTCAAACCCCCTCGGACCCGTTTAGGTGAAAATATGAGCAAGTTCAATGTGCTAGAGCACGAAATTGTGCCAGAACACCATCTGGTTCCAGTAGAAGAGGAAGAAAGCGTTTTAGGTAAACTTAATGTGACGAAGGATGACCTGCCCAAAATAGGTATTAATGATCCAACTATCAAGGCCCTGGAAGAAATCCACGGCAAACTTGAACCCGGAAGAATAATTAAAATTGTCCGGAAGAGCCCTACAGCAGGGTATTATGAGTATTATAGAGTTATTGTAAAGAGTGTGATATGAGATGAATCCTATTTTAGATGCGTTTTTTAAATCAGAAAGTGTTGTTAATTACCAGATAGACTCAATGAATTATTTTTATGCTTCCAGGAACAATCCTGATAGCATAATGCAGCAGATAGTGGATGAAACAAAAATATCTGATGATGCAACACCGGGAGTTATAGAGCTTGACCCGTCAAAAACAAGGGGAAAGGACATAAAGATATATTTCGGAAGGGACCGGGAAAATGGAAAGGCTACAGGAGACCCCACAATATGGGTTGAAAAACCGGAAATCAAGGAAGCATCCGGCGCATCAAATCAGATCACACCACAGGAAGCGAGGCTCAGGGATCTGAACTACATGGCACCCATAACATTGCGGCTCCGCATAGTTGAGGACGGCATAGAGAGAGATTCTAACAGTATTAAAATAGGGGAAATACCTGTAATGGTAAGATCAAAGATATGCACACTTTCAGAGCAGAACCTTGACCTGTATATAGAAAAGAATAATGGGCCAATTGACGAAACAAGAGAGGAAAAACTCAGATATGTTGATGAAGACCCAACAGACCCGGGAGGTTATTTTATAATCGGCGGATCGGAAAGGGTGATTGTTTCACTTGAGGATCTTGCACCCAATAAAATTCTTGTTGAATATGAAGAAAAATATGATTCACGGCTGGAAGTTGCAAAGATATTTTCACAGAAAAGCGGATTCAGGGCACTCATATCCCTTGAAAAAGGCAGCGATGGAATCATAAACGTATCCATCCCCACAGTTGCAGGAACTATCCCCCTTGTAATCCTCATGAAGGCACTGGGAATAGACAAGGATGTTGATGTCCACGATGCAATATTTTCAGATCCGAGAATGGATCCTTTGATCTATGCTAATATTGAGGATTCCAAAAATCCGAAGGTATTGCCGCCTAACGGTGTCAACAACAGTGAGGATGCACTTTCATACCTTGAAAAAAGATTTGCAGCAGGACAGGCCAAGGAGTTCAGGGATAAGAAAATCACACAGATGCTTGACAGGGCGCTGCTACCCCATCTTGGGGATGAGGTCTCCGACAGGCTTAAGAAGGCCATATACCTGGGAAGGATGGCAAGATCGCTGCTTGAACTAAACCTGGGAATGAGGCATGTTGATGATAAGGATCATTACGCAAACAAGAGAATAAAACTGTCAGGCGATCTTCTTGACGAACTTTTCAGAAATGCTTTCCAGTCGGTAATGAAGGATTTAAAATACCAGCTGGAGAAGACGTATAACAAGAAGAGGGGCATAAGATTGAGGCCTGCTGTAAGGCAGGATTTACTTACCCAGAAGATTCTCCATTCCATGGCGACAGGTAACTGGATTGGGGGCCGTACAGGAGTTTCACAGCTTCTTGACAGGACTTCAAACATGTCAACACTTAGCCATCTGAGAAGGATTATTTCACCACTGACAAGATCACAGCCACATTTTGAGGCAAGAGATCTTCATCCCACACAGTGGGGTAGAATCTGCCCTAACGAAACACCTGAGGGCCAGAACTGCGGCCTGGTGAAAAATGCAGCGTTGATTATCAATGTGACACAGGGAATTGATCCCGATATTGTCCTTGAGGAACTCAGGGGAATGAACATTTACGAGGTGACAAAGGAAGAGGCATCCGGTAGAGTATATCTTAATGGAGATTTCATAGGGTACCATGATGACCCGGCAATACTTACCGAGACTGTAAGAAACCTCAGAAGATCAGGGAAGCTATCCAATGAAGTGAATGTAAAATTTGATTCTAACACAAATGAAGTGATAATCAACTGTGACCGTGGGAGATTGAGAAGACCATTATTCGTTGTCCGTGATGGAAAAACAGTGCTTAATGAGGAAATGCTGGAGAAGCTTCGCATGGGAGAATACACGGTGAATGACCTTATTTCGGAGGGAGCAATAGAATGGCTCGATGCAGAAGAGGAAGAAAACGCGTATATCTCGGTATTCCCATTTGAATTCCCTGAAAACTGCCCTGATTGCGGCAAAGTGCTGTATAGAAATAATGTTACATGGGTAAATCCCGGGAATGATGACGTTGTCCTGGAATGTGACGCGTGCCATTCACACTTCAAGGGGATAAACCAGCTTTCAAAGGATCATACACACTGTGAAATAGATGCTTCCATGATACTGGGAGTTGTAGCATCGCTTATTCCTTATCCGGAACATAACTCATCGCCCAGGATTACGATTGCATCTGCTATGATAAAGCAGTCCATAGGGATTCCACAGGCCAATTTCAGAATAAGGACAGACACTAGAGGGCATCTGCTTCACTATCCACAGATACCTCTTGTTACAACAAAGGTCATGGACTTTATCAGATACAGGAGAAAACCGGCAGGCCAGAATTTTGTTGTTGCAATAGTATCATACCATGGCTATAACATGCAGGATGCAATTATCATGAACAAGGCATCCATAGAAAGGGGACTGGGAAGAAGTTCATTCTTTAGAACATACACAGCAGAGGAAAGAAGATACCCTGGTGGGCAGGAAGATAGATTTGAGATTCCGAGCCATGATGTCCTGGGTGCAAGAGCCGAAGATTATTATAAAAACCTTGATGAAAACGGTGTTATATTCCCTGAGTCAAAGGTTGAGGGATCTGATGTGCTTGTAGGGAAAACGTCCCCGCCCAGATTCCTTGAAGAGGATAATGCAGATAAGCTCGGCCCCCTGAGAAGGAGGGAATCCTCTATAACCGTGAGGCCGACAGAGTCAGGATATGTGGATAATGTATTTCTTACAGTATCTGAGAGCAACAGCAGGATAATCAAGGTAAAGGTCAGAAGCGATAGAATACCCCAGCCAGGCGATAAGTTCGCATCAAGGCACGGACAGAAAGGAGTTATAGGCCATGTTGTACCACAGGAGGATATGCCATTCAACGAGGAGGGAATCATACCTGATTTGTTATTCAATCCCCATTCAGTGCCCTCGAGAATGACTCTGGGCCATGTCCTCGAAATGATGGGGGCAAAGGTTGCAACCATGAGCGGAGATAACATAGACTCAACAATATTTGATGGGGAACCAGAGAGAAGCCTCAGGGAGCAGCTTAAAAAATATGGTTTCCGTGAATCAGGCAATGAGGTCATGTATGATGGTATCACCGGAAAGAAGTTCGATGTTGATATATTCATGGGTGTAATTTACTACCAGAAACTGCATCATATGGTTGCAAGCAAATTCCATGCAAGGTCAAGAGGACCGGTGCAGATACTCACAAGACAGCCAACGGAGGGCAGGTCCAGGCAGGGAGGACTCAGATTCGGGGAAATGGAAAGGGATACCCTTATTGCGCACGGCGCATCCATGGTTATAAAAGACCGTTTACTGGATCAGAGTGATGGAACGATACTTTACGTCTGTGGAAACCCCACATGCGGGCATATAGCAATATACGATTTCAGAAAGGGTACGTTGAGATGCCCTGTGTGCGGAAACACAGGAAATATTTACCCTATCGAAACCAGCTATGCGTTTAAATTAATGAGAGATGAATTGAGTTCCATGGGAATTGTAATGAGATTAGAGTTGGGTGATATGAAATGAATTTTAATAATGTTTCAAAGAGAATAGAAAAAATTAAATTTGCCCTTTTATCTCCTGACGAAATCAGGAAAATGTCACAGATCAGGGTTATAACCCCTGATACATATGACGACGATGGTTATCCCATAGAAAGGGGCTTGATGGATCTCCATATGGGTGTTATCGAACCTGGATTGAAATGCGCCACATGTGGTGGAAAGGTGGACGAATGCCCGGGACACTTTGGGCACATAGAACTGGCAATGCCTGTTGTCCATATCGGTTTCATCAAGGAGATAAAAAGCATGCTTGATTCATCATGTAAGGAATGCGGCAGGATAAAATTGACAGATGATGAAATAAACAACTATCGCATACAGATAGAAGCCATGGATTTTTCAACCACAGATCCCGAAATTATAGATATGACTCTTAAAAAAATTCTTGAAATGGCCGCACAGCGGTCAATTTGTCCCCATTGCAATGCAGAAAGCCCAAAAGTCATACTGGACAAGCCAACAACATTCCGTGAAGGAGGTATCAAGATAACCCCCAAAGAGATCAGGGAAAGGCTTGAAAGAATCCCTGATGATGATTTGCTTTTCTTCGGAATAGACAAGGCTTCAGCCAGGCCGGAATGGATGATTCTTACAGTACTTCCTGTACCACCCATCGATGTGCGCCCATCCATAACACTTGAAACAGGGGAGAGAAGCGAGGATGATTTGACACACAAGCTTGTGGATATAATCAGAATATCACAGAGACTCAGGGAAAGCAGGGATAACGGGTCTCCACAGCTTATAATAGAGGACCTATGGGATTTGTTGCAGTACCATATTACAACCTATTTTGATAATCAGACTGCAGGAATACCTCCAGCAAGGCATAGATCAGGCCGTGCACTTAAAACCCTTGTTCAGAGATTGAAAGGAAAAGAGGGAAGATTCCGTGCAAACCTGTCCGGAAAGAGAGTAAACTTCTCATCAAGAAGCGTGATTTCACCGGAACCATTTTTATCCATGAACGAGGTGGGAATTCCTGAAATAGCAGCCAGGGAACTTACAGTGCCGGTTCTTATTAATTCCTTCAATATCGATAAAATGAAGGAATGGATAAAGAGGGGAACTGACCCGAGAACGGAAGATGGAAAATATCTTGCAGGGGTCAATTACCTGATAAGGCCGGATGGAAGAAGAATAAAGCTTACTGACCAGAACGCCGAAATCAACAGTGAAAGAATAGACCTGGGATGGACGGTTGAAAGGCAGATGACCGAGGGCGATATAGTATTATTCAACAGACAGCCATCACTTCACAGAATGTCAATGATGGCCCATACAGTCAGGGTTCTTTCTGGCATGACATTCAGATTCAACCTTTCGGACTGCACACCATACAACGCAGATTTTGATGGGGATGAAATGAATCTCCATGTTATACAGAGCGAGGAATCCAGGGCAGAAGCAAGAATAATAATGAAGGTCCAGGAACAGATTATGTCTCCGAGATTCGGTGGTCCCATCATAGGAGCCATACATGACCATATAACTTCCCTGTTCCTTCTTACACATAACAATCCATTGCTATCGGAGGATGATGCAATACATACCGTTTCTTATATAGAATTTGATAAACTCCCTGAACCGGTTATAAAAGACGGAAAAAAATACTATCATGGAAGAGATATATTTTCGCTTATTCTGCCGAAGGGATTGAATGTTAAATTTAAAAGCCATCTATGTGCTGGGTCCAAGGATGATAAATGTGAATACGAAAATGATCCGGCAGACACATATGTCGTTATTACCGATGGAAAACTCCTACACGGAACAATAGATGATGAGGCAGTAGGTCCGTTCTCTGGTATTATAGTGGACAAGATTTTCAGGAAAATGGGCCCACAGGCTGCATCCAAATTCATAGATAATGTAACCCGTCTCGCGGTTGGATATCTCAGCCACAGGGGGTTCTCAACAGGAATCAAGGATTATGATATACCCAAGGAGGCAATATCCAGAATTCAGGAAATATCCAATGAAACGCTTGATAAGATAGAAAAACTGGTTGCTGCTTTCAGATCAGGACAGCTTCAACCACTGCCGGGAAGATCAATAGAGGATACGCTGGAGGTTGAAATTCTCAGTGCAACTGGTGGTGTCAGGGATGAATCTGGAAAGATTGCATCACAGTACCTGGGATTGAATGACCCCTCTGTTATTATGGCAAGATCCGGAGCCAGGGCTAAAATGCTTAACATAGCTGAGGTTGCCGGTATGGTAGGGCAGCAATCCGTCAGGGGAGGAAGGCTTAACAGGGGTTATGCCAACAGAACACTGCCCCATTTCAAGGAAAACGATCTTGGTGCATACGCCAGGGGATTCATAAAGTCATCCTACAGGGCAGGTTTAAACCCGACCGAGTATTTCTTCCACAGTATAGGAGGAAGGGAAGGCCTTGTTGATATAGCAGTTAGGACATCCAGAAGCGGTTACATGCAGAGAAGGCTTATAAATGCCTTCGAGGATCTGAAAGTAGATGAAAAACGCAGGGTTGAGGATACCATAGGATCCGTTGTCCAATTCAAGTATGGGGAGGATGGCATAGATCCTACCAGAAGTGATGAGGGAAAGACCGTGGATGTTGATTATGTAGCATATGATGAATTCGGTGATGAACAATGATGTCGTTAATATGGAGAGATACAAAGAAAAATATTGATCTTATATCTGAAAATGTTCCATGCAGCTATGCCATAGAATACATGCCAGACACTAAAATAGATACCGGTTATATTTCTACAGATAAGCAGAACATAGATTACGAGGTAAAGATATCAAAAATTTCAAAATATGAACCTGCGGAAGGAGTCTTGCAGAAAAGAAAGACCAGTTTAAAGGCAATTTTACATATAGAAAGCATCAGGAAAATAGACAGAACCCCGATAAGTGAATTCAAAATGGAAAAGGGATTCAAAGAATTAACATCATTCGCACTGGGAGAAAAATTCCATGTGGAATACAGGGAGAAAGAGGAATTCAAAATGTCCGATGATGCCTCAGTGGTTATAAAAGATGCTGATTCCAGGGGATATGATATTCCTGTTTCCCTTGCATACGCACTTATAAAATATAAAAAGAGCCTTCCGGCAGACAAATATGAAAAACTGCTCAGGAGGGTCGACCTGGAGCTCAAAAAAAGAGAAATAGACCCATTCGAGGCTGTGGGCATTATAGCTGCGCAGAGTATCGGTGAACCCGGAACACAGATGACTATGAGAACTTTCCATTTCGCAGGTGTGGTTGAAATGAATGTCACACTTGGATTGCCCAGACTGATAGAAATTGTGGATGCGAGGAGAATTCCCAGTACACCATCAATGACCATCTACCTGACAGAAAAATACAGGAACAACGAGGATAGAGTAAGGGAGCTGATAAAAAGCCTTGAGAATACAACAATAATAGATGTAGCAGATATTATAACCGATGTTGGCGAGATGACCCTTACTATAAGACTTGACAGAAACAAGAGCCATGACAGACTTGTTTCCATGGGAGATGTATTATCTGCACTTGAAAAGAAAAAGGGCATAATTTACAACCAGGTGGATGATGATAATATAGCAATCAAACTGCAGCAGGAATCATTCAAAGTACTTTATCAGAAACAGGAGGAACTCAAAATAACTCCTATTAAAGGGGTCAGCAAGATCAGCAGGGCTATTGCCAGAATAGACCCGAAAGAGGGGGCGTGGGTTATTTATACACAGGGTTCAAATCTCAGAGAGGTACTCAATATAGAAGGAGTCGATGCGACAAGGACTACAACAAATGATATCATTGAGATAGAAAATGTATTCGGAATAGAAGCCGCAAGAAATGCAATATATCGTGAGGCGGAGAACACATTGAGTGAACAGGGCCTTAACGTTGATAAGAGGCATTTAATGCTTGTAGCTGATATGATGACATTTTCTGGTGCAGTGAGGGCTGTTGGCAGGCAGGGAATTTCAGGAAGAAAAAGCAGTGTACTTGCCAGGGCTGCATTTGAAATTACATCGAAACATTTACTGAAAGCAGGTTTGCTGGGGGAAATAGATCCACTTGCAGGAGTGGCTGAAAACATAATTGTTGGACAGCCCATAACACTCGGAACAGGCGCTATAGACCTTGTATATAAGGGTAACAAAAAATAAAGGGATACCATGAATGAAATAACACTGGATAACCAGACTATAGGATTTATAAAGTTATTTGAGAGCTATACGAGAACAAACGTATTTGAATGTCTCGAGAATGAGGAGATGGTTCTCTTTGTTGTGGGAGAACATAAACTGGCCGAGATATTCAAAAAACATGAGAACATAATTCCGGATTTGAAGGCAAAAATAAACAAGAGAATAGTCATGGCGGAGTTTTCACCTGATCTTCTTACCTTTACAAAAAATCTGTTTTATCGATATGTTGTAAATGAAATAAATCTCATATGGAAAGATAATGTAACAAATATATTCATAGGCATAGCACCTGAAAATATCGGGAAGGCAATAGGCAAGGATAGCAGGAACATAAAATTAATGCGTGATGCTATTTCGAGATATTTCAAAATCAAGAATGTTATAATAAAGCAAAGGTAAGAAAAATTTAAATATTTTTAGCAATTCTAACCATTTATTAATAATGATTTCTACAATGAAATTATTGATATATAAAAATTATCAGGTGATTATATTATAAAGATATTGATATGGAATTGATTGGGATTTATACAAATTTTTAGTATATTTGCATTCTCTAAATATTAATAAATTTGAACTTTAAATATCCCTTGAATAACATATTGTAAATTGAAAAATTTTTATTAACTAAAAATATAAATTCTAAATTAAAAAAATATTTTTATTTCTGTCCTGCTGAGGTTGTTGTGTCTTCCTCGGTTATATACTGTGTACCAGAGTCTATTATATCCCTTATTTCATCTGTCTTGAATCCAGATTTTATGGATATCACATAGAACATTATTGCTACCAGTATTACCACCACGAAATCCAGTGGATATGGAAGGGTGTTTGTTCCTCCATAGTCACCTTCTCCAAGATAGGAAAGAAGTGTAAGCACCAGTATGAATGCTGGTACCCACCATCCTGCCTTTATATTCTCTTTGGTGAATACATTCTCGACCTTATGTGATGCCAGTATTATAAGGTAAATGACTATTCCAAGGAATATGGCTATAGCCAGGTACGGTATTGTTGGCCATCCTGACCAGTAAACAATGAGGGTAGCACCGACAAATGCTATGGGTGCGAGTACTTTTGCATATGGAAGTTTGAAGGGCCTTTTGAGTTCATCTGCTTCCTTCCTGAATACCATCAGTGCTGATCCTCCCACTATATATGTGAATGCTGTTGCGCCGGTTATAAGGCTTACCAGTGCGTACCAGCTGGGGAACGGTGCCAGGAATATCAATCCGATTATCACTGATATTATAATGGGCAGTACCGGAACTCTTGTCTTCTTGCTAACATAGGAAAGCTGCTTCGGGAAGTATCCTATTTCCGCAAGTCCGAACAGTGTTCTTGTGGATGTTCCTGCATATACATTAAGCGTTCCGGCGGGTGATACGTAAGCATCTGCGTATAATACGTATGTCAGTACAACAAGAGCTAAAATCCCCGAGGTTTTTGCAACAAATGCAAATGGGGCAGCTACTATGCCTGATGCGTAGGCAGTTGGGGTGCTTGATGCAAGACCATACCATCCACCCGCGGCAGCCAGTTTTGCCGGATTAAGGGCACCGATGAATACTACCTGCAGTAAAACGTATACTACAATTC
>JAKADL010000013.1 GCA_021820565.1 Thermoplasmata archaeon
TTGCAGGGAATCCCACCAGGTTGCACAGAGAAGAACTGGAAAAACTCAAAAAAGTTCGTGGTACAAGGGTAAAGCCTGCTGTTGACGATAAAATACTTGTCGACATCAATGGGCTCGTCATAAAAGCACTGTCACTTGCATCAATGATTTTCCATGATAAGAGCATGCTCAAAACTGCAGAGAGCGCAGCGGATTTCATCATGAATGACATGTACCGAGACGGCAAACTTTTGCATTCTTACAGAAATGGTTCTGCCAAAATAGAGGGCATGTTCGATGATTATTCTTATATGGTATCCGGCCTCCTGTCACTCTATGAGGCATCACAGAATGATATATATCTGGACTATGCAAGAGACCTGCATAACATACTCGTGAAGACTTTCTATGATGATATCAACGGAGGATTTTATTCAACCGGGGGTGATCTGCTAGTCAGATTAAAAGAAACCTATGACAATGCCATACCCTCTGGATTTTCCTTTGAGATCGGGAACCTTATAATATTCAATTATCTGGATAGCAAGTTCCAGGATGTTCTGGATAAATCCATAAATTCAATAATGCCGGATATGGAAAGACAGCCCATGTTTTTTTCTTTTACGATTTCATATCTGTTCAATTTGATTGAATTTTACAAAGTTGAAACAGCGTCGGAAGATGTCCTCAACTATCTGGGAAGCCATTATCCATACAACTACTACTTCCTGAAATTTGACAGTAATGTTATATCCATATGTGATACAAATAAATGTTTTATCGTGAGGGGGCTCCAGGATTTGAAACGGCTGATCAACTGGTAACCATCTTCCCTGATAAAGTATGTGTTTTCGCCTTAATAAGGTTAAATAGCCTTTTGTAATGATTACAGTCATGAAGTGCATTATTTGTGGGAAAAACGAGGCTTATAAATCAGGCCTCTGCCGGAGTTGTCTGGCAGATAAAATTCAACTTAAATCAGAAAATATGGATCTAACAGTGTGCCCGAAGTGCGGGGCAGTTCGTTTGGGGAAATCCTGGCATTATGATAATGGTGATCGTTATATAGTTAGAAGTGCAGAATCACATATTATAATGGATAAAAATGATAAAATTTCACGTGTTGAAAGCTATAATATCGGTGAAAATGAAGTAACCCTCGATTTAATAATAGAAGATAAGAATCTGGGAGAAATTGAAAAGGAGATCTCTGTACCGCTGAAGGTTTCCAAGGAAAGTTGCCCTGTCTGTAACAAGGTAACCGGATCTTATTACGAATCTGTTATACAGTTAAGAACATACACCACACAGTACGGAAAAATTCTGGAAGACGCCCGGGATACTATAGTTAAATTCATGAAAGGGCTCAACAGGAATGATCCAAACTCGTTTATATCCCGGATAGACACGTTAAAAGAGGGCCTGGATATTTACCTGGGAAAAAAGGAGGATGCAGTAAAAATAGACAAATTAATGGAGCTTGATTATTTTTGCAATATGAAAATCACAAAGTCGCTGGCGGGAAGAAAAGACAGTAAAGACCTTTTCAGATACACTCATCTAGTCAGGATACTGGATTTGGTGCCCGGATCGGTTATTTATGGCGGATCATATTATTTGGTGAAAAGCATCAGATCAAATACCATGGAAGTTATAGACACAGGAAAAGGCAATACTATCACAATTAGCTCCAAGGAGTTTTTCAGGGGATCATTCAGGGTAATTGTTAAGGATCCGGACAGGGAAAAATTCATTGTCCTGGCCAGTCATGATGGTGAATCACAACTTATGAATTCCAGAACATTTGAACTTATTACCTATAAAAAAGAATTCGCCGGTAAGGAAATAGACCTTTACAGATATGATAATAAATTCTATACACTATGAAAAGCATTTTAAATCCTTTGTAATGGACGTGCATGGAAATTAAATCAGAATGGGGCAGATTGAAAAGGGTTATAATGCACCGGCCAGGAACCGAAATAACCTATGCTATGCTGGCCCCTAAACCATTCCTGTTTGAAAGGCCATTCAATTACTCCATAGCAGACCGGGAGCATAAAAATCTTCAGGCTGTTCTGGAAGAAAATGGGGTGCATGTGGATATACTGGAAGATTTAATTGTCAATACCGCAGATAAAAATTCCTCTTTCAGGAAAAAACTGGAGGATAAAATACTATCCCTTGTAAATTTCTATGGAACAAGTGAATCAATGGAAAATGCCAGACGGGACCTGGAAAAGAATATAGAATATATAGATTCTCTTTCATTATTTCAGGCTCTGATCATGGAACCCTCCATAGATTTAAAGGAATACGTTACAGGCATACAGTATCCTAGAGTGTATTCAAACCTGCCACTTGCAAACCTTTACTTCATGAGGGATCAGCAGGCAGTATCATCCGGTGTTCTGATCGGAAATATGAAGATGCAGCAGAGAAGGAGAGAAACTGATATAACATCCTTTGTTTTCAAAGAAATTCTCGGTGCAAAACTAAAGAGAATAGAAAACGGTTTTTTTGAGGGAGGGGATTTCATACCTGCAGGAAACTTTTGCCTCATAGGCACCGGTAACAGGACAAATGAAAGTGGCGCAATCGAGGCAATGAACTCAGGGATATTCGATTTTGATCGTATAGTGATCATTTCAAATCCATTGTACGGCTTCATGGATGGCCACGACCTCATGGTAAATATGCATCTTGACACTTATTTCAATATTCCAGCAGCCGGGACAGTTATCACCTCAGTGGAGCTTGCAAAATCAGCACAGGCAACAGTATATGTTAAAAACACGGATGGCAAATATTCCGGAGATTCAAGGACAACCCTCTATGAATTTATGAAAGGCGAAGGCTATAATTTCATTGACCTAGGCATAAGTGAACAGCTTTCTTATTCCTCCAACTTTCTTACGGTATCGGATGGTAAAATAATTGCAATAGATTCCGCCAGGGTAATAGAAAAACTCCTGGCTGAAAATGTATTCGATGATATCACAAGGGAACACATAGTTACTGATATGCGTTTGAGAAAAGGCAAAATGTTTCCGGACCGGAAAGAAGTATATAATAGCGGAATAGACGTAATAAAAATAGATTTGAGTGAAATAACGGGTGGATATGGCGGAGCACATTGCATGACATCGGCAGTGGATCGGGCATGATAATAGCGCATCTATTAATATAATATAACAGGAATAATTGAATTCATATAATGACGACATTTAAATTATGTTATATTAATTAAATTCCATTTTACTCGGCGCAGGACTAAGAGTACATGCCGCCAGCGCCTGCAGATGCAAGCTGGCAGGTCAAACCGAAACAATAACCTTATAAATTTATAAGCAATAATGTATTTCACTAATAAGTTAAGCTCAATTAATAAGAGGGATTTAATGGCAGATAGAAGAAGATCAACTACAAAGGATAAGTGGAAGGAGAAGTCATGGTACACAATTGTGTCACCATCCTATTTCGGGGAAAAGGAAATCGGTCTGAGTCCAAGTTCAGATCCAAAATATATGATAGGTAGAACCATCGCAGTACCTGTTTCTACATTTACCGGGAACTTCAAAAAGGCAAGTTCCATGGTTTTATTCAAGGTAGATAACTGTGAAGGAAAACGCTGCACAACAAAATTCATCGGGCATGAAGTAAGTGATGATACAATAAGAAGGATGGTAAGAAGAAGAAGGGAAAGGATGGACATTGTTACTGATGTGAAGACCAAGGATTTCTTTAATGTAGCAGTTAAACTTGTTCTCGTGGCCGATCAGAAACTTACCGGCACAAAAAGATCTGAAATAAGATCTGCTGTTGTTGATTATATTATCACCAGGGCAGCGGAAATGGATATGGGAACATTTGCAAATTATATAATAGGTGACGACGTATACGGAGACCTTGTAAATTCCTTAAAGGAAGTTTACCCTATCAGAAAGATAGAGATAAGGAAAACTGAAATTGGAAATCGCGAGGTACCTGAAACGAACAACCAGGAACCTGTAGAAGCTGTTCCAAACTAATATTTTATATGCCGGGGTGGCTCAGTTGGTAGAGCGTCGGACTCATAAGCCAACAGCTGAGATATCCGAAGGCCTCGGGTTCAATCCCCGACCCCGGCATTATACTTAAATGTCAATTTTCGGATAGTGGCTGCTAAATCATAATTTTATTTTAACCCTGTTTTTAGTATCTTTATATGTTGATTTATGAATAAAAATAACATTCAATAGTATTTAAATATATACTACTATATATGCCATTAGGCTTATGATTGCCACCTGAAACACTAGCTGTATCGTGGCAACCCTTGAAATATTCATCAGATTGTTTGATACCATGCTTTTGTCCCAGTTTTCACCTGCAAGTTCCCTGGAAATCTTCAGAGACATGGGCAGAACGAAAGCAAATGTAAGTAGAAGCAATAGTGCAGCTATGGAAAAAATGCCAATAAAGAGTGGATCCAATGAAATTATTTTTTCACGTATGGCCAGGGCAATTCCAGACGAAACAGTAAATATTGATATTGCAGGTATAAAGTAAAGTGTCATGGGTATGAGCCTCTCGGCTATATTTGCCTTAATATTAATGTCCAGACTATTGATCACTATGAAAAAAATTGCTCCAAGAAATACATCCACACCTGTCCACAATGCACCATATAGAACATGTACATAATCCAGGACAAGAATTCCCGGGATAATTATGCCGGCAGAGAATACTATAGCCAGGACTGCAACCGATATTAAACCTGTTCTGGAATGGTGGATATGGCTCATAGCACAGACACCGTTGAAAAGTATGCCATCAGCGCTATTATAGCTATCTGCATAATAACCTGACTCAGAGATAACTTGAGGTTTAACATGGTAAGCCTTATAATTTTGTCCTTATTTTTAGCCCCATGCAGAATTTCATTATAAACTCTAAGCTCATTTGGTAGAAATATTCCTATTCCCTGGATCAGAAGTGCAAAGGCTATTACCAGTGCAGCAACAATATATGGAGATGAGAACGGGATGTGCATGGACATGGCGAGATAAATCCCGGCAGTTATGGTGACAGAGGAAATTGCTGGCATAAAGAAAAGCATTGTCGGTGTCAGTCTCATGGAAATGTTTGTTTTTTCAGCATTGTTCAGGCCTTTCATCACATATGAAAAGAATAAACCCATGACCAGATCCATTCCAGTCCACATAGATCCAGCAACAACATGGAAATATTCGAGGAAATAAAAATTATGCAACTCAAGTATTATAGCAAGTAGGATTGGGGGTATCAGAAGCATGGGCAGTCCCCTTGACATGGAGCTCCTCATATCAAAACGGCTGTCAAAATAGACTGATGTAGAATTATCAGTTATCACACTTTCAAAATATTATTAACTATAAAAATATATTTATGCTAACAAAAATTTCTAACATTAAAAGCTGAAAACTTATGGGTTAACATTTTTGGGAAGCCAGCAATAACCTTTAAGGCAAACTTCTACTTCGCAAACAACTATTAATGTGCGAGTGCCGGGATTTGGACCCGGGTTAGTGGCTTGGGAAGCCACTGTGATACCAGGCTACACTACGCTCGCTTTTTCATTTATCATCAGGACATGTAATACAACAAGCACACTTAGTAGAAGCTTTATCATGCTATACAGCACATCCTTCCTGAATTGAAATGGCTATGTTAAAAATATTTATAAACGTTACTATGGCAATCAAATCTATACCATATCATCTGCCTATTTTGAATGTTCAAAAAGATTTCAATATATTTTAACCTGCCGCCTCTTTGCAAGATCGAGTACTTTTAATCCCATCTCAGTAGGCTCGTAATTCTTATCCATCAGCCCCATTTCATATAATCTCTGGCATTTTTCGGCATTGTCCTTTCTTTCCCTCTTCAGAAGGATAAGCCTGAGGCACAGAATATCTACATATTTTATATATTCTCTTTCGTTCATATCCCTCAATATGTAATGTCCATTATTTGCAATATGATAGTATGTGTGGTGTTTATGGACTTCATTTGTTTTTTTCAACTTTGCCTCCGTTCTTTTTACAGAGGAACCTGAATATTTTTCTATAAGTCCCATAGAATACAGTCTTTCAATGTATATCTGTACTTTGGCCTGAGGTATGCTGGTATAAATTTTGATATTTTTGGCATAATCAAGTTTGGCAAGTTCGAAGTGTTTTAAAACCATGAGCATTTCGTGGTCCATGACAAGCATCTTTTTTATTTCATCATCTTCCATATATTAATTATAATGTCAACACTCTATAAAAATATAAGCTGTTACAGGATACGCGTTGTCAAGTGTCATACAATAGGTGCCAAAGCAAACCTTAAACTACCCCTTCGTGATTTCAATTTGGTGTTTATATGGAAGATTTAGATCCGTTTGATATAGCGCTTGCCCAGCTAAACAAGGCTGCGAAAGTAATGAAGCTAGACAGTGCAACAATTGATGTGCTGAGCTCTCCCAAGGAGATTCTCCAGGTAAGTATACCTGTAAAGATGGATAACGGTGAAACAAAGGTATTCACCGGATTCAGAGTACATTACAATAATGCAAGGGGACCGATGAAAGGCGGAATAAGATATTATATAAAAGAAAACCTGTCAGAGGTGAAGGCTCTTTCCGCATGGATGACATGGAAAACAGCACTCCTGGGACTGCCATTTGGCGGTGCAAAGGGTGGAATTATATGTGACACCAAGAAAATGAGCAAGAATGAACTTGAAAAACTGAGCAGGGGATACATAGATGCAATTGCTGACTTTATAGGGCCAGAGATTGATGTGCCTGCACCTGATGTTTACACAACCCCACAGATAATGGGATGGATGATGGATGAATATGAAAAAATAGTAAGACATTCCGCCCCGGGCGTTATCACGGGAAAACCCCTGACACTCGGCGGTTCCCTGGGAAGGGGAGATGCCACAGCAAAGGGAGGAATGTATGTTATGAGAGAGGGAGCAGAGTACAAGGGAATTGACCTCACAAAGGCAAAATATGCAATACAGGGTTTCGGAAATGCCGGCCAGTTCGCTGTTAAATTCGTGAATGAGATGTTTCATGGAAAAGTTGTTGCAGTTTCAGATTCCAGTGGAGGAATATACAAGGAAAGTGGAATAGATTACAATGAACTTCTGGCACACAAGGAAAAGACAGGTACAGTGGAAAACTTCCCGGGATCCAAAAACATAACAAACGAGGAACTTCTTGAATCCGATGTTGATGTGCTTATTCCCTCGGCAATAGAAGACCAGTTAACAGGAGAAAATGCATCAAGAGTAAAGGCAAAAATAGTACTGGAACTGGCAAATGGACCATCAACTCCCGAGGCAGATGAAATATTCTTCAAAAAGGACATACTTCTCCTTCCGGATTTCCTGTCAAATGCAGGCGGAGTCACAGTATCATACTTTGAATGGGTTCAGAACATAACCGGTGATTACTGGACAGAGGAAGATGTATACAGCAGACTTGATAAGAAAATGACTGCTGCAACCAAGGATGTACTGGATGTACATGAAAAGTATAAAACTGACCCGAGGACAGCAGCATACATAATAGCCATACAGAGAGTCGTAGATGCCATGAAGGCAAGGGGACTCTTAAATTAATTTTTTGTATTTATTTTTTTGAAAAGAATGTTTATAATATACCTATCCATGTCATGATTATATGACAAGAATGAATATTTCTGTGAAAAATCTAAAAGACGTAGTAGAGATGCTAAGCACCGTGGTTACCGAATCAAAGTTCAAAATAACCTCAACTGGCATAACCGTCAACGCTGTTGACCCAGCACATGTCGCCATGGTTTCTCTGGAAATTCCAAAAAATGTTTTTGCCGAATATGATGTAGAAGCTGAGGAGGAAATATCACTTGACCTTGAGAAGGTAAAAAGCATTTTGAAATTGGCCTCAAGTAATGATTCCATGGTAATTGTAAAAGACAGGGAAAAATTAAAATTTGAAATAGGGAATATAATAAAAAGCATATCACTGCTGGACAATAATCAGATTACAACTCCAAGGGTTCCTCAGATAGTTGCAGAGGACTACGTAGTAATGATCAAGGGAGAATTCGAAAGGGGCCTCAGAGCAGCAGAGGATGTTTCCGACGCAATCAGGCTTACGATGACGCCTGACAACTTTTCTGCAAAATCAACATCGGATGCAGATGAGAGTGAAATGATACTCCAGAAGGATACACTAAAAGAAATTCAGTGCCATGAAACCATAAAATCATCGTATCCCCTGGAATATCTTCTTAAATTCATGAGGTCAATATCTCCAAGTGAAGAAATAAAGCTTTCATTCAAAAGTGATTATCCGCTCACAATTGAATTCAATCTTGGCACAGATTCTCCTGAAAGAATAAAGGGAAGATTCCTGCTTGCACCGAGAATGGAATCATAAGCGGGCACGAGGGGATTTGGACCCCTGATTTACAGCTTAGGAGGCTGTTGCCCTATCCATGCTAGGCCACGTGCCCATTTCATACGTAATCAAACAAAAGCATTTAATTTTTTTTAATTGTAAACCAAAAATATATTTGTTTGTGGTAAAACTTACAGGGAATTGATTTCCCTTATCATTTTAACGCAACTTTCCATGGCATCCTTTGCCATATCTATCCTCGCCTCTGCCTGCAATCTGGATTCCCCAGATCCTGAAATACCGAGAGCCACAGGTTTTTCGTACTCCAGGGACAGGTCTGTTATCTTTCTGGCAGCGTTATCCATAATAACCCTGTGATGATCTGTTTCTCCCCTGATTACGGCGCCCAAAGTGACAACACCATCTATATTATCCATCTTTAGCAGCTTTTTTATGGCCAATGGCATATCAAATGTGCCCGGTACCCTGAAAATCTTTTCTACTTCAACTCCCAGGAATTTCGCATGATCTACCGCTCTTTTCATCATCATTTCTGTTATATCATAATTAAATTCCGCTACAACTATCCCAACTCTTATTTTTTCCATATTATCACCTAATGTTTATGTGAACCTGCACCATCTGTGGCAGGTCCCTTATCTTCAAAACCCTGCCTCAAACCCATACCCGCATTTCTGGTTAACTTGTCCCTGTCAAACAGCAGGTTATACGCATTCAAAGCATGTTCCCTGGACCTTCTGTCGCAAAGCCAGGCAAGCTCTGCATCATCCTTCGCCTCATCCTCATGGACAAAAACCTCTATTATGTGCATTTTTTCCTGCAATTGAACTTCCATGATTCCGGTAGAGGCGATCTGGGCAGACATCTTGTCCACCGGCATAGGACCGGGCATTCCAAATGCCATTACCAGGTCGCAACCGTAATCTTCAAAAAGAATTTTACAGGCTACAGGGATGTCCTTTATACCAGGAACAGTGTACCTTTCCACTACAAATCCTGTGCCATATGCATACAGTTCGTCTATTGCAGATCTTGCCATATCGTACCTGGCAAAGGTAGTATCCACTATCCCTATTTTTTTCAATGGTTCTCACTCCATGCACTGATTATCTCCTCTCCTGTGACAAAACCATATCCATGTTTTCTGGCGTAATCCTCAGTCTTATCTCTGGTCATTGATTTTCCATTATCATCCAGCATTTCAACTATTGTTGCTGATGGAACCAGGCCAGCCTCTTCAACAAGGTACGTGCTTAATTCTGTATGCCCACGCCTTCTTGAGAAATACCCTCTTCTTGCAATTAAAAGATGTATATGCCCAGGAGTTCTGAAAACGGACCCAAAACTCTCAGATGCTGTCCCGTTCATTTTCATATCTCTTATGAAATCGCCAAAATGCCGGATTGTTAGAGACCTATCATTGTCAGATATCCCTGTAAAAGTATCCCGTGAATTTATCGTAATGGAAAAAGTGCTGTCTTTATCATATTTCATGTCATCCGCATTCAGTACGGATTTGTCCATACCGAGGCATTCCCTGAAAAGGTCTTCAATATAGGGAAGCCCTAACTTTTCTGCATCATCTTGTTTTATCGTTGTACATATGAGGCCACCTCCATCTTTCCTCATTATACGTATGAAATCCGGTGTGATGAACTGGGATGGTATTACTATATCTGTCTCCCCCTCACGTGTGTCTGCATCGAATATTAGCACCGGATTTCCATTTCTGAATGCTGTTATTGCATCTGAGTACATACCGGAGCATTGCCGCAATATATTTAATATTTTAGTATCTACTCAAAAATATGTAAAATATATGACTTAAAATAGTGTTTTTTTGTCACTAACTGGTATTCATTGAGCAGCTGATTTTTAAAAAATATATACGCTTCGCTTAGGTGCACGCCATTTTTCTGCAGAAATTTTCTTGGATTGTCAATTGCAAATTTAAGTATATCAGAAGGGCTAATATACGTGCTGAAACGTTGATACCTGTAAAGGAAATCCATTTCACTGAACATATCTGGCTCCGTTACAAATACATTATCTGTTCCGAGCATTATTTCAATGCCTGACTTTACGAATCTTCCATAATCCGGCCGTTTTCCGTAAAATATGTTTGATCGCGGTGTTATTGCTACAGGAATTCCACTTTTACCCAGCAAATTAAGGTCCCTATCATCAGCCTCTATCCCGTGTACCAGGAATGATGGATTAAGATCCAGAACAATGTCAATATCCTCCCTTTTATTCTCGCTGAAATGTAGTGCAAATATTTTTCCCATCTTTCTGGCCCCTCTGGATGCTTTCATTGCCTCTCCATAATCAATATCTGAAATCGAGCTCAGTGCAATCCCATCGGACGAATCCAGAATTGCTTCAATGGAATCGTTGCAGTATGGCCTACCCAGTATAACTGGATGTATATGGCGGGATTTTGATTTCTTGATAAGTTTGATACCATCCAGACCACCCTCCCTGAAATCCATATAAGACAGCGTTCCATTTTTCCACATGAACTGGTTTGCCTTCCTGATTCCGTTGATAATTGAATCTGTATCGGCATGTTCTAGCATTCTGTGTTTAAGTCCTCCGGGGCCCACTATGTCAGGCAGTGTTCCTGCGGGTTCATCACTGATAAACGAGTCCCCAACATGCGTATGGGCATTTACAGGCATCGGTATAATAGTCCCATAAAGTCCATCATTTGCAATACCTGTTTTGAATGCAGGTATGCCGGATAGATCGAGAGTCCCATGCCGTAATTTTCCATTGAAATATATATTCCCACTGACCTTCATAATCACACTTCCATTACAGTATTATGGTATAGCTGTTTTTCCATATTGTTAATAGTTATAAATACTTATTTTTTAGTAATATCTCAAAATTGTTATATTAGAACACCATTAACCTATATGCTTCCAATGGTAACAATAAATGTTGCAATGTCTTTGAACGGGAAAATATCATCAGAAAACGGTCGTTATACAATATCTGATGCAGATGATATGGAAAGGGTGCTTTCGCTAAGAAAATCTGTTGATGCTGTACTTATTGGTGCAAATACTGTTATAATGGATGACCCTGTTCTCCATTATTCCAAACGCAGAATAGTCCTTGACGGGGAATTTAAGCTATCCGATAAGTATAAAATCTTCGATGGTAGCGTGAAAACGTATATCGTATCCAGGAAAAATAAACACATAAAGAATGCCCAGACCGTTATTGTAAACGACACCGAAATAAGAGGCATAATGGAAAAACTGTATTCCCTGGGAATAAAATCTGTGCTTGTTGAGGGGGGAGTACAGGTTATAAACGAATTTCTGGATGCTAATTTATTCGATCAGTTCTTTGTATACATAGATCCGGGACTTATCCTGTCGGGCAAATCACTCTTTCCAACTGCTGACAGGAGGATGGAATACAAAGTGGAACAATGCCATAGGGGAATTCTTTTAAGTATTAAAAGTATATACATCTGATTATAATGGAAAGCAACGGATTTTTAAGGTTAAAGTGGGCAAGGGATCATATGCCCGTATCTGCAAGTATAAGAGAACGTTTCCTTAAGGAAAAACCATTCAAGGGCATTAAAATAGCAATGGCATTGCACGTGGAGGCCAAAACAGGCATATTTGCACTGCTGCTTTCAGAAGGTGGCGCGGAGGTAAGGCTTGCATCATGCAATCCCCTCAGTTCGGATGATAGCGTTGTTGAATCACTAAGGAAAGACTATAATTATATGGTATATGCAAGAAAGGGGGAAACGGAAACAGAATATTACGATAATATCAAAAAGACGGTTGAGGTGAAGCCGGACATTATAATAGATGATGGCGGGGACCTTACAAATCTAGTTGCATCTGATCCGGAACTAGTAAAAAATGTAATGGGTGGCAATGAAGAGACCACAACAGGAGTTGTAAGACTCAAAGCAATGGAAAAGGCAGGGGCATTAAAATTCCCTATGTTCGACGTGAATGATGCACAGATGAAGCATTTCTTTGATAACAGATACGGTTCCGGCCAGAGTGCCCTGGATGGTTTCATGAACGCAACAAATATACTCATAGCCGGAAAAAATGCTCTGGTTGCAGGCTATGGATATGTAGGGAAAGGTGTAGCCATGAGGTTAAAGGGCATGGGTGCAAGAGTAACAGTCACCGAAGTCGATCCAGTCAAGGCCATAGAAGCCGTCATGGACGGATTCAACGTTGACCGCATGAATAATGCTATAAGGTATACAGATCTTCTTTTCACAGCTACGGGCATGAAAAATGTGGTAAGCTATGATGATATGCTTGTAGCCAAAAAGGGAATAATACTGGGAAATGTAGGGCATTTCAACAATGAAATAGATTACGCTTCCCTGGAGAAGAGGAATACAGGAAAGGTACAGGTCAGGAATCTTGTTACAGAATACAGGCTTGAAAACGGAAATACGGTAGATCTCATATCTGATGGAAGACTTTTAAATCTGGCTGCAGGCCAGGGTCATCCAGTTGAAATTATGGATCTGAGTTTTGCACTCCAGGCGCTCACCGCAGAATACATAGTTAAGCACAGGAAAAATCTATCAAATAAAGTATACCCGGTGCCAGAAGAAATCGATTATGAGGTTGCAAGAATAGCACTGAATTCAATGGATTTTAAAATAGATAGTTACACAGAGGATCAGCTGAAATATCTTAACAGCTATGAGGAAGGGACATAGATATTTATATAATTTTTATATTGATCCACATGAAAATAACTGCTGTTAATATAAATGGGAAAAAGCATCTTGCTCTGTATAAGGATGGAAAACTGGCTCTTCTGGATGATTATGGCATAAAATCAGTGCAAATCTCCTCTCTTTCGGATGAAGATTTCAAAAAGATCAATGATATAAGTGATTTCAGGGATTACCAATTTTCCTATGAATCAATCATAGATGAGAACTCAACGCTTATGTGTATCGGTCTCAACTATAAAAGCCACGTATCAGAGCATGATGGAGGCAAAATCCCTGACACTCCTGTGGTATTTACCAAGTCAAATAATACTTTCACTGGCAATGGAGCCACAGTTGATACCGGAAATGATCTGAATGTTGATTATGAGGGGGAACTCTGTGTGATGATAGGCAGAAAGGCCAGAAATGTTTCAGAAAAGGATGCACTAAAATATGTTCTAGGCTATTTCACGGGAAACGATGTGAGTTCAAGACTTCTTCAGTACAGAACTTCCCAGTTTTATCTTGGAAAAAGTTTTGATAATTTTTATCCTAACGGCCCCTATATATCCATAGGTGAAATTGACAATCCGCAAAAACTTAAAATACAGACAAGGGTAAACGGGGAACTCAGGCAGAATTCTTCCACAGATATGATGATATTCCCGGTAAATACACTGATCAGTTATATATCGAAGTATATCACCTTGAGGCCTGGCGATTGCATTTCAACAGGAACCCCCTCAGGAGTTATTATGGGCATGCCGAAGGAAAAACAGAAATGGCTGGGAAATGGTGACACCGTCGAGGTGGAGATAGATTCACTGGGCAAACTTTCAACAACTTTCAAATAAAATGCAGTACACTCTCATATTGAAACCGCCGGAAAAAATAAGACGCCGGATTACGGAAATCAAAAAGCATCTGGAAAACATTTATGGCTATACCGGATCGCTGAGCTGCAAAGGGGTGCATATAACCATGGCATACCTTCCAAATCCTGAATCCCTGGATATTATTTCTGTGAAAAGAATGTGTGAAAATGTCTCTCCATTTCACTTTACCATGAGTGGTACCGGTTATTTTGAGAAGGAAAAAAACGGGAAAAAATCATATATCGTATACCTCAATGTTATCCCCTCACCGGAAATGGTAACATTTCATTCAATGCTTGTAGAAGCCCTGAATTTAAATGCTATGGATACCGGCAGATTTGTTCCCCACATTACTCTCATCAGGAAAAACGTTGATGAACAGCGGCTGTATGAAATACTGAAATTTGCCAGGAATTTGAATATGGCAGGTTGTTTCCAGGCAAACTACCTTATACTGGGGAAAAGAAAAAAACAGAATAACCACTGGCATTTTGAACATCTCAATTTCAGTAAAATTTAAAAGCATTTCATAATAACAATATATGAAGAATATCATTCTTTTAATCATGGACGGTCTCGGCGATAGGCCCAACGTAGAACTGGGCAATAAAACGGCACTTCAGGCCGCTGACAGGCCTAATCTCAACAGGCTTGCATCAAATGGAACCACCGGGTTGATGTCACCTGTATCATTCGGAATCAGGGCCGGTTCCGATACATCCCATCTTTCCATACTCGGATATGACCCTCTAAAATACTATACAGGCAGGGGGCCATTTGAAGCCCTCGGGCTCGGAATAGAGCTTAAACCTGGAGATGTAGCCTTCAGGGCAAATTACGCAACCGTAAAGGGGGGCAAAGTTATAGACAGGAGAGCCGGCCGGGTACATGGTACTGATGTTCTTTCGGCTGATCTGGAAACAGAAATAGACGGTATCAGATTTATAGTAAAATCCGGGGTAGAGCACAGAGCTGCCGTAGTCATGAGGGGCTATAACCTTTCAGATAAAATTACCGAGACTGACCCACATACAGTAAATTCTCCACCTGAATATACCAGGGCCCTTGAACCGGAAGCTGAATTTACAGCTACTGTTATCAACAAATTCCTGGATAGGTCCAGAAAAATACTGCAGGATCATGAATTCAATCGAAAACTGAACTCGGATGGTAAACTGCCCGCAAATGAAATCATGCTTCGGGGAGCCGGTAAAATCCCTGCTATCCCCCCATTTCAGGAAAAATATTCTATGCGGGCAGCCTGCATATCCGGAACGCCATTAATCAGGGGAATAGCGGGATTGGCAGGTTTCACCAATCTGAAAGTCGAAGGGATGAATGGAAGGGTTGATACAAATTATAAGAATATAATCTCTGCTGCAGTAAAGGCACTGGACACCTACGATTTTATACTTGTAAATATCAAGGGCACCGATATAGCCGGCCATGATAGAAAACCGGAACTGAAAAAATCTGTAATAGAACAGGTAGACTCCGTCATTGCTCCTTTTCTGGAACGCCTTGATGATACACTCATAGTTGTGACAGGAGACCACAGCACCCCATGCTCATACGGTGATCACACAGGTGACCCCGTTCCGGTGATGTTTGCAACAAATGGGATCATAAATGATGATGTCCGGTATTTTGATGAATTAAGTGTATCATCTGGATACTATAAAATAACCAGCAATGATATCATGCCTATTATCATGTCATATTCGGATAGAGCAGTCAAATATGGTGCATGATTAAATCATTTTGATTAATTCATCCGATTTGTTTACATCATATGCTAGGAGTTCATGGCTCAGATATGATTCTGGGAAAACGGATCTTGCATCATCCAGAAGAAGATCAAGATCATTGTACCTGGAACTGTAATGGAATAAAAACAACCTTTTTACCGAACCTTCAAGTGCAATTTCTGCTGCCTGCCTGGAAGATGTATGGCCATATTCATTTACAATTGGCTCCATAGATGAGTCCATAGTAGTGTCATGTATAAGGACATCTGCATTTCTTGCAAAATCAGGCATTGCCCTGAGAGGCCTGGTATCTCCTGTATAAACAATCTTCCTTCCGGGTTTGATTCCCTGGGCAACATCCTTTAATTCATATTTTTTATCCCTGATCGTTACACTTCCATTTTTTCTCAACTCTTCCAGGCGGTAAACAGGAAATCCAATGCTGTCGACTTTGCTCCGATCTATTTTTACAAGGTCCTTCTCCTCCAGGGAGTAACTCACAGAAGGTACTGTATGGTCATTTGCCAGTGTTTTGATAAAAAATTTTCCAAAATCGAAGGTTAGCCTGGGTGATGCAGTATATACATTTATATTATACGTGATTTTTCCATATCCTAAATTCATGGCATTTCTGATGAACTCTGGTGCCCCTGCCGGGCCGAATATATTCAGATCTTCTGTACGGCCCAGAAATGCAAGTGAATTCAAAAGTCCTGGAATTCCAAGGAAATGGTCCGCGTGAAAATGTGATATAAATATGTTTTTCAGTGACATAAATGATACGCCACTCTTCATGAACTGCTTCTGTGTACCTTCTCCGCAATCAAATAGATTAAGTACATCATCCACCTGGACTGCCACCGCCGGCAGGGACCTTCCCGGCTTGGGCATTGATCCGCCGGTTCCAAGGAAGGTAATTCTTATATTAGATGCCATATACGTGTATTCCCGCTTGATATATTATTTTTGATAAATTAATTATATGTATTCATGATATATTATCATGATAAATCAGGAAATAGAAGTCGGCAATAAAAAGTATCAGTATATAAATGAAAAACTGGGCAAGAAGGCTCCAATGATAATTGTAAAAGGAGAGACAGGGTATATCATGTGCGGCTACCTCAATCTGGACGCTGCCAACTCCCTAGGGGATGTGGCTGTAAGGGTAACGGGAGTAAACGACATAAATGATGTACTTAATAGCCAGGTAAATTCCTGTACGGAAAACGCTGCAAAATTAGGAATTAAAGCCGGAGATAAAATAATGGATATAATAGACAGACTATAGAAATAGAGTAAACCAGTAATCTTATATACCAGATTACAATATATATTTATGGCAAAAGAAAACAATGAAGAGGATTCAACCCAGGAAGATGAAAAGATAGTTAGAAAGACGATATCTATTAAGGGTGTCAGTGCTGATCTTTATAAAAAAATACAGTCAATTTCAACACAGACAGGCAAAACCATAGGACAGGTTACAGATGATGCATACAGGTCATTTATGGGAACTGTCGAAAATGCAAAGCGTTTGTCCGATGGTTTTGTAAAGGGTATGAAAGAGGGGTCATCGCAGTACATAGAGAACATAAAGGAGCTTGAAATAACAGGAGACGATCTCAAAGAAATAGGCAGAAAAATAATCTTTAAAAATATTGACAGCCTTACATTCAAAAATATAGACAGTGAAACATTTGATAAGTATGTCAATGCAATCATCATGGTAAAAACAGTAACTATCCCAAAAACTGTAAGCAAGGCAAAGCTACTCTTAAAGGGGAGTTTTATAGATAAAATAATTCAATAATAAATCTATAAATCTTTTTCTCTATAAAAAAAGGCACTTTCAACATCACTTATAATAGCATCATACCTATTTTCCGTATTTTTGATGTAATTATATATTGCTATATGTAAGGGTTCCCAGTATTTCTCCATATAATCATGGTTGACAGAAATAAGAAATTGATTTTTAACTTTAAATATACTATCTGTAATTTCCGAATTAACAGTTTCAGGGTTTTTCCAGTAACCTGTTAAATATGAGTCGATTACAGTTTCAATTATATCACTTATATTCTTTTTTGTTATATCTTCAGCGTTTCTGGCTTTGGCATTGTATTTTTCAGAAAGTGTAGCATAATTTTTGTAATCTATTTCCGGGAAATATATCCTGAAATCTTCCTCTAATAATTGAATTTCCCTGTATTTATCTCTGTTTTCCCTGTAATTTTGCTCTGAGGTATATGTAATTATGAGTTTGTTAACGCCGGTTTTGGCCACATATCCGATAAAGTCTTCATATGAGTACCCCACAGTTTTTTCATGCAATTTACCGATAGTTGAAATTATAATCATGATATGTTATGCTATGCTAGCATTTAAAATTAATTTAGTTAGTTTGCAGGGGCATTCAACCATATTTTCCCGATAAAGAAACAAACAACTCACATTTATGAAAGATAAGTATTTATACATTTAATTATTGTTAAAGTGATTAAAATGTCAGTATTAGGTGAAAAGACAGAAGCTGGTCTTAAAGATCTCTTGACAGCCAATGCGGAAGACCATATGAGACTGAACGCAGCAGCTAGCTACTTCGAGAAAATGGGTGATTCCAGAACAGCAAAAGAATTGAAAGACAAGGCCAATGTTGAACTGGGGCATTTCAATGCAATATTCTCAACCCTTGTGAAATATGAGGGCATAGATGGACTGGTAAATGATATGGCAAAGGAAGAAACAGAACAGCACGTTTCTGAATACACAAACGTAGCCAATGCAGCAAAAGCAGAAGGCCATGATGACATAGAAGCCATGTTATGTGCATTTTCCGAGCAGGAAAAAGGCATAGCTGAAACTCTTAACAGGGTAGGTATGCAGAGAATGATCTCCGATATGGCAAAGGAAGAAACAGAACAGCACGTTTCTGAATACACAAACGTAGCCAATGCAGCAAAAGCAGAAGGCCATGATGACATAGAAGCCATGTTATGTGCATTTTCCGAGCAGGAAAAAGGCATAGCTGAAACTCTTAAAAGAACACAAAAAGCTTTCTAAATCAATCCCATAATATTTTTTAATTTTTTACATATCAAACCTCCCTTTTAATTATATGAACAGGCTTTTCAGATTTTTTCATTCTGGTTAGAAATTCTTTTGTACTTTCATTAACAGAATTATCGAGGTTGTTCATATCAAAATATGCGGCGTCCAGAGCATCAGAACCTGGCTTTGCATCATATGTTGCAGGATTGCATAAATAATCAAGTATAATATAATGAAAATTTTCCGTGATGACTTCAGATATACCTGCCAGTTCCATGACCTCAACTTCCATTGACAGCTCTTCCCTGATTTCACGCTTCAAACCATCCTCCAGTGTTTCATTCAATTCCAGTTTTCCACCGGGAATAGCCCATTTATTCCTGTCAGGTTCGTCACGCCTCAATGTTAAAAGTATTTTCCCCTCTCTGATAATAATTCCGCCGACTGCTACTCTTGGATAACGTATCATCGTTATATATTTACTTAATTTATTTATATATTCTTAAATATAAATTACCATGAAAGGTTTATGGATTGCTTTTATCCATCACCCTACAAATTTTCTTAGCAGGGCCATTTCATATGCATATTTTCCAACTTCATCAAATTTTTTATTTTTAAATGCCAGAAGGAAGAGTGTGGAAAATATGTTATGTTTCTGGACATTATACGAATTATCGGTAGATACACCTATATTATTTTCAATGTATTTCATATCCTCCCTTATCATGTTTATGATTTTTGGTTCAACATTCCAAATTTCATGCAGAAAATTAAGGGAATCATAATTGAAATATCTTGCACTTGAACGGAGATCAAAATACATATTTTTATATGTTTCGTCAAGTAACATATGGTATTTTTCAGGAAATTCTACAAGGGCTGATATTCCAAGAATCTCCGGAGGTATCCCTATGGAATAAAGTGCACCGACAAATGCTATCGCCCTCGGCAGCCTGGCACTTCCCGTGCTTCTGGAATACCCGAAAAGACCGGTATGCAATTTTCGTGCTCTTCTTTTGGGAAGATAAACAGCCACGTCATTGATGGACCTGGAAAGACCTTCTATTATTGTCTGAAATCTGCTGGAATATAGATTTATCATGCCCTTTATGGAAGCTTCCTGTTCCTGACTAAATATATAAGGGGTGCCGGGGAGATGTGAATTGATCATGGAAATCGCATTTTTAACCGTCATATCATCATAGTCATATCTGAAGGCAGACTGGACAGAGAATGTATAATAAGAATCGTATTCTGATAACGCTCTTCTTATATTATCAGGCCCCAAATTCCCCCTGAATGGCGATGAACCTGCACCTATTATAGGATAAATGCCCAGTCCTGTTTTTTCTGAAATTTTATGCATACTTGATATCGCATATTTGGCTAAAAGCGTAGCAGGAACCATACCATAATTCATAGCTGGATCCGATCTCGCTATGAATATTCTCATGTTCTGTGGTTTTATAATTTCACTGTACTTTCCTATTATGGCCTCAATACTGTAAATGGAATCCTTGTCTTCTATTAAAGGGATGAGATTTATCTTTTCAGGCATTACCTTTCCTGTTATATCCTTTATGGATACCTCATCATAAAGCCTGATATTTTCAGTATCTACAATGCCTTTCTCATAGAATTTTACAACATTGAGCATACTCCTGTAATCGGTCGTGAAAGGAAGAATGACCTCGAATACCGGTGCTATATTTCTTTTAAAAACTCTATTTGCAACATCATAGTTTAAGGGTATGCTGTTCAAGGTTTCATTTAGTATCTTCCTCTCCGCACCCTCTATAAGAGGGTTTGGGACACGATAGGTTAAAAAGATATCTTTCCCCAGAATGTTTTTCTCAAAAAAATCTCTATTTTTTGCAAATAGCTTTCTTATAACATGGGTATCAACGTCCTTGCCTTCTGCATCCCACATAACCTCCTGTATTCCCAGTTTTTTGTATGATATGTATGCTTCTTCTATTTCATCCTCATTTGATATTATATTTTTGCCATTGCTCCATGATGGCATCATTGCATTATCCGGATGCTGCGTGGACATAGTCTTTGGTATCATGATTATGATATGGAAATCAGTTATAAATAAAGATGGTTGAAAATAATGTCAGTTATCTCATTGCCTGTAAACGAGTGTGTGTTAAATCTATCATTTATTCAAATTATTAAAGGTCAATCAATGGAAATGGCTATTGGAGATATTCCATAAACAAAATAAGCTGCGTTAATAAATACAAAATACTATAAAATTTCCCGCGTAAGCTACACACTAAAATGTTAAATATACTTTAATAATAATTGCCCGCATGACTGAAACAGATGAAATATTGCAATACCTCAAAATCAACAGTAGTGAAGCATTATTTGCAGATATACCGGATAACTTGAGGGTATCACTTGATCTAGGTTCTCCCATGGACGAATTCTCTCTTATCAATTCAATTGAACGTACAGGAAGAAACAATAAGCCCGCTGCAATGAATTTTCTAGGCAATGGTATATATGATAGATTTATTCCACCACTGGTGGATGAAATAATAGGACGAAATGAATTTTTAACATCATATACCCCATATCAGCCGGAAATCTCCCAGGGAATACTGCACTCCCTGTTTGAATATCAGAGTGTTATATCTGATCTCACTGAAATGGATGTTACAAACTCTTCAATGTACGATGGCTTTACTTCCCTGGCCGAGGCAGTCAGAATGGCATACAGAATCAACGGGAAAGATGAGGTGCTTGTTCCAGAAAATATTTACAGGAGTCAGTTAAGCATCATACAAAATTATATTCTAGGCCTTAATTTAAAAATTATAAAATACGGGTTCGGCAATGATGGATTAATAGACATGGAAGATTTAAAATCAAAGATATCCGATCGTACCTCGTCTATAGTAGTTGCAAATCCAAATTTTTTCGGGCTCATAGATGAAAATTCATTCCATATTGAGGAAATCAAGAAAGATGCAGTGTTAATAACATATTATGATCCTGTTTCACTGGGCCTAATCAAGCCGCCCGGGGAATATGGATCAGATATTGCGGTAGCGGAAGGGCAGCAGCTCGGTATCCATATGAACTATGGTGGCCCTCTGCTCGGTTTATTCTCCTTCCGTAAAGAATATGTTCACAGGTCCCCCGGGAGGTTAATAGGTCTTTCAAAGGACAACACCGGCAGAAAAGCATTCGTTATGACACTTCAGGCCAGAGAACAGCACATAAGAAGATCAAAAGCCATGAGCAACATATGCTCCAATCAGGCTCTCCTGGCGGTAGCATCACTGGCTTATCTTTCCATACTGGGATCAAACGGGTTGAAAAAAATAGCATTGATTACAATGAATAAAAGCAAGGGATTGAAGCAGGCACTGGGAAATGCCGGTATATCTACAGTATTCAATGGTACTAATTTTTCTGACAACCTATTCTACTTTGACGGACAGGAAAAATTGGCATCTCACAACATATCCGGTGGCATAAAACTTTCAGATATTTCTGATTATCCCGGCTATAAAAATTCCGCATTCTTCTCTGTTACTGAAAAAACAGATGATAGTAATATACTTAAGCTTTCTGAAATAATAGGTGAATAAAATGTATAGACAGGCACATTACGATGAAGATTTCCTTAATTCGTTCAATACAGGAAATGATTTTTATATGGATGATGTAGAAGATCAGTATCCCGATTCGATAAAGAGGGAAAAGCTCAAACTGCCCGATGTAAGAAGTGTTGACGTGTCCAGGCATTTTACAAGATTATCCGAAATGAACTATTCGGTAGACCTCGGAATGTATCCTCTTGGATCATGTACAATGAAATTCAATCCAAAATATGCAGATTATATCGCATCACTTCCAGAATTTCAGAACGTGCATCCAATGGAAGCACAACAGCGGATTCAGGGAACACTGGAGGTAATGTATAAATTACAGCAGCTACTGGTACAGATTTCCGGAATGGATTATGCATCACTCCAGCCATCTGCGGGTGCACATGGAGAATTCACAGGCATATTAATGGTACGGAAATACTTTGAGGTAAAGGGTGAACTGGGCCAGAGGGATGAAATTATAATACCGGACTCGGCACACGGAACAAATCCTGCCTCTGCGGCAATGGCAGGCTTCAAGGTTGTGGAAGTGCCTTCCAGTGAAAAAGGGCTGGTGGAC
>JAKADL010000105.1 GCA_021820565.1 Thermoplasmata archaeon
ACCGGGAAATTATGTCAAGGTCCTCCATAATGCCCATCACGGAAATTTCCCCTGGTATTCCCGGTGCCTTTTCATATGCTGAATCCACGGCCTTTTTAAGCACCGGAATTATAATATCAGGATTTCTGGTATTTTCGTGTAGTGTCATATACCGTCCATAATTCTTTCTTATATGCTCTTCTACGGGTTTGCTGTACCTGTTTTCTGCGATATCCAGAAGATAAGTATATTTTGCATTTCCCAGAATCTCTAACATCCTATCCGCATCGGCCTTTAGTATATCTTTGATATGGTATATTCCAGCATCATTCAATCGTGACGACAGGACTGAACCGATACCGGGAATTTTTTTAATTTCCAGATCGTTTAAAAACTCCTCAACATGCTCCGGGTCTATAGATTTCAATCCATCTGGTTTTGCCATATCGCCGAGAATTTTAGCTATAACCTTGTTTATTGATACGCCTACCGATGCTTTCATACCGTGAACCAGGAATATTTTTTCCTTGATCTCTTCAGCAAGATTCACAGCCTCATGAAAATTCTCACATTCGTCTGTTACATCTATGTATGCCTCGTCGATGCTTGCAATTTCCATTTTATCTGAATAGGAAGAGATGGTTTTCATGACTTTGTCTGAAAAAGCCTTATAAAAATCCCGCCTGATTGGAATGAAAACCGCCCGATCTTTACCAATTTTTAGGGCCTGTGGAAGTGGCATGCCGGACTTTATGCCGATAGACCTTGCTATGTAGTTAGAAGTAGCAACGGCCCCGCTGTTTTCAGTTCTACCGGAGTATACACAGACCACTACCGGTTTATCCTTGATGGAGGGATCCATTATTTCCTCTACCTGAGCGTAAAAATAATCAAAATCCACAAATATTATGAAAGGCATCCTAATTGAATTAGTTATATGATTTTAATTTTTTCTATATTACTGCAACTGCCTTCAACTGTGGATAATCTAAATTCCAGGGATGCTTTTGTACGATTAATGTTATTTACAAAAAAATTAAAGTTTAAATGAATTAATCCCAGGTTCTCCGGAGTCTCTTCTCATGTCTTTTAATTTCCTGAAAATTTCCAGGGAAAGATCGGCTTTATTCATATTTTTCAATTCCTCCCTTCTATCACCTGCAACAATCGTATAATCATTATTTGTTTCTCCAAACGGCAATTTATTAAAGCTATTGAGCACAATCATATCCGGTTCAGATTTTTCAAATTTTTTGCTATCAAATGATTTTTCACTGTCAAGATTGAACAGTACCAGGAGTGCTCCGGGAGCCATGTCCCTTATTCTATCCCTGACCTTTGGTCTTGGAGTTAACAGGATGTTCTGGTCCTTGCCACTATCAAGTTTTATTTTATTTTCTTTTGTATCAAAATCCATAAGTGCCATCGGCATCAATATGTAATCATATTTTTCAATTGTTATATAAGTATTTATTTCTACTATGATTTCTCTAAGGTTGTATTTCTCCATATATGTTACATATGATGGTATGCTGTACTGTGAGTTACCCACATATGTAATAACTGAAGCCCCGAGCCTGAAGGCATTTCTTACCATCCAGTACCCAGTATATCCAGAAGACCTGTTGGTTATCACCCTTACAGGGTCTATAGGAAGTTCACTTCTCCCTGCCACTATAAGGACCTTCTTTCCAGTTAATTCATCGCCGTAAACTGCCCGGCAGAGATAGTCTATGATTCTATCATTGTCTGCTATTTTTGCCTTAGTTTCGTCAAATTCAGGATCAACAACAAGGACACCTAGTTTTTTGAGAATTTCGATATTTTCCTTATTTACAGGGTTTTCCATCATATCTCTGTGCATTGCGGGTACAACAACAATTTTGTTACCATGCCCCAGGGCATAGGAAAAAAATAGTGATGGTATGCTGTCCGATATGCCTCTAGCCATCTTGCCTATGGTATTATAGGAGGCAGGGGCAACAAGGAGTATTGTATCCTTATCAAACATGGAAATGTGCTCTATGTTTCCGGTTATTTCTGTAACAACTGGATTTCCCGTAGCCCATTCCATTATAGTTTTTCCTATCATAGAAACAGCTGAGTTGCTCATTGCAGAAACAGTTGTTGCACCTTCACGCTTGATATCCCTGATTAAATCCGGGATTCTGTATATTGAAATGCTTGCAGAGCTCGCAATAACAACTTTTTTACCTGAAAGCATATTTTCGAAATGTGATTCTATGTAGTTCATATTTATAATAGTCCATCATGTTTTAAATGTTTTATCCATACTATTTCTCTGTATTAATTTATCATGGGTTTATAATAATACAGTTGAACAGGAAAAATAAGTTAGAGTGATTATGTGCCTGGGCTGGCGACTGCATTGTCCTTCTCCTTCCTTGTGCTGATTCTGTCCTTTATGCCATATCTGGTAATCCAGTACACAGTCTTGAAGAATCCGGGAATTGTGTTCAGGTTTACAGATGCAAAATCCCTGGATTTCTGCCCCGTTGTTCCAGATAACTGGAGAAATATCTTATCCAGATTTTTAAATACGGTGTCTGTCATCAGGTTCAGTATCCCCCTGGTTACCGGATTGAGTCTGTCAACCATATGCGGTATGATTTTTCTGGTGGTTTTAAAATTGTATTTCCATGACAGGTAGAGTAGTTCCCAGTATTTGGATGGCAATTTTTCCATGTACGGGAATGGATTCTTGCTTATCCTCGAGGATGTCATCGGTATAACCGGTAGCGGAAATACCCATGCAGTAAAATTGTTTTCAATTATTGAATTAACCATGTCAATGCTCTGGTCAAGATCGGTATCGGTTTCCTCAGGATAGCCAATTGTCATTGTATAGCAGGGAAATATGCTTGCTTCGTTCATTATTGGAGTTGCCCTGATAATTACATCTTTCCAGTCCTCTGGTTTCCAGGGAAATGGTTTTGCATTCATGTATTTATGCATTATTTTGGTGCTTCCGGTTTCAAGCCCAACAACAGGTGCCTCGGCACCATATTCCTTCAATCTGGCAATTTCCGAAATTTCATATACAGTATCAGGTGATGTCAGAACAGCCGGTGCAGATATGTGTGGAAATGTGATATATCTGGCACCCATGTTCCTAGTGGTTGTGAAAAGATCAACTAGGGCTTCGTGATTAACCCCGAGTTTCTTCTGCCCGTAAAGCATGATGTCATCTGTAATCAATTCTATATCTCTGTATCCATTGTCCATATAGAGTTTTATCTCTTTTTTTATGCTGGCCATTGGTATTGTACGGTACGTTTCCGGGGTAATAGAGCAGAATGAACATCCTCTGGGGCATCCTCTGGTAACCTGCACCTCTCCGAATCTCCCCGGCTTTACGATCTCGGGGATATCCTCAACTTTCGGCATTCTCCCGGTTATATCTTTTGGGAGCTGCTCGTTATTCAGAGCCTTTTTTACCAGCACCGGGAAATCCAGTTCAGCCTCACCATTGAAAACCGTATCAACATAATCGGGCCTTTTTAGTCCAATCTGCCAGGCTGCAGGTCCACCGATAATAACTTTCAGATCGTGTTTTTCCTTGATATTTATTACTCTCTTTTCCAGTTCCTGAAAATATCTGGCAGTCCAGCTCATCTGACCGCCGAATAGCATTGTTAATTTGAATGTGACAGGGCTCAGCCCGTAAGGATCGTGTACGTTGATTCCGAGAACTTTTGTGTCATCGCCAATCTCATCTTCAAGTCTTTCAGGGGAAACTATTTTTACATCATTTATTCCATTTTTGACAAGTGCAGCCTCGAGTTTCCTCAGAGGGTAAGGAACATATAAGGGTTCCCCATTTTTATACTGTGCTGGCGGGTCAAAGAATTTGTCCATCAAAAATTTTGGTACAACATTATTAGGCATACATGCTACATATCCCATCACGGAGATTCCCCCATAGTTTGTGAAAGTCCCTCTGTCTGAAGTAAGTACTACTTTTGCCATAAATAATTAATTCATACAAATATTTTAATTTTATCAAATTTAGAAAATTATTACTACATATACATATTATAAACCAGGATATATTTATAATAATATAAAATAAATCGAATGATATATAAATCAACTATTGACTATTATATAATATTTCATTAAATTATAAAGAAACAGAAATTGTATGGATAAATTGAACTTTCTGTTCATTGATAGGTACCTGTAATAGTATTAAAAACAGGCTAAACACCCAATCATCCCGCAAAAAATAAGAACAAAAATATCATGTACTGAATGTTTATTGTCATACACTTCCATTTATATAATTTAACAATAATAATTTATACCTACCTTTAATACCAAGCCCATTCATATAACGTAAAATACATATAGTTATGCACGTTGTCATACATAATGATTGTTGACTCTATAGAAATGGAAAATTTCAAATCTTATGGAAATAAGCAACTTATCAAGGTAAATCAGGGGTTTACAGTGATTATAGGGCCTAATGGATCAGGAAAGAGCAACATAGGAGACAGTATGCTATTTGTTCTGGGTATCAGATCAAATAAGACGGTGAGAGTCGATAAACTCGAGGATTTTATACATAAAACTGACCCGCCCAAGAAACACTGTTACGTTACATTAAATGTTATTGCAGATGAAGGAACACGATATGCCATTAAAAGGGAAATCAGTTATTCTGGAGGAGATTATAAATCAAATTATTATATAAATGATAAGAGGTCAACAAGAACAGATGTTCTAAAACTCATAGACAGCTTTCATATATACCTTGACGCTTATAGT
>JAKADL010000106.1 GCA_021820565.1 Thermoplasmata archaeon
AACATATTTCCTGACAAGGCTTGCACTGGGAATATTTATAGGAATGGATTATGCGGCAGCTGTCCCTCTTCTGGCTGAGTATTCTCCATCTAAGAGGAGAGGCGGTCTTTTATCCACTGAAAAACTGTTTTTCATGTTCGGAACAATTGCAACCGTTTTAATTGGGATGGCATTCACATACTATGTCGGAGTTCTACTTGCATGGAGATACGATTTCCTTATAGCCGCTGTTCCCGCAATAATCCTGTTCGGTTTGAGATTCGATATGCCGGCATCGCTCAGGTGGGCAAAGGCATCTGGAAGAAAGGATCTCATACCTAAAATACTGAAGAAACTGCATAAGGAAGGCATAGATATTGATCCTGATACCATAAAATTAGATAAACCACAGTCCATAAAGGAAAATATACATGAATTTTTCAACGCAAAAAACAAAAGGACAATAGCATATATATTCTGGATCGGTGCAGCCTATGCATTAACCGTGAATCTTGTAAGTGTTTATGCAAGTACGGTGCTGGAAAGTTTAGGGGCTACAGCATTCTTTGCAGAGGAAGGAACACTGATAATAGATATAGTAGGCACATTCGGTGTTGTACTTACACTGATTGTTGTAGACCGGATAGGCAGGCGTTTAATGGGGTTGTTCGGATTTGTGCTGGGTGCAATACCATTATCCGTGCTGATAATCGCAGATATATACCACGCTATGACCATACCGCTTGTAATCTCCATGTTCGGCTTATTCTTTTTCATAAATGTCGGCCTGGTGGGAACACTGCAGTATTTACCTGCTGCAGAGGTATCAACAACAAAATCCCGTGGACTGGCAGTCGGATGGGAAAAGCTATTTGAATTTGGGCTTGCCCTGCCTGCACTGACACTTTATGCATATATAGGGTTATTCTATTCTTTCATATACGATACAATAATGGTTATAATAGGTGGAATAGTGCTTTATCTATTATCCTTTGAAACCAAGGATAAAACACTGGAAGCAAATGCAATGCGTGCGGAGGGCAAAATACAGAAAAAGGGGGCCTCTCCAAGAAGGGTTGAGGAAACCAAAAAGGCTGATTAATTTTATTTTTCAATTTATTCATATTAATAATTTTTAAATATACATTATGCATTTTAATTGATGGAAGCCGGATTTCTGGATAAATTGAATTCTGATATTGTATTCCGTGACTACGATCCACCGGACCCAGAAGATGATCAGGTTACGGTGGAGCAGACCTATACCGGCGTATGTTTCCGGGATATACTTACACAGCAGGGGTTTTTCCCGCGGGTGTCTCTACCGATAATACCTGGGCACGAGATCGGCGGGAAAATTATCAAAGCAGGGAGAAATGTTAAAAATTTTCACGTTGGAGACCGTGTTTCAAGCCTGATATACATACCATGCGGCAAATGCAGATACTGCCTGTCCGGGAATGAAAATCTGTGCACGGATAAGATCGCATACGGCGAAAAAATAAATGGCGGTTATTCACGTTATGTAAATGTCAGCGAGCGATCACTTGTAAAGGTTCCATCAGAAGTTCCAGAGGAAGCAGTACCCATAGCCGCATGTGTTATCGGAATGCTGTATCATGCCATAGCCAAAATGGGGAAAATAAATAAAGGTGACTATGTTCTGATTACAGGTGCAGGCGGCGGTGTGGGTGTTCACGCAATTCAGATGGTTAAAGCACTCGGGGGTCATCCTATTGCCGAATCCGGATCAAAATGGAAAGAGGAAGAACTGTACCGGCTGGGCGCAGAGCATATAGTCAGCCCTGAAAAAGATTACAGCAAAGATGTTAAGGACATTACCGGGGGCGGTGCCGATATAGTTATTGAGGACGTAGGCATAGCTACGTTTTCAAAGAGTTTGAGAAGCCTCAGAACTGGTGGCAGAATGGTGGTAATAGGCAATCTTAAACCGGAGCCAGTGGAATTACCGCTGGGATTGATCATATTAAAGGGAAACACCATAAAGGGAAGTATAAGCTCAACACGGGACGATCTGAAAATGGGGCTCGATATGTTACAATCGAAAATACATCCGGAAATAGGGGCAAAAATAAAACTTGAATCAATAAATGAAGGATACAAGGATATGCTGGACAGAAAAGTACTGGGAAGGATCTTGATCGAATACAAATAATATGATGTGGCAAAAGCAAAAAACGATATTAAATTTTAAATAAACAAAAACCTTTTTTAAAAGTTAATGATAAAGTATAGATATAAAAATGTATATTGTCCCCTCGTCCACCGCTTACAACGTGTCAAGGAAACTGGCAAATATTTTTTCCTGTAATGTTTCCGGCGTTGTCAGAAAGAGATTTCCAGATAATGAAATGTACCTCAAAATAATTGATGATGTTGCAGGTGAAGATGTGCTTCTCGTTGGCAACACAAGAAGTGATTCGGACATCATCGAATACCTCCTGCTTCTGGATGCCATAAAGGAGGAAGAGCCGAAAAGCATAACCGCTATTATACCATTTTTTGGTTACGCAAGGCAGCATATGAGATATAACAATGGAGAGCCCATCTCATCCAAGGTATTCACGAAGGCGGTAAACCAGTATGCAGATAGAATTATTACAGTTGAACTCCATGATGAGCAGACACTCGATTATTCTGATGTGCCGTTTACTGATATTAAAATTATAGATCCTGTTCACAATTATTTCAAAAATAAAGGCATAGATATTGTAATGTCTCCGGACGATGGTGGTTATGAACGTGCAAAAATAATGGGTGATAAGCTCGGAATTCCGGCATATTACATAGATAAAAAAAGGATAGATTCAACAACTGTCAAGATGGTCCTTCCCGATGAAGATTACATGAATAAAAATGTTCTATTGCTTGATGATATAATTTCTACGGGCGGAACAATAATGAAAGCATCAAAACTGATCAGGCAGAGCGGTGCTAAAAACATATATGCATGTGCAATACACGGGGTATTTGCCAATGACAGCAACGAAAAAATAGAAAAATATGTAAACGAGCTCGCAGTTACAGACACAATAGAAACAAAATACAGCAATATAACGGTTTCAGAAGAAATAGCAGCATCACTGAAAAGCAAGATAAGCATATGAAATCCGGGCTCCGGGTACTTGGCCTGGATGATGGTCCATTTCAAAAGTTCAGGGACACAACCACTGTTATTGTCGGGGTTATTATGCGACTGGATTCATATGTTGAAGGAATTTCTGTAAGGGACATTAAAGTGGACGGAATGGATTGTACGGAAACTGTTATGTCAATGATCAAGGGCAGATTTAAGGATGATATTGATTTTATAATGTCAAACGGTATTACATTTGCCGGATTCAATATTCTGGATATCACAGAAATTAACGAGGCCACGGGCATACCAGTAATCGCCATAACAAGAAAGAAACCTTCCATGGAATCTATTTTCAGTGCACTTTCACTTCATTTTAAGGATGGAGAAGAAAGAATAAAAATAATAAAAAAAACATCTGTGGATGAAATAAACTACGGAGATAAAACCCTGTATATAAACAGGGCTGGCATATCGTTGAATGATGCAGTAGCACTTATAAAAAAAACTACCTATACAGGCAATATCCCTGAACCTGTTAGAATGGCACATTTAATAGCCACTGCAATAAAAAATAAAGAAAGTCATGGAAGGGTATAAAATATCGAAAAATTATTTCTTGCCTGCAACACTGATATTGTCCATTTCTCCCATCTCACCGGCTGCCTTTTCCAGCGAACCCTTTGTTTCAGGTATGAATATGAGAGTAACAATAGCTGCAGCTATTGCAAGACCTCCAAGATAATAAAATGCAAAGGATTCACCCAGTATAATGAATAGAGCCGGAAATACGAAGGATGAGAGTGATGCACCGGTCCTGCCTGCTGCCACGGTATATGACTGTATCTGTGATCTTATTTTTGTGGGTGCAAGTTCAACTCCGTACATTCCGGAGGCGGTTATGGACCCGGGCCCTGCCTGGTTGAAAAATTGCATTCCCGTTCCATACACCAGCATTCCTACTATGGGAAGTGCTGCAACAATTCCTACATGACTGATCCCATCGAATATGAGAAGGAAAGCTCCCATTCCCACGAATCCAACAACCTGAAGCAGTTTTCTGCCCTTCCTGTCGATAAGTGCAAGCATAACAATGCCTCCTACTATGGTGAAAACCTCCATCAGATATGTCCATGCATCAGGTGAAAGCCCCATTTTGGACGCAATAAGTGTAGGTCCGAATAGTATGCCTGCATATGCAACCTGGTCATAGAAAAACCAGAGAACCATCGCAGCAATATACTCTCTTCTGTATTTATGGAAGTAGTACTTGAAATTATGCTTATCCTGTATATCCCCCTGTATTCTTACACTTTTATGGGCTACATATTCTACTTCATCCTCAAAACTCTTCTTATCTCCTGCTATTCTTGCTATAAATCTGGGGGTTTCCGGCATTTTTCTCCTGAGATACACCACTGCCAGTGCCGGTATGGCACCTACAGCAAGAACAACTCTCCACAGTATCGCATCGGAAACGCCAAGTACAGGACCGAAAATCATGTATGTGAAGGCTGCAAGTATAGCACCGAATCCCCACATCATGCCGAATCCGAACCCTATAGTTTTTCCCCTATCCTTAGCGTTTGAATGCTCGCCCATTATCATCGGTGACATAACGTAATCGGCACCGACTCCAATTCCCAGTATAA
>JAKADL010000107.1 GCA_021820565.1 Thermoplasmata archaeon
ATTACATATTCAACTCCGGTAAATTTTTCCTTGAACTTTGTCGCTGTTATGGCCAGGGAAAATGATTCCGGGGTTGTAATAATTATGTGCGGTGGCTTCTTCAGCATTTTGTTTCTTTCATTCTGGGCAGTGTCCCCGGATCTGACTGCCACCTTTATTTCCGGAATTTTAAGTCCCCTCTGCCTTGCCAGTTCGTATATTTCATTGAGTGGCTCATTCAAATTTTTGTTTATATCATTGGCCAGTGCCTTCAATGGCGATATATAAACACAGTATATTTTATCCTCCAGTTCACCTTTTCTTGCCTTCTGGAAAAGTTCATTGATAATTGAAAGGAAACCTGTGAGTGTTTTACCCGTGCCGGTCGGAGAGGATACCAGTACATTTTTTTTGCTGTGTATTAAGGGAATTGCCTTTTTCTGGGGTTCGCTCAAATCACTGTATTTGTTATTGAACCATTCTGAAACAATGTCATCAAGAAAAGGTAATTCCTCTTCTACTTTAAATTGATTTTTGTTTATCATTGCCGATAATCTGTAAGATAATTCATATTTATATTTAACATTTATGAGAAATGTAGTTTATGCCTCCAATATTTGAACCTGCAACTGCTAATTATTCCTAGACGGTAGGTAATGCCGGAAAATTGGCATAGCCATGACAATCTCCATGAAAAATAGAAACGATAAATATACTGAAATAATGAAAAAAATAAAAATTATAAACTATCGAATAGAAATTCCCTTGTTATTGGCATTGTGTTTATTCTTTTGTGTATCTGGGTTTCAAGTGACCTTGCAAGTCCTTCCGGTATGCCGATCATTGGGGATTCCCCCAGGCCTTTGGCCCTATCCTTCATTACCGAGGGATTTTCTACTATTTTGATATCGAACTCGGGCGTGTGGTCTGCTGTTAGCACTCCTGAATCGGTGATGCTGGTAGTCATCAGCTGCCCTTCCTCAGAGTATCTCAGTGTTTCTGAAAGCACCTCACCTATTGCCTGAAGGGCACCACCCTCAGTCTGACCCAATACATTTGCCATATTCAAGACCTTTCCCAGATCGTAATACGCTCCTATTTTGAGCTCCTCAAAGTCCCCCATTTCATTTATTCTGGACGTAACTATATTGAAGTTTACCTGGTTATCGTTGTAATCGAATTTATAGAAGGATGTCTGGTCAAAGTCGTGGGATAAAAGTATTTCAGGGGAGTATTTACCGTATTTTTCCTCGATCTGTTTCTTCAACTCCTCTGCAGCCTGCATCAGTACAGAACCGTGAGTCATGGCTGATTTCGAACCCCATGTTCCAACACCGGTGGAAAGGGTTTCCGTATCCTGCAATTCCAGTGATATGGAATCCTGTTCAATGTCCAGTTCATCGCTGAGTATGCTTTTTACAAACATCTCATGGCCCTGGCCCGATACATTTCCACCGAGGTATGTATGAACCTTCCCATCCTTAACAATGATTCTTGCACTTTCTCCCGGAGCGGTGTCCTCATCCAGTATAAACAGCGATATGCCAACGTGCTCCTTTTTGGAAAGCTCCCTGTAATTGAAGTATTTCAGTGCATCCTCAAGAAAAGGCTTTGTAGGATATCTCATTTCAAGCCCCAGTGGTGATTTGAACGGCGTTTCCAGCGCGTTTTTCAGTCTTATGTCGGCTATATCCATGTTCAGCTTATCTGCAAGTAAATCCATCATTCTTTCCATTAGTATGGATGCTTCAGGTTTTCCGGCACCACGGTAGTATCCATTCGGCGCCTTATTGGTAAGTACATACTTTCCTGTGAGATGTGCCTTTTCTATGTGGTATGGCCCGGTTACCTCGTGTATTACATTTCCGAGATCGACCGCTGCGGCATCGACGAGATATGGCCCGTTGTCCAGGAGTACCTCGCCGTCAAGCCCTGTAACTGTTCCATCCTTCTTTGCGTAGAGTGTTAAAGTGCCTTCAACACCTCTTCCGGCGTGGCAAGCCTGCAGATGTTCTGTTCTGGTTTCCTGCCATTTGACAGGTTTTCCATACTTCATGGAAGCATAGCATGCAATAATGTACTCAGGGTAGAATAAAGCCTTTACACCGAATGCACCACCATTATCAATCAGAAAAACCCTTACCTTCTCGGGAGGAAGCCCCAGGGATTTTACTATTCCTGATTTGGAACGGACAATAGACTGGGATGGTAGATATACATTGAGTATCCCATCCCTGTAATCCGCAACTATTCCCCTTGTTTCCATGGGATTTGCAGATACCCTGTCCAGTAAAATTGTATCCGTGACCTTTATATCATAATCTATATCACTTTCATTGAATTTTACTCCCACATCCTCGGTAGAAAGTATATTGTCCTTCCTGTCAGCATATATAGGTGCCTTTTTCTTTGCATCATCGATGCTATGAATTGCTTCAAGAGGCTCATAATCTACATTCACGGTGGAGAGCAGGTCCTCGGCCTCGTATCTGTTTTTTCCGAAGACGGCAGCAACCGCCTGGCCCTGATAATTTACCTCGTCTATAGCAAGTACAGGCTCTCTATGATCGCCTTCTACCACAGCATAATATGCCTTCAGATCTCTGGAGGTCATGCCACCTTCCACACTTTTGATCTTTGCCCTTGCATATGGGCTTCTGACCAGGGACATGTAAAGCATGTTATCCAGTTTTATATCATCAAGGTATCTTCCCTTTCCGTTGGCAAATCTATCAAGATATGTCATTTAACCACCGCCTTTTTACCGTTGATTTTCTCATTGGCATTTTTTATGGAGTTGATGATTGATACGTAGCCGGTACACCTGCACAGATTTCCTGCAAGGCTGTTTTTAATATAATCCTCACTGGGGTTTTTATTTTTTCTAAGCATGTAAAGACTGGTCATGATCATGCCTGGAGTGCAGAATCCACACTGCAATCCATTTTCCTCAATAAAGCTCTCCTTGACCATGCTGAGTTCCTTATCTGCTTCATTCTCTATAGTTTCCAGTTCATGCCCGTCAGCCTGGGCAGCAAGCACCGTACAGGATTTTACTGCTCTTCCGTCCATCAATACGGTACATGCACCACAGTTGGTTGTATCGCATCCGATGTGTGTTCCGGTCAATCCAATATCATCCCTGATAAAGGTGGCCAGAAGTGTCCTGGGCTCAACATCTTTACTATATTCCTTTCCATTTATCTTTACAGTTACCATCATTTCGGTACACCTCCTATTCCTTTTACTGCTTTTACAAATAGATTTTTCAGCAATTTCTCCTTGAATTTAACGCTACCATTGTCGTCATCCATGAAATCGCATGCTTTCACTATTAATTCCGCAGCTTTTTCGATGTTTTCATCGCTGAGATCTTTTCCATTCATAAACTTCTCTGCATCCTTTGCCTTGATCGCTGTGGCACCACAATTTGTAAGACCTATTCCGGCTTTTTTAACCTTTTTGCCATCCATCAGCAGGTTTACTGCAATGCCAAGGATTGAAAAGTCCCCTGCATACTTTTTATATTTCATGTATCTTCCGGAAGAACCGGTATCCTGGATTTTAATTCCGGTAAGAATTTCCCCGGGCTCAAGTGCTGTGGCAAAGGTATCAACAAAGAAATCTTCAGCTTTTACTGTCCTTTTCCCCCTGGAAGAGCTGATTTCAAATTCAGCATCCAGTGCAAGCATTACCGCTGGAAAGTCATTTGCTGGATCACCGTGACATATATCCCCGCCGATTGTCCCCATATTTCTCACGAGCGGGTCGGCAATGTGCCCGGCAGCCTCACTCAATACTGGAAACTTTTTTCTTATGGATGAGTTTTCCCCTATTTCAGATGTTCTGACCATGGGCCCTATTTCCACGGCCGATCCCTGAAATACTATGCTATCAAGGCCTTTTATCCTGCCTATATCCACAATCTCCGGTACTGACGTAAATCTCAGTTTCAGCAGCGGAATCAAGCTCTGACCGCCTGCCAGGACCTTGGCATCTTCATGCCCATCTAAAAATTTTGCAGCTTCTTCTATGCTTTTCGGGGCATAGTATTCAAATTTATCTGGAAACATAGTATTACAATAGAGAATTGTATAAAAATGTTACTGAAAGGTCATTTATGTTTATAAGGGATTATATTTATTCTGATTACATTATAAATTAATCTCCAGATTTCCTTCATTTTCCCGTATTTCATATGCATGAAGGTCTTTTGCATCTTTTCTGGTCATGGCTTTGAAAAAACCGTTGATATTCTTCTCAACATGGCCTGTTTCAAGGCTGAAAACCGCATGATGTTTCGGACATATGACATTATTATTCTCAATTTTTCCCTTGCCGAGGTCTCCACCCATATGGGAGCATAGCCCGTCTATAGCATAAATTTTATTATCAACCTTTGATATCAATATCTTCTTTCCATCCACTTCAAAACTTTTATGTCCTTCATTTTCCAGTTCATCCACAGAGCACACTTCCGTCCAACCCATATCTATCAAAATCTAATAAATAAATCAATATAGCCTGTCCAAACTTTCCTAAATTGTTCGACAATTGTCATATTTATTAATTTGAAAAACATTATTGGGATATGGCAGCGAACCAAATCCCATTAATTATGGAA
>JAKADL010000108.1 GCA_021820565.1 Thermoplasmata archaeon
TATCTGTATGTCCCTGGAATAATACGGCATACCTTCTTTCAAGTGGCCATATTCATTCATATAATTCTCTGGAATTTCCATATGGTCGGTAGATATGGTAAAAAAGAAAAATGACCTTTCATCCATGGTAGTTCTGTATGTAGTTCCTTTAGGTATGTATATGAAGTCCCCTGCCCTGAATTTGAGTATTCCGAATGGTGATTGAATTGCTCCGGAACCTGAATGCACGAAGAAAACCTCATCGCAAAGTGCGTCTCTAAAATACTCATCAGTATTTGCGTCGGTGTCTATGATTCCCGTACTGGTAGAATCGTTGAAGAAAAGAACCTGCCTTCCTGTGTAAAAATTATCCAGTTTTCCTAGCTCGCTGGTACGCAGATGCCTGTGTTCCATCAAATTTACCGGTGTTAATTTTTCTTCATATTCTACTGATGAACTCTCTATTTCAGCAGGATCAAACTTATGGTAAAGTAATGAATACCGGCCATCAAACGCATTCAGTCCGAAAAGTTCCTCCTTCTGTATATGATTTTTATCATCATATGTATGCCTCTGTTCAGGTACCCTTCCCATCTTTACATAATATACCATTCACACCACCCTGTTTATAAGTGTCCCCAGCTGTGGGGATTCAAATTTGACCTCATCCCCGGGCTTCAGCCAGGGATACTTTCCCAGTTCAAGCAGGCACCCTGTTCCGAATGTGCCGCTTCCTATTACATCACCCGGAAGCAACGGAACAGATTCAGAAGCCCTTTCCAGCATAGAATCAAAACTAAAATATATATTTTTTAAATTGTTTTGGGAATAAAGTTTCCCGTTCACATAACCTTTCATTTCAATGTTGATCTTCCCATTCTCATAATCACGAAGGATTTCATCCCGTGTAACAAGGAATGGCCCGAAGGATGTGGCATAGTCCTTGCCCTTGGCCGGTCCAAGCATGACCTTCATTTCCTGTTTCTGTATATCCCGCAGGCTCCAGTCATTCATAATTATGAATCCGAAAATTGAATCCATGCAATTACTGTGGCAATCCTGAATTCTATCTCCTATAACAGCTGCAACCTCCATTTCATAGTCAAAAGCCCTGCTCTTATCTGGATATTTAATATCCTGCCCGGAGGGGTATATATTAGGTGTGCATGAAAAGTAAAAGACCGGGAATTTGTACCATTCCGGAATCATATCCAGCCCCTTGTTTTTTCTTGCATTCTTTACATGATCCTCGAATGAATAAAAGTCGCGAACCGATCGCATCCCAGGGATGGGTACACCGTATTTTATAATTTCAGGTTTAATTTCCGCATTTTCATCCAGATTCATATTTGTGATATGATTATACATACTGTAAAAATTTTTTTCTAATTCCGCCTCACTGATTTCCAGCAGCGAGGCTATGCTGAAATATTTCCCGTTGCTGTAAACACAGTAAATATATTTACCCGAATATTCCAGTAAACAGATTTTCATAGATTTCCTCTCTGAGCCTGTTCCCTCTCAATAGATTCAAACAATGCTTTGAAATTTCCCGCACCGAACGATTTTGCACCTTTTCTTTCTATAATTTCAAAGAATACAGTTGGCCTGTCTGTCAGCGGTTTTGTGAAAATCTGGAGTAAGTATCCGTCGTCATCACGATCCACGAGTATATTGAGTTTTTTTAGTTTGTCAATATCCTCATCAACATCTCCAACCCGTTCGATAAGATTATCATAATAGGATGCAGGAGTCTCCAGGAACTGTATTCCATTGTCCCTGAGCTTTGAAACTGTATCTATGATATTATCTGTCTTCAGGGCGATATGCTGCACCCCCTGAGAATTATAAAAATCAAGATATTCTTCTATCTGGGATTTTTTCAATCCTTTTGCAGGTTCATTCAGGGGAAATACTATATTATCATTGTACTTGACAACTTTAGATCTCAGTGCAGAATAATCAGTACGGATCATCTTATCATCAAAAGTAATCAGCTGGCTGAAATTCATATTTTTGATATAATAATTAACCCATTGATCCATCTCTCCCTCGTAAACATTGCCCACAACATGATCAACCTTGTAAATGCCTGTATCATTAGCATTTGAATCCATGTCATGGTATCCCGGCAGAAAACCTCGATAATCGCCCTTTTCGATGAGGGTGTGCAGCGTATCACCGTAAGTTTTTGTTACCGCCTTCCTGATTTTGCCATTATCATCCTTTTCTTCCGTGATGGCTGAAACCTTTATATTTTTTGATTCGAGATGTTTCTTTGTAAAATCCAGATCATCAACTTCCAGCGAGATATCCCGTACACCGTCACCGTGTTCAGTTATGGCTCTATTTATATCGGAGTTGGCCTTCAGAGAACTTGTAAAAACAAGATTAATATCACCACGGTTCAATAGAAAGGATGAACTTTCCCTGTTTCCTGTTTCAAGGCCAGAATATGCCTTCATATTCAATCCCAGCCCATTCTGCATAAAGTATGACCAGGTTTTTGCGCTGTTCACATAAAATTCTATATGATTGATTTTTTTAAACAGTTCATTATCACTGTACATATAGACCTATTTACTTTTCTTTATATTAACATTTCGCTAATTATATATGCATGTTATTCTCTCGCATAGTACATTACCTAGCGGTTTTTGATATTGAAACTTTACTCTATGGGTTTCCTTTGTAATTGAACACCACCTAATCCATAATTTCTGACAATTGTTATCATGAAAAGTTCATTTATCAGGTAATTAATAAGAATCAATACAGGAATCTCCACACAATCGGAAATGAATTTATCCTGTAAATGGAATAACACATAAGAAGATTTAAATATTTAATTTTAGTGGTTTATTTAAATAAATTAAACTATGTACCATATCTTTATTTTGGAGAATTATAGTGGTGAATATAAGTCTTAATAGTAATATTAAAATATGATAACTCTTTATATTTTTATGAATGCTAGAAAATTTGAGCATAAGAGCATTGTAATGGAGGTTAGAACCGATGAATGCTGAAATGGATAGTGATGAAGGAAAAAGTTCTATGTATGTTGCTAGGGTTGATAGATTACCAAAGCAGGGATTAAAACTTGTGATAATATTGGCCTTATCATTTGGATATTTTATTGCGCTATATGATGTTATTGATGTTGGCCTTGCATTACCATATGTTTCATTCAATGGAGTGTTTTTAACTTCTTCACAGGCATCATTTATCGCTTCTATGGGTCTTCTTGGATATATACCAGGTGCCATAGGTTTATCATATCTTGCAGACAGAATAGGCAGAAAACCTGCATTGTTACTAACTGCCACTTTAACATCAATCGGTAGTTTTGGCAATGCATTTGCTATAAACTATCCTATGCTTGTTAGTTTCAGGTTCATAACGGGGATGGGTATAGGTGGCGATCTGATACTTGTAATGACCTATCTCGTCGAGATGGTTCCGAGTCTCAACCGTGGGCATTATGTTAACATGGTTTATATCGCAGGATGGGCTGGTCTTGGTCTTGGACCATTACTTGCATCCCAAATAGTACTTCATATACCAGTCATAGGATGGAGAATAATATTTGTTATCGGTGGAACCTTGGCCGTGATTGTCTTGATTATAAGGGCAGAGATGCCAGAATCGGTCAGATTTTTATGTGTAAAAAGAAGATTTGATAAAGTTGAAACGGTCGTAGCAAATATGGAGACGGTGGCAATGAAGCGTGCCAAGGTAAATAAATTACCGGATCCAAAACCAGTGAAATTCGTTTATGATAATAGCAATCCATTCCTAGTTTTCAAAGATAAAACATATCGAAAAAGAATATTATTGGTATTAATAACAATATTCTTTTTCTATTGGGGAGAATACCCATATCTATCTTTATTCACAACCTATACAAAAAGTATTTTACTATACTCTACTGCCAATCAAGCCACTGTCATAGCACTATTCGGTATAGCTGGTGTCGCAACATTTGTCGGTGCTATAGCCTTAAGACTGGTTCTTGAAAAAGTACATCGTGCAAAACTTGTAACATTTAGTAACGGAGCTGGAATGCTTCTAGGCGTTATTATAATGATTTACGGTTCAATACATATAAACATACCATTGATGTTTGGTGGAATGCTTTTAACTAACTTTATTGGTGTAGGATGGAGCAATCAATTAAATTATCTTAACGGGAGTGAAAATGTGCCTTCTAATGCTAGAGCCACTGCCTTTTCGCTTCAAGATGGATTGGGCCATTTAGGTGCCGTTATATCTCTATTGCTTTTATTCCCATTAGTATCAGTTATTGGTGGATTAAATGCATGGATCGTGTATCAGGTTCCAATGGTAATAGCAGCGATAGTTTTGATATTTGTTCTTCCAAATGCGATAGGACAGAAACTTGAAACGATCAATGAGGGAAAAGAGGGCATTTAAAACTATCACTTCATTTATTAAAAGTTTAATATATGTATTCATATATGATAAATTATAATAATTTTATTTCTATTTTATAGTTATAATATGCATATAAATTCTATTAAAATTTCTGGGCAATTGAAAAATATTGGATTTTATAAATATATAAGGTTCGATTCCAAAAAAATACTTGATATCGAA
>JAKADL010000109.1 GCA_021820565.1 Thermoplasmata archaeon
TTAAGATATCATCCATATTAAAAGTGGTTTCCTTGATTCCTATAACATTCCCGCCTTCCTTTTTTATATCATTTATAATATCATATGTAATATTATAACCGGTTGTATCGGGATAATTATATATTAATGTTGGATATTCAGTAGAGATTTTTACATAATACCTGACAAGCCATTCCCTTTTCATGCCGGTAAAATAATATGGTGGAAGAGCACCCACTGCATGAATTTTTTTCTTTTTAGCTGCCCTGGCCATATTGATAGAGTCTTCGAGGTTCAGGGAGCCTACCTGCAATATGATTTGATCCGGTACGTTTGAAAAGGCTTCAAGTAGTTCAATTTTTTCAGGTGTTGAAATCGACGGGCCAATTCCGGTGGTTCCCGCAAGGAATAAATATTTCATGCCACCTTTCAGGACATCATTCCCATGTTCCACAGCCAGCTGCTTATCGATCCTGTTATTGGTAAATGGTGTGATTATCGGTATTATCGATTCTAAATCTTTCATAATTAAGTAAATAACAATGTATATTTAAGTTTTCTATCCCGCACTATATAGTATTACATAACTGGCAGTTCTAATTCTATTTACTCCCATATTTAAAATGAAATATTTCGATATAATAATGTTAAAATATTATCTTGGCTTTACAAACTATGAATATACAGCACAGCAACATTAAAATAAAGGGCAGTGACCTTAAGTATTATCCACTGGCACAGCTTGCAAAAAAGTATGATGTTGATGATCTGCCATACTCTTTCAAAATTTTGCTGGAAAATGTTTTAAGGAATTATGACGGAGTCGATATCGATGAGAGGTCAATAGAAAACATTGCAAATATGAAATCAGGTGCAGAAATGGCATTCAAGCCATCCAGGGTTGTTTTCCAGGATTACACCGGTGTTCCTATTTTAGTAGACCTTGCAGCCATGCGTGAATATTATCAGAAGATGAAAAAGAATCCTGAGGATGTGAATCCGGCCACAAAATCAGATCTGGTCATAGACCATTCTATAATAGTTGATTCATTCCGTGGAGATGAGCCCATTATTATCAATATGAAGGATGAGTTTTCTAGGAACGTTGAAAGGTACGATTTCCTGAAATGGTCACAGCAATCCTTCAAGAACGTAAGGATTGTGCCCCCCGGCCACGGGATTGTCCATCAGATCAACCTCGAATATCTCTCCTCTGTTGCAGTTGTGGAAAATGGGGAAATATTCCCGGAGAGTCTCATAGGGGCAGATTCCCATACAACAATGATCGGTGGCATCGGAGTACTGGGCTGGGGAGTCGGCGGGCTTGAAGCGGAAGCCTCAATGCTCAATGAACCCTATTTCATGAACGTCCCGGAGGTTGTAGGCGTAAATTTAAAGGGCAAGATTCCCACAGGCGTGACTCCCACAGATGTTGTTCTATACATTACCAAAACACTCCGTGCCAAAAATGTTGTGGGGAAATTTGTTGAATTCTACGGCGCCCTTTCCGAATTAACAGCACAGGATCGCGCCACTATATCTAACATGGCTCCAGAATATGGAGCAACGATAGGGTACTTCCCGGTGGATGGTGAAACACTGAAATACCTTTCAGGAACAAACAGGGATACTGAATCCGTTGAGAAGTACTTCAAAGAGCAGGGGTTATTCTACAATGGGCCGAAGAAATACAGCGAAACAGTGGAAATAAATCTCTCGGATATCAAGAGCGCAGTAGCGGGCCCCAAAAATCCCGATGAACTTGTGAATATAGAGGATTTAAAGGGAAAAATTGACGAACTTATCAAGGGTGGAAGTGACGGAAAGCTCGTAAAAAACGGTGCTGTTGTAATATCGGCAATAACAAGCTGTACGAATACTTCCGATCCGTTCGTACTTCTGGGTGCCGGGCTCATGGCAAAAAGGGCGGTGGAGCACAATATCATACCGGCACAGACAATCAAGACAAGCCTGGCTCCGGGTTCTAAAGTTGTTACTGACTATCTTGAAAAAGCAGGTTTGATGAAATACCTCAATAAGATTGGATTTGAGCTGGTCGGTTACGGATGCACTACATGCATAGGAAATGCAGGACCACTTATACCGGAAGTTCAGGCCGACATACTTGAGAATAACGTGAAAACCTTTGCGGTTCTCAGCGGGAACAGGAATTTCGAGGGGAGAATAAATCCATACATTGCAGGTGCATTCCTCGCTTCGCCCATGCTGGTCGTTGCCTTTGCACTGGCCGGGACAATAGATATAGATTTAACAAAAGAACCCATAGGCATGGATAATGGCAAACCGGTATATCTAAAGGATATATGGCCTACCACAGAGGAAATAAAAGAGTATTTCCATCTTGCCATGGACCCTGAAACATATAAAAAGGAATACAGCGATGTGTTCAAGGGTGATTCCAACTGGGAATCAATGAAATCAACTGGTGGAACAATATTTGATTTTAAAGAAGATTCAACATACATCAAAATGCCACCATGGATGTATATGGAACCCGTGAAGGACATAAAGAACGGAAAAATATTTGCCATATTCGGGGATAAGATTACAACTGATCATATATCACCGGCAGGTCCCATAACAAAGGATTCGGTTGCAGGAAAGTATCTGACATCACTGGGAGTTACAGAGATGAATACATTCGGTGCACGCCGTGGAAACCATGAGGTGATGCTTCGTGGTGGTTTCTCAAATCCCAAGATAAGGAATTTAATGGTTGACCATGCAGGAGGTGACACAGTATATTATCCTGATGGAAAGGTAATGAGCTTCTACGATGCTGCTATGAAATATAAGGAAAGTAATGTGCCTCTGGTCATATTTGCAGGGAAACAGTACGGTTCCGGAAGTTCCAGGGACTGGGCCGCCAAGGTTACATCGCTTCTAGGGGTGAAAGCTGTAATCGCTGAAAGTTTTGAAAGGATTCACAGGAGCAATCTGGTGGATATGGGTATAATTCCGGTACAGGTTGACAGTCTACCTGACCTGAAGGGTAATGAATCTGTGGATATTGAGGGCATCAATGATATCTCCATAGGAAAGGAACTGAATATAAACATAAACGGGAAATCCATAAAAGGCAAGGCCCTTATAAATACAAATGCAGAACTCAATTATGTCAAAACAGGGAATATACTTAAATACATAGCTATATCTGCCCAAAAATAAAATTTTTTTAATTTATTTTAGAATATATTTTTATTAATTCCTTGAAATCAATGCTTTCATAGAATTTGGATGCAAGAAGGTTCAATGATGGGAATTCTGCTGTTATCATTTTAATATTCCTCTTTGCAGACAATTCCCTTAACCTATCAAGGAGCTGCATACCAACACCCTTTCCCCTGTATTCCGGTATCACATAGAATTCACGTATTCTCGCCTCGTATTTTGGGTCATAATATATTCTGAATATGATATCTGACATGATCATGCCCACAAGCCTATTTCCATCCTCGGCCACCAGGCCGATATGATTTTCTTTATCCTCAATAATTCTGGCCAGTTTATCAGATATCTCCTTCTCGTTTCCAATTGATACCTTCAAAAGTGGATCAAATTCCTCGTTAAGGTGCTTTAATCTCAATAGCTGCTCCATTACTCCATCTATATCCTTTTTTTCCATTAATCTTATGTTAACCAAATCGATCACCTACATGTCAAATAGCTTGTTGTATATATTTCTATTTTTTGTAATAATATCGGATGCGGTCCTGTAGAAACCCTCTGTTGAATCAGATTTCCTGGCCAGACCAGATTCCACACATTTTCTCGCAACAACAGATGCAACCCGTGGGAAGAGCTCAAAGTCTTCCATTGATGGAACGATATGATCCTCCGTGGGATTTTCAACAAAATCTGCAATTGCCTGGGAGGCTGCTACCATGATCTGGAAATTTACCCCCTTTGATCTTGCATCAAGGACGCCCCTGAAAACCCCCGGGAAAACCATACTATTGTTAATCTGATTGGGAAAGTCCCCTCTCCCTGTTGCAACTATCCTTGCACCGGATTTTTTGGCTTCTTCGGGCCATATTTCCGGTAACGGGTTAGCCAGTGCGAAAATAATTGCATCCCTATTCATCGAGCTGACCCATTCATTTTTTATGGTGCCAGGGATTGACACAGATGCAGATACAACAAGATCGGCACCTTTGAATGCATTTTCAGGTGCACCTTTTACTCTCTCCCCGTTAGTTTCCAGGGCTATCTTATACTTCCATGGATTTTTGAACATCAAAGCATCAATATCTGCCCTTGACGGCTCTATTATCCCTCTGGAATCTATTGCCACGATATTTTCTTTCCTGAAACCTGCTGCTTCAAAAAGGTATATTGCAGCAATATTAGCAGCCCCTGCCCCATTGAAAACAATTTTTGCATCTTCCTTTTTCTTATTTACCAGTTTTAATGCATTGATGGCGCCTGCAAGGATTATGGACGCGGTTCCCAGCTGATCATCGTGCCATACAGGTATTTCCATGGATTTCTGGAGGCTTTCCAGCAGGAAAAAGCATCGGGGTGACTGGATATCCTCCAGGTTGTAACCACCGAAATAAGGCTGTATTGCTTTTGCCG
>JAKADL010000110.1 GCA_021820565.1 Thermoplasmata archaeon
CCATACATTTTTATGCCTTTTAATATACTCATCCATCATTTCTTCTCTTATAACAAGATGAAAACCATATCTCATAAAATTATATTACCCTGGAATATAAATATCTATATTATAATTTTAAAAAGTATGGTAAAAATAAGTGTACTGAAAAATAAAATGCTGTATAAAAAACATAAAAGATTGAAATTACTTTTTCAGTAATCTCCACCTGGAGGCATGCCGCCCGGTGAACCACCCTTGGATGATCTTGTTGCTATAACATCGTCGATCCTCAGTATCATTACTGCTGCTTCGGTTGCGGCTTCGACAGCCTGCTTGCCTACCCTTATGGGTTCTATAACACCGGTTTTTTCCATGTCTTCCACATTTCCTGAAAAGACATTTATACCGAATGTTTTCTTTCCATTGGCGTGCTCGCTCCTTATTTTTATAAGAATATCTATTGGATCAAGTCCTGCATTTTCTGAAAGTGCTCTTGGAATTTCTTCCATGGCATCAGCAAACTTTTCTATGGCAAGCTGCTGCCTTCCACCTACCTTGGAGGCGTAGTTTCTCAGGTTGAATGCAATTTCCTCTGCTGCCGATCCGCCGCCTGTTACATAAGCACCATCTTCTACTGCTGCTGCAACAACGTGAAGTGAGTCAGTAAGTGATCTCTCTATTTCATCTGCGACATGGTCTGTTCCTGCCCTGATCAACAGGCTGATTGCCTTCGGATTCTTGCTTCCGGTAACAAAGGTCATGTAATCATCGCTTACCTTTCTTTCCTCTACTGTTGCGGCTATTCCGAGGTCTGATGCTGTTATTTCTTCCAGTGATGATACTATGGCTGCGCCAGTTGCCTTTGCAAGTTTATCAACATCGCTTTTCTTGACCCTTCTTACCGCGTACATTCCTGCCTTTGCAAGGTAGTGCTGGGCCATGTCATCTATTCCCTTCTGGGTTATGACGACATTGGCTCCTGTTGCTTTTATTTTGTCAACCATTTCCTTGAGAACATCTTCTTCCTGCCCAAGGAATTTCTGTATCATAGATGGGTCACTGATCTGGAGGTTGGTATCAAATTCCGGTTTCTTTATTTCCAGTGCTACATCCAGCAATGCGATCTTTGCATTTTTTACAACCTTTGGCATATTGGGATGTACCTTTTCCTTATCAAGTATTATTCCATCAATCAATTCAGTTTGATCTATTTCCCCACTGTTTTTCTTTATAATCTGAAGATTATCGAAATCAACAAGGTATTTACCATCTCTTTCCTCGGCAATGTTTTTTATTGCATTGTATGAAATTTCTCCCAGAAGTTCCTTTTCAACCGATGCACTCTTGCTATTCAGTGAGGTTTTAGCCATTTTTATCAATATATCTTTGTCATTGATTGATACAGGCTTTGATATTTCATCCAGAACCCTGCTTGCCTGCGCAGCTGCAGTTTTATATCCCTCGGTTATTACCGTAGGATGTACGTTCTGCTTTATTAGTCCCTGAGCCTGGTCAAGCAATGCCCCTGCTATAATTACTGCTGTTGTGGTTCCATCGCCGACATAACTGTCCTGTGTTTTGGAAACCTCAACCATCATTTTTGCAGCAGGATGCTCGACATCCATCTCCTTAAGTATTGTAACCCCGTCATTTGTTATGACTATATCTCCAAGGGAGTCCACAAGCATCTTGTCCATTCCCCTCGGACCGAGTGTTGATCTAATAGATGTTGCGATTGCCTTTGCAGCATCTATATTCTCGAACATTGCATCCTTTCCACTCTCTCTTTTAGTTCCTTCTTTCAGGATAAATATGGGTTGACCACCAATCATGATTATCAAGTAAGTAAAAATAAACTTCTATATATAGTTTACTATATTAGCTCTAATTATATTATATGATATAAATAAATAGTCTATTATATATAAATAATTACCAGTACTGCCTGTTTTTGGCAAAATCCGTTTCAGCAATGAGAAGCCTTTTTATGAGGTCTTCTTCATGAAGGTATGATACCTCCAGTATCCTGGATGCTACCTCAGGGCCGACTCCCCTTGCCGCCATAACCATTATTGCCGTTATACCATGTTCCCTCACAAGATGTGCATTTTTAATAAGCCTCTTCCGTGTTTTTTCATCTATTTTTTTGGATAGTGATTCCTCATCAAATTTGGATATGGAAGCAACAAGCCTGGAATGGCATACCGGGCACTGTATATCTGTTATATCCTTTATTTTTCTGGTTCGCTTATTTCCACATGAGGTACAGTAAAGAATTACTTCCTCATTCATCAATCTCTTTTTTATTGATTCCAGAATAGTCTTTGTGGGCTTCAAAGGCATAATTCTTTCTGAATAATGTGAAAGGAATATATTTGATGATTCCGATATTTTATCCTTGAGTATAAAATTTGAATCCTTCAAATTTTCCAGATATTCTTTAAGCACTTCTATATCCATGTAATCGAATATTAATTTTCTTAATGAATCCTCATAAACAACTGTATTATAATATGAATCCACTATCTTTTCGAAACGTATTCTTGTTATATCGGCCTCGTTTGTGATAATGCCAAATTTCCTTGCCTCATAGAGAAATACATTGTTGAAAAATCTGGATCTTCTGGCAGATGATTTTACATAGCCGTCCAGGTTATTCCTGTCAATATTCATGATCAGGTTCTTTATATCGCCCGCTGAAATATTCCTGGAAACACGCATATAAATATGGTATGGAGAATAATCCATTTCCACACTCTCTCCTGTAATGGATGTGAGAAGCCCTGAGAGAATCTGGGCAAGTGTGAAGTTTCCAAGGCTTCCCAGCAGAATCTGTATGACTATTTCAGAATTATGAGCCTCCACTATGATTCTATCAAGGGTGGCCATGTCATTTTTATACCATTCAGCAAGTGCTGCCCTTCCGTTTTCGTTTACAAAATCAGGGATTATTTTTTTCTTACGATCGGAGGATACACGGGATGCCGCTTCATAGAGTACTGGAATTTCCTCCCCGGTCCAGTGCGGAGCTATTGCAGCTGTTGCAAAAGGCTCAACGTATATCTTATCCTCGTCTATTCTGATTGTTCTCCAAGTATTTCCTTTCATCACAAAATATGAACCCGGAGAAATCTCGTTTATTACATATTTTTCATCCAGAGTTCCTATGAACTGCTTGTTTATTACGTCAATAACACGATAGTTTTTCTCTCCTGCTATCATTGATATGTTCTCTATAAAGTACTTCAGAACAGGATATCTTCTTATTGCAAAATTTCCATCGATAATAATTTTTCTGGTCTTTGATAGTAATTCCAGAACAGAATAATAATCCTCAAATTTTAAATCCCTAAACGGATACGCACCTGTAATAACCCGATAAAAATAGTTGTAATCCATTTTCCTGGAAAAATTCAACTCCAGCATAACCTGATTGGCAACAGTGGATAAAGAATTTTTTCTGATCATGATGTTTTCCAGCTCACCGGATTTTATATTGCCCACGATTGCCTTTGCCTCCTCCAGTTCTATGACATCATTGCAGATCACTGTACCATGTGAAATTTTTTCCAGTGAATGACCGGCACGGCCTATACGCTGTATCATCTTGTTAATCTGCCTGGGCGAGTTGAACTGCACTACCATATCGGCAGAACCCACATCAATACCCAGCTCCAGTGAAGATGTGCATATAAGTGCCTTAACCCTGTTTTCCTTAAAATCCGATTCAGCTGTTTCCCTTGTTTCCTTTGACAGTGATCCGTGATGGACTTCTATATCTGGATTTTTCAGCCATAGTTTCATCCTGAATGAGATGTCCTCTGCAACATACCTTCTATTTACAAATACTATGGTACCGGTATTTTCTTCAACTATGGAGTGAATCTTCATTATGGATCCGGCGTACTGTGGGTCACATGCCATTATTTCAGCTGTTTCCTCATCGCTCTTTTCAGGCATTATTACCTTGATATCCATTTTTTTGTCTATGACAGGTTTCAGTATTTTGCATTTCTTTGATGGCGAGATAAAAAGTGCCAGCTCATTTTCATTTCTTGCAGTGGCAGAGAGACCTATAACCTGGAAATTTCCTGCAAGCACCTTTAAACGCTCCATGGCTATGGCAAACTGTGAACCACGTTCGTTCTGTGCCATCTCATGGACCTCATCGACTATAACATATTTTATATTCTTTATATGTTCACGGAGGCGTTTGCCCATCATTAAAAGCTGTATGGATTCGGGTGTTGTAATAAGTATCTGAGCTGGATTTTTTGATATTTCATTTTTCTGTGCCTGGGTTATATCACTGTGCCTCACCTGTACACGCATACCAAGTGTGTTACAGTAATCAAAAAGCCTTGATAGCATATCTCTGTTAAGAGCTCTGAGAGGGGTAATGTAAAGGAGGGCTATGGCTTCTGGCCTGTCTATGTAAATCCTATTTAAAATCGGTAGTACAGCGGCTTCAGTTTTTCCTGAACCTGTTGGGGATATCAAAAGTACGTTTTCCCCTGAAAGTATTTCGGGAATTGCAAGTTTCTGTGCCTCTGTTGGCTCTATTATCCCGTTTCTTGCCACACTCT
>JAKADL010000014.1 GCA_021820565.1 Thermoplasmata archaeon
CTTCAAAATAAATTTAAACGATTCACAGAGTGGAATGTGGATTTTTTATAGGAAACTATATAAAGACATGAAAAACCTCAGTAACGGCATGTCATTTTCAGAAGATATAAAGATAGACGCTGTAAGATTGGGGAGACTTATAGAAATTCCTGTAAAATACGGAATCCGAATAGGAAAACCGAAGATGAAGACATGGCATGATGGATTCAGAAATCTGTTTCATCTTCTTATTAAAAGAATTCAGGACTGAACGTTTATGGTTTTTCTGGAATATTTTATATCTGGCGGTTTTGAATAAATAATAATCATAAGCCCGGTAAGGACAATTATGGCAGAAAGTATGAAATCAAATGAATAGCTTATATCATATGCAATAAATCCAGAAAGTCCAGCACCTATTATCTGTCCAACACCATTCAATGAATTATAATACCCTATTACCTTGCCCCTTATAGCCGTCGTTGCCATGTTCGAGATACTGGTTACCTCACTGATCCCTATGAAACTCCATATTCCTCCGAAAACACCGTACATAAGTATAAAGAATAGAAGATATCCAACAGTATCGAATACGAAGAACGATAGAACACCCATGGAAAGAAACAGGATAACCCTTATAGCTGTTGATATTGAAAGCATCCTGTTTGAACCTATGTAATTGATATATTTTCCTGCCGGTATGAATGTAGCTGCTGAGAATAGGCTGTTAAGAAGGTACATGATGTATATATCATTCTCACTTGCATTCATTTTTTTGATAACAAATACCGGATATGGAATGAAGAATAATTGAAATCCCATCATTAAAATTAAAGTAGTAATCAAATAGATTTTCAGATGACCTGGTATTCTGATCTTATTTTCTTTTCCAGGAATATGTACCAGATGTGTTGGAAAATACCGCACTCTTTCTATTATATGAATGGCAAAAAGATATCCTATTCTCTCTCTTTTTATCTCATTTTTAGGCTCTTTCAATACCATAATAGAAATTATACCTGCAATAAGGTAAAACCAGGCCGCTATAACATAAAGGTACGGTATAAGCATATCGCCTATCCCGCCAAAAAACGTAAGGATAAGCACTCCTATTCCCAGTCCTATTACGGTACCAATAGCACTGTAGCTGTTGAATTTTCCCATCACCTTGGACCATGTGGATTGTTCGGAGTTCTCCAGTATAAGCAGTGTAGAAACCGGTACACTGGCCATTGCAAGGACCTGAAACATTATAAGCATTGATATATAAGATGGCATATCATGGACAAATAGAACCAGCAACAGTGAGAGAAATGATCCCATGAACCCTATGACTATGAAAATTTTTCTTCTCTTGATCTTATCAGATAAATTTCCCCAAATAATCAGGGCAGGTACAGAGGCCATTGATGAAATTGCAGATACAAGACCGACATACTCCACGTTGCTTTTAAGATAAAATACTACGAATAACGGAATCAGAGGGGTGGTAAGTCCCGCAGCAAGATTTGAAAAAACATAGCCTATAAACCATCTATTATCCGTGCAACCACTTTAAAATCAGTAATGTCAGTGATATATATTTATTTTACTGTTTAAATTTTTTATAGGGCAATTTTGTACCCGATGGTCTATTAATTCTGGCAACTATTATACCCACGTTCATCAACATACTAATGAATATCTAATTATACAATTTAGAAATATATAAGAATGGAAAAGTTTACCCCAAGGGAATGGCAGGATGCTCTGATAACCACTGTATCTGAAAACCTTGAGGAAAAAAATAAGATTGCAGTTGAAGCACCGACAGGATCAGGAAAAACCAGTTTTATACTTTATCTTGCATTTCTTACAGGCAAAAAATTAATCTACCTCACCAGAACACATAATGAATTTACAAGGCTTTATGAGGATAATGAGAAATATTTTAACATCCCAACTTTGTATATGTTCGGTAAAAATAAATTATGCCCTCTGAAGGAGAGATGGTATGACTCTGAAGAAGATGGTCAGAAAAATGTATGCAAGGGCTGTCCACTCAAGGAAAAAACTATTAAACTTGATCTCAAATCCCTGAGAAGCCCGGAAGATTTTATAATAGATATGGAAGAAGAATCAACCGAACTGATAAGACAGGATATCGATTCAAAGGCGCTGGGGAGGGATACAAAGGGGAATCTGGTTCCCATAAAAAAAGAGAATATGAAAGCATACTGCCCGTATTATTCTGTCAGGGCAAGTATGGCGGATGCACAGATCATAGCAATGACATATAATTACCTCCTGAATCCTTCAATTCGTTTCAATGTATTCCACGGTACCGAGGGGGAAGAAATGATCAATCTTGATGATTATTATATAATTTTCGATGAGGCACATAATCTTGATTCGGTGATCGAAAACTTCGGAAGAACCCTCCAGATAAAAACAGTTGAAAAGGCTATTGACCTTCTTGTAAAGGATTTTCCCATAGAGCACTATAATTCATATGAGAGAGTCCAGGCCAACCTGATACTGGAGAACCTACTTTCAAATATGAGCTCAACCAGGGTCACGGATAACCTGAAATCATTCAAATTCTCGACCGATTTCCAATCCCGGATATCAGATTTAGAGCCTTTAAAAACGTTCAGTGATGAATTTGAGAAGAAAAATGAAAATCGCCCTCTGAAGAAAAGGGGCAGAAATTACCTTGAGACCGTGTATAATTTTCTCTATGATTACCAGAGGATGGAAAATGGTGCAATATATTCCACGATTAACAGCCTGGAGAAAAAAGAGCTTAAATTAAAGATCATGTATTATGATACTTCCGGGTACCTCTCATTTTTGAAACCCAGTCCTGTTATATTCATGTCAGGTACACTGCCCTCAGTGGACCACATATCCAAGGTATGGAATATGGAGGATGTTCTATACCTGAAGGTTGATGCCATATTCACCAATGCTGGAGGCATAAAAAATTACAAAATAATTGAAGGATATACCACACTGGGCCGTTACCGTGACAATGTTGAAGAATGGGCATTAATGCTTAAAAAATATATGCAGTTTATAATAAATATATATTCAGAATCAGAGAAAAGTGTACTTGTGGCGGTCCCATCATATAAAATTATTTTCGGGGATTCATATACAAAAGTCCCGGGGCTTGCAAATTTCCTGCCGGACAGCATGCGGTCTAAAAGTATATTTGAAAGCAAGAAAATTTCCTATTCTTACATCGAGAAAAGGGCAAACGAAGGGAAAATTATCATTTTTTCGGTTCACGGTGGTAGATTGCTGGAGGGAATTCAGCTTGTGAGTAAGGGAAAGAGCCTGATCAGCGATGTAATTATAGCAGGGTTGCCTTTGATACCTCTGGATGACTACAGAAAGGACAAGATAAAATATCTTGAAAAGACCCTGAAAAAGAATGCATACAATCTGCTCTATTTTGAATTTGCACTAATAAAGATAAAACAGGCTGCAGGGCGTTCTACCAGGTCACCCTACGACGAATCAAATATCTGGCTGTGTGATGACAGGTTCAATGACACTTTCTGGCGGAATAACCTCCTGTCAAATAATCAGCGCTAAAATTATAAAATATTTATAACCTATATCCCTATTAAATATCATGGTTGCTATTATAGATTCGTTGTTGAAGAAAGAAAAACTTGTAAAACCTGTTAATCCTGATGCCTCGAATTATTACCTCCCTGCCAGGTCTTTACAGTTTTCAGGGAAACTAGGGATGCAAAATGAAATTGAAATGGAGGGCAGGATACTGAAGGTTGAGGGTGTTGTAGACTACCTGAATTCTGATGATTTAAAGGATTTAGAAGGTCTGAAAGTAGGTCTTTATCTGAATCCAGCCGGGTGCGGCCCCAATGATGGGATTTTCTTTTCACGGCGTGCATATAAGGAACTTGATGATCATTCCATTATACCGGAGAAATACAGGATAAGGTTAGAGATATCAAGCATCGGAAAAAACCCCATCAGTGAAAATATTGAAATCACTCAATAATACAGTAGTTAAAATCATAAAATATTTATCTTAATTTGTATTGCATAAGATACGCATGTTGCTGTGAATAATGTCGCATGGAGGCAAAATATTAAAAGCAAAAATGCAATAACCGTACTAAGCCGCCATAGCTCAGTTGGTAGAGCACTCGGCTGTTAACCGAGCGGTCGTCGGTTCAAGCCCGACTGACGGCGCATGGGGTTGTAGCTCAGCTAGGTAGAGCGCCTGGCTCATAACCAGGTGGTCGTCGGTTCAAACCCGGCCAGCCCCACTGAGTATCTGTATGGGTTCTGGTATTTTTTGAACCTTTTTATTCAAACCTTGCATTTCCAGAAAAAGCTGCTCAATCTTTATTTTCATATTTTTTGCAACCTTTGATTTTATTAAATTGGTGTATCTTTTGGTCGATCTTAATGAGCGATGGCCCTGATAGGCTTGAACCCCGCAAATATCTCTATCAATATTTTTTAATTGTACCATGAGTGATTGAAATATTGACAAAATCTATTCAACTGCGGCATTACATCTCCAAGATGGAAAACCTAAATTATAGGCACGGGGATAGCAAATGCGCATGTTTAAATACAGCTTAAATATTATTATAAGTCCGAAAGGATTAAAGGAAGTAATAATATGGACGAAATAACCAAAATTAAGGATTTAACACCTTCCTCAAGACGTGTTAACGTGGTAGGAAAGGTAGTAGTATTAGGAGAGCCAAAAGAGATAAAAACCAGATTTGGAGAAGACAAATCAGTCAGCGAAGTTGTTGTAGCTGATGATACCGGCAAAATTACCCTTACACTCTGGGATGATCAGACAAAGGATATAAGAGACGGAGAAAATCTTAAAATCGATAACGGTTACATTTCACTTCTCAGAGGGCATATGAGATTGAACGTAGGAAAATATGGTTCAATGGCAGAGTCAGAAGAGGAGATAGAGCCAAACGAAGAACTGGATATGAGCGAAAAGGAATACGAATACCAGTACAACAATTATAACAACAGATATGGTGGAAACCGTGGAAATGGCGAACGTGGAAACGGAAACCGTGGATATGGAAACAATAACAGAAGAAGCAGTTATAACAGAAATGATGACAACGAAGAGTAAGAACTCTTCATTATTCTATTTAGTTTTTTTCTGCATTTTATAAAGTTCTATAATTTCATTTGTGGTTGTGGCGTCATCAGCTTTTTTATCATCACGGATTTTAACAAGCCGGGGAAATCTTAAAGCCAGGCCAGAATCTTTCTCAATTTTACCGTAAGCACAGGTGTGTATCGGGCTAACAGTGATTTCAGCACCCTGTATTTCCATTACTATTTCCGGATAGAACCATACATCCGGTATCATCTTTGAATTAACCATGGCCGGTTTATGGTCTTCCTTCAATTCAGAGAACATTTTTGGCAGGGAAAAAAGAACATCATCCGTGAATCCTGTTCCCAGTTTTGTGAATGACTCGAATTCCTGTGTTTCTTCGTTATAGGATGCCATGAGGAGCGCTCCGTATGCACCTGCCCGTCTTCCATGGCCGTTGAACCCCCCGATTACAACAAGATCCATGGAATCTGCAAGTTCCTTCTGGTAATCTCTTTTGAATTTGATCCACAGCCATCCCCTAGCACCGGCACGGTAAACGGATTCGCTGGATGTATTTTTTGCCACAACACCCTCACAGCCATCCTCTATGCTTTTTTCAAAAAATTTATTTATTTCTTCACTGTCATCAGATACTAATCTAGTTGCCAGCCTGAAATATTCATTGTCCTTGAAATTTTCCTCCAGAATCCTTCTTCTTTCCTGATAAGGTGTATTCACCAGTGATCTTCCATTGAGTTCCAGTATATCAAAGATAAACATAACAAGAGGTATCTCCAGGGATTTTTCATCTAGCTGATATTTTCTTCCACGGCGTTTGGAGACCATCTGAAACGGAAATAGCTCGCCTGTTTCAGGGTTATACGGCACAGATTCTCCGTCTATAATTATAGAATCAAAATTGAAATTTTTTTTGAAATTTGAAACTATGTCTGGGAAATTCTCAGTTGTTTCCTCGAGGCCCCTGGAAAATATTTTGATTTTATCCCCCTTTTTATGCAATTCCGTTCTCAGACCATCATATTTGTATTCATATGCCGCCATATGGTTCATTTTTTCCCTTATGTCATCGATTGATTTTAAACGTTCAGCAAGCATTACTTTGAAGGGAATAAGTGGTTCTGGACCTGTATTCTCTATAGTTTTTATATCATTTTTCTGTAGTAATGTGGCTATAAGTCCTATATCAGGATGGAAATTATATGCTGTATCTATAATATCTGCATATTTTTTTTCTGAAAATGCATTGACAAGAGAGTCAAGAATTGTAGAATCCGCAACCCCGAGCCTTAGCTTTCCCATTATTATTCTGGTAATATATTTAATATCATCAGGTTTAGAGTTCATAAACAGGTCAGAATATATATCTGTCTTCCCCTTTACACTTCCGTGCCCCGATGAGTTTGCCAGTTCCAGTAATTTTGTATAAACGTAATGAAGTGTGAGCTCCTCGCTTATTAGTGGAGCCTGCTTGACGTTTTCTCTTAATTCTGCTGCTGTCGTTCCAAGATCTCCATTTTTAATAAAGATCTTATTAACTTCCTCTTCACTCTGCCCGGATGCAACAGCCAGTGATTTTACTATTAATTTGGCAGAAATGCCAAATTCTATGCCCTCATAGTCCGGTGCGAGTTTTCCCTGAATTAAATAAACCAGTTCCTTTAAATCGCCGTTCGAATCACTCAGAAGAGAACCAAGAATGGATGTTAACTCCAGCCTTTTTGTGGTGGTTTCCATTTCCATGAATTTTTTACTGACATCAGAAAATAGCATGAATAATAATATTAAAGTTGATTATAATATTTTGTTATAAATTCCTCTTCCGGTGTTATAGATATAACAAAGTTTAGTATCACACTATTGGGGAATTCCAGGATTGTAGGCAACCTGCAATGTTTGTACCGGTATACAGCGGAAAACTCTTAATTGTATAAAACCTGATGGCCTCTCTCAATGAATCTTTATTTACTGTTGCAATGATATTTCATTTTCCATAAAAGTATACACTCAGATTTTATAGACTCAAAGGATTATGGACCGGGATATCTGGTATCCATTGTTGAGGAATCAGGAATCTTAATAATGGCTGTTTCCGGATATTCCATATTCATTAGCCGTTTATTTGTCGATGGCCATTTGAACTGTAATTTTTTCCTGAAAATTACTAATTGGTTTTATATATATACAAATATCCTGTCTATATTGATATTACGGCAAAAATGTTAAAATTTATATCCGTTGTAAGAATTATCCGTTACCCGGCTTAGCTCAGTTGGTAGAGCGATGGACTGTAGAGTGAACTACTGCCAGAAAACGCAGTTATCCATAGGTCTCTGGTTCGAATCCGGAAGCCGGGATTTTTATTATATGATATTAATATTTGCAAAATTCTAGATTATATTAATTAATCATTCAAAAATAACGAATTTTTGACAAAAATATTATATATATACCACGTATTATAACATAATGTATGGAATTTCGGACTCCCTGCTGGCGCTCCTATTTCTTGGAGTCCTTTTGCTTCTTGCAAAACTCGGGGAAGAAATATTTGAAAAATTAAGGCTGGTTCCCTATGTGGCAGCCATAGCCATAGGAATAATAATAGGGCCTGGAGTACTTGGCTTCATTAAAATACTCCCTAATATCACACTTTTTATATCACTGGGCATTAATTTCCTTCTATTCACTGGAGGGGCACTTGAATTTAAAGGCATAGAAACAAAAAAATTGCTTAAGCCATCAAACATCATAATGGGGGTATTGGAATTCATATTACCATTTGGATTAATATCATTTGTAGTTTTTTATATATTCCACAACTTCATAATAGCACTTGTTGTTGGAATAGTAACCGGTATGAGCAGTGCAGGCCCGCTTACAAGGCTTCTCAGTGATACCGGCCTAAATAACACCGGGGAAGGGAATAAGATTTTCCAGCAGGTTGTTACCATTGAAATATCTGCAGTTATACTGTTTTCATTTCTCAGCGATCTTCATGGAAAGGCCATAACATTCTATATTCTCCTAAAAATATCAGCAGAGCTCATTATTTCACTGGTGGCCATAATACTATTTTCAAGATACGTTCTCACAAGACTCCTGGCAAAAATTGATTTCAGTTCAAGAGCCCATGAAACAGTAATAGCTGTAATAGTCGGCTTCGTACTTCTTCTTGGATTCATCGGCCAGCTGTACGGTTTCAACTCTGCTATAGTTGCACTGTTTATAGGAATAATGCTCCGTGATTTCATAGGGGAACGTCCGATGGTCGCGGAAAAGGTCTCTACCCTGACATATGGATTTTTTGAACCTCTCTTCTTTATAGGGCTCGGGCTTTATTTCGTCAGAATCAATCTTACATTACTCGAACTTGGTATTGCTGTATTCCTTATAGCCCTTGCATTCAAGCCCATTGCAGGTTTGATATCTTCAAGGTTCATACATGTTGATCCAATTAAGAATGCTCTGGGCACCTCAGTTAATGGCGGTGTAGATGCAGCACTGCTTGTAGTGGCTCTTGGACTTACACTGGTTGGCAGGTACGATTATTCTGTGATTATGATAGCGATTACTTTGCTGACCCTGGTAATACCTCTCATGTTTAACATAAAGGCTCCCGTGGTTCAAACAAAGAAATCAAAATATGTCTGGGAGATGGTCAATGCAGAGTTCAAAAATCTGAAAGCATGCGATATTGCAAATTCTTTCCAGTCCGTATCTGTAAACAGCAAAAATCCTATCAGCCTGGCATTCAAAATGTGCACTGATCTGAATGCCCGCGCTGTGATAGTAACAGATTCAAAATCGAGAGTTCTGGGGGAATTGATGTTAAGTGATATGGTCACACTGGGGCACAATCAGCTGAGGACACTTTCTGTGTATGAGGGGAAAATCATTCCAGCGATTAAAGTAAGGTGCGATTCACCAGCTACCCATCTTATAAGCATATTCAGGGAATCTGATCCGCCAATAGTCGCAGTTGTTGACAAGAATGGTAAATTCGTGGGTACAATACTGGAAAGAGAAATACTGAAGCATATATCAGGTATACTTGAATCAGATAAAACTGAGAAATCCTGATCTAAATTCTTCATATCGGGGTATTTTTATGCTTGAATTAAATAACAAAATATATAAACATAAGGTTAATTAGGTAATGTAGAAAATTTAAATATATTATTTGTTATTAAGAAATAATAATTGTTTAGAGGGATTATATGGAAGTATTAAAAACTGGAACAACAACACTTGGAATCACAGCAGGCAATTACGTTATTATGGGAACCGACAGCAGGGCAACCATGGGCAATTTCATTTCAAATAAAAACGCTCAGAAACTTTACAAAATTGACACATATGCAGGAATGACCATAGCCGGCCTTGTTGGAGATGCCCAGACACTTGTAAGATATATGAGGGCTGAAATGGAACTTTACAGGGTACAGAGGAAAATCAATATGCCCATAGAAGCAGCAGCAACACTTTTATCCAATATGCTCAACCAGTCAAAGTACTATCCATATATGGTTCAATTGCTTGTTGGTGGATATGATAAATCCACCCATATATTCTCTATAGATGCAGCAGGCGGTTCAGTTGAGGATGAATATGCCAGTACAGGATCAGGATCACCATTTGTTTACGGTGTACTGGAGGCAGAATACCAGCCCAACATGAAGCTTGACGATGCTATAGACCTTGCAGTAAAGGCAATAAGCGTTGCAAAGCAGAGAGATTCAGCATCCGGAAACATGCTTCAGATAGGTGTTATAGATCCGGAAAAAGGATTCAATTATCTTTCCGAGGACGATATACTGTCCAGGATCAAAAAATTAAAATTAACTTTATAAATTTATTTTTTCATGTTCAAGGTGTTATAATATGTCTTTTCGAGATTATTTAAGCGAAGCACGGTCTATTTTTGACAGGCTTTATCCGGATAACAAGATAACTGAGATAGATTACGAAGGATCCACAATAGTAGTTTATACAAAGGACCAGAATTTATTCTCAGACAGGGATGACCTGGCACGTCAGATAGCCCAGGAGCTACGGAGGAGGATAGCCATAAGGCCGGACCCCAGTATAATGTCCGATGAAAAGGATGCTGATAGCAAAATAAGGGAAATCATTCCTGGCGAGGCAGGTCTGCAGGATATATATTTCGAGCCTGATACAGGGGAGGCAGTAATAGAAGTGGATGAACCGACCATTGCAAATCCTGAAATCATAAAAGCTATAAAGGCTGAAACAAACTGGTCCCCGAGAATAGTAAGGGCCCCTCCAATGTACTCAAGGACAGTTAAGGAGGTCAGGGAGTACCTCCGTGATGTGAAAAAGGAGAGAAAGGAGTTCCTGCATAATCTCGGAATAAAGCTCACAACTCCACTGATGCCAGGTGAAACATGGATCCGGATAACCGCACTTGGCGGGCACAGGGAAGTGGGTAGAAGTGCCACTTTAATATCAACAAACAATTCAAAAATTCTTGTTGACTGTGGTATGATAAATATCAACGACCCGGAACATCCATGGGAGGAAGCTCCGTATCTTTATGCACCTGAAATCCAGCCATTTACGTCCCTTGATGCTGTAGTACTCACGCATGCCCATCTTGACCATTCCGGATTGCTGCCACTGCTTTTCAAGTATGGTTATACTGGACCGGTTTATTCCACAGCACCCACAAGGGATCTTGCGGCTTTGCTGCAGAATGACTACCTGAAGGTATCGCACAGTGAGAACCATAAACTTTCATATGAATCAAAGCATGTCAGGGATGAACTCAAGCATTCAATAGCACTGAAATACAATGAAACCGCAGATATTGCTCCTGATATCCGGCTCACATTTTATAACGCGGGGCATATACTGGGATCAGCGGCAGTGCATCTGCATATCGGTGAGGGTTTATACAACGTTGTCCTGAGTGGAGATCAGAAGTATGAAAAAACATGGTTGTTCAATCCTGCCGTAAACCGTTTTCCAAGAGTAGAAACACTCATGCTGGAATCCACATATGCGGGAAGGGATGATTATTCCTACACGAGGAATGAGGCGACCAATACCCTTATTGATGTTGTAAACAGAACCTTTGACCGTGGCGGTTCAGTTCTTGTCCCTGTATTTGCAGTGGGAAGAAGCCAGGAGGTTATGCTTGTCCTGGAAGATGCATACAGGAATAAAATGATCCCGGAGAATACAAAGGTTTACCTGGATGGAATGATCATGGAAGCAACTGCTATACATGCCGCATATCCAGAATTCCTCAACAGAGATTTGAGAGACCAGATCATGATAAAGCGGGCAAATCCTTTCCTGAGCCCAATATTTACCAGTGTAGAAACAAGAAACCAGAGAATAGATGTATGTGATTCACCGGAGAGCAAGGTAATACTGGCAACTGCGGGAATGATGAACGGTGGCCCTGTTCTTGAATACTTCAAAACACTGGCACCTGATAGCAAAAACACACTGGCATTCGTGGGATACCAGGCAGACGGGACACTAGGAAGGAGAATCCAGTCAGGTGCAACAAGCATAACCCTTTCAGACGCAGGAAAATCTACAAAATTTGAAATCAATATGTCGGTGGAAAATGCTGAAGGCTTTTCCGGGCATTCAACAAAGAGGGAATTACTGAATTTCATAGGGGGCATGCAGCCGAAACCACAGAGGATACTCATTAATCATGGAGACGGAAACAAATGTTATGACTTTGCCAGGCTGATACACACGAAATTCGGCGTTGAGGCAATCTCCATGAAAAACCTTGAAACCACCAGACTTTACTAAATTTTAACGGTTATTTTTATAAAATCCGTTAAATATAGTGATAAACATACTTAAATGCCGGAAAAATAGTATCATTATTTTAAATATTTTGGATAATCGTATATAATCGATTATTATATACAATCATGAAAACCGGTTTGAAGAAGAATTCATTGACCATGTATAATGTCATATTCCAGGGAGTTGCCGGTTCAGCGCCTGCAGGTGCAGCAGTAGCCACACTTACCGGTTCAGCAGCTTTCGCCCTGGGGTCTCTTCCACTTTCAGCAGTAGTTGCATTTGTTATAGTTCTGATAAACGCATTCATAATAAACAGAATATCCCGGCATGTTGCCGGAGCCGGCGGTTATTATGCATACAGCAGGGAAGGTCTCGGAAGGTTTGCAGGCATATTTACAGGATGGATGTATATCATGTATCAGATAATGTCACTGGCATTCATAGGTCTCAGCGTTGCCATATTCCTCCCAGCCCTGCTCCAGGAAATATTCGGCATAATCATTCCATTCTATTCCTGGGTCCTGCTACTGGTGCTCATCCTGGGATTCGGATATTTTGTATCATTTTCAGGTGTAAGGAATTCCGTAAGGTATGCTATGGTGATGGCTACAATTGAAGTTATCATAATTGCTGCAATCAGCATAATAATTATTACCGCGAAACCATCTATAAATACTATATCCGTGTTCACTCCGGTATATGCTATAAACGGCTTCACAGGGGTCATGCTGGGAGTATTATTCATGTATACAGCTTTTTCCGGATTCGGGACTGCAACTCCACTGGGCGAGGAGGCACAGAATGCAAATAAGGTAATAGGCCATGGTGTTCTTATTTCGGTTATTGTCCTGGGCCTATTTTTTGTTCTTGCATCATATGCCTTTACCGTTGGCTGGGGACCTACAAGAATGCTGGAATACTCCAAGGAACTGGTTCCGGGAATAATACTGACCAAAAATTATCTCGGGATTGCAGGTGCAATAGTAATAACGGTGCTTTTCGTGAACAGCCTGTTCACCGATGCTGTTGTTTTCACTAATTCCCTGTCAAGGGTTGTTTTCTCAATGAGCCGGGATAATGTTCTTCCCGGAATCCTGTCAAGCATACATTCCAGCAGAAGGACTCCCCACGTTGCAGCAGGAATCATGGTAATAATTGCATTTGCAATCGGGGCCATATCCGTTGTTGCCCTGGGCGGCTTCAATGCTTTCCTTTACACTGGCATAGCAGCAACACTCAGTGCACTTCTAGTCCATATGTTTGCTAACGCATCACTGGCTGGAATAGTAAAGAAAATGAAGGTGAAACTTAACGTTGCTATGGATGTAATTATTCCGGCAATATCCATAGTGATACTTGCATTTGTGTTCTACGGCAGTTTCATAAGCATTGATAGAATTGTTATAATAGCTTCCATAAGTTTCATCGCATGGGTGATACTGGGCTTAATCTATTCAGGCATATCAAGAAAATATCTGGTTCATGAAAACGTTTTATGAATTTTTAAAATATATAAATTATAGTGGCAATGAGCCGTCAGGAGAAACCTTTTTCCAGTCCTCCATAAATTTGCTCAATCCCTCATCGGTTTTAGGATGCATTGCCAGTTTCTTTATAACTTCATATGGTATGGTAACAGCATCTGCTCCCATGAGTGCCGATCTGAGGACATGCACAGGATTTCTGATTGAAGCAACCAGTACCTCTGTTTTGTAACCATAATTTGTGAATTCAGTCTTGATCTGGTCTATTATTGCCATTCCATCCTCCCCTATGTCATCAAGCCTTCCAACAAATGGAGAAACAAATGCCGCGCCGTTTCTGGCTGCAAGAAGTGCCTGTATTGCATTGAAAATAAGTGTAGTGTTAACTTTTATTTCTTTTTCCCTCAAAACCTTCATTGCCTTCAATCCCTGAAGAGTCATGGGTATCTTTATAACAGCATTGGTTCCCAGTGCATGCAATTTCAAAGCCTGCTCCACCATCTTGTCTGCATCTTCTGCTACAACTTCGAGGCTCACCGGACCATTCACCGTTCTCAGTATCTCTGTGGCTATGTCCTTAAAGCTCTTTCCGCCTTTTGCTGCCTTCATCATCAAAGATGGGTTTGTTGTAACTCCATCTATAAGCCCAAAATCATTTGCTTCCCTAATTTCATCAATATTTGCAGTATCTATAAATATTTTCATATGTACTCCCTCTTGAAGAATTTATCCGTTTTCTCTACTATATCATTTACCCCTATATGAAAATAATCAAATAATTCCATTCCCTTTCCGCTCTTTCCGAATATATCCGGCATTCCTATCCTGAGAATCGGTACAGGATATTCCTCGCCTGTAACCTCTGCAACCCTTGAACCCAAACCGTTGAATATAGAATGTTCTTCTGCTGTGACAATTTTCCCGGTTTCCTTTGCCGCCTTTACTATGGCTGCCCGATCCAGTGGCTTTATGGATGACATATTTATTACTCTGGCGTCTATGCCTTTTCCTTTGAGTATTTCAGATGCTTTGAGTGCAAATGAGACCATAATTCCGTATGCCATTATTGTTATGTCAGAACCTTCCCTGAATACAACGGATTTTCCCTCATTGAATTCATAATTTTTTTCATTGAGCACCGGGAACTTTTCCCTTGTAAGCCTGACATAGTAAGGGGATGTTTTCTTTTCCGAAAGATAATCAATAACACTTACAGTCTCAATCGAATCAACCGGAACTATCACCTTCATATTGGGCAGTCCCGACATTATTCCCACATCCTCCAGAATCTGGTGTGTTGGTCCATCCTCCCCAACGGTAATTCCCGAATGTGTCACCACAAAATTCACTGGGGCCTCGTTATAGCATATCGACTGTCTTATCACATTGTATGTATTTGAAAGAAATACGGCAAATGTTGATGCAAATACGGTTTTCCCAGAGAGTGATAGGCCTGCAGCTGTTGAAACCATGGACTGTTCAGATATACCCATATTATAGAATCGATCAGGAAACTTTTTGCCAAATATTCCAGTTTTTGTGGAGGATGACAGATCTGCATCAAGAACAACTATATCCTTATTTTTTTCTCCCAGAGCAGCCAGTTCATTCCCATAAGCATCTCTCAAACTTTCCATTCTCTCTATTTTCTGCATTATTGCATCTCCTCTATTTCTTTCAGCGCCTGTATATATTCCTCCTCATTTGCAGGAGGAGATCCATGGTACTTCGGGTTATTTTCCATATAACTGACTCCCTTCCCCTTTATTGTATTTGCCACTATGAACAGTGGTTTTTCCCTGGGCTTCTTTGCCTGTTCCAGGGCATTGACTACCTCATTAAGGCTGTTTCCGTCTATAGTAATAACGTCCCACCCGAACGGTTTTACCTTCTCAGCAACGTTTCCCAGGGGCATTATATCCTCTGTGAATCCATCAAGCTGGATGCGGTTTCTGTCAAGTATTGCGGTAAGATTTCCCAGACGATACTTTGAACCTGCAAGCAGGGATTCCCATATGTTTCCCTCTTCCATTTCTCCGTCTCCAAGGATAGCATAGATTCTATTGTTTCTACCATCAAGTTTTGATGCAAGCGCAAAACCTATTGCAACTCCAAGGCCCTGGCCCAGAGACCCGGTGGAGGATTCAACTCCCGGAATACCCCTGTGAACATGCCCTTCAAGTTTTGAATTTATGGATCTGAAACCGGACAAAAGTTCAGCTGGAAAATACCCTCTCAGTGAAAGGGCGGCATAAAGGGCTGGAGAAGCATGTCCTTTGCTCATAACCAGTATATCCCTCGAAGGATCATCCGGTTTCGCTGGATTAATATTCATTTCTTTAAAATAAAGTGCTGTCAGCACATCAGTTATGCTCAGAGAACCACCCGGGTGTCCACTCTTTGCAGCATAAACCATTTTTATAATTTCTTTTCTTATCTGCCTTGCAACAGGTGCAAGGTCATTAACAGTATAGCTTTCCATCCAACCTCTGTAATGTATTAACTATATGTTTAAAAATCTTTTCAGTTTGAGCTGCAACAATGAAATTTTATAATATAATCTAGACTAATTATGGAATTATCCCGAGTCTTCTGACTAAATACGTCAAGCGATACCAGTTATCAGGGTCTCACGGCATAAAGTCTATGTATGCAGGCATTATTACAAGTTATGATCAAAATAGGTAAGGATGTTTACATGGCAGACAGCTCAGTTGCCATAGGCGACGTAACCATCGGTGATAATGTCACAATAATGGATTCTGCTGTTATTCGAGGGGATGAGAACAGTATAATAATAGGGGATAATACAAACATACAGGACAATGCAACAGTCCATGTTAATCTCGAATATGGCACAAAGATCGGAAAAAACGTTTCCATAGGCCATAATGCCATTGTTCATGGTGCCACAGTTGATGATACAGTATTAATAGGCATGGGGGCCATAGTGTTGAACAATGCACATCTGAAATCCGGCACAGTGGTTGCGGCAGGCACAGTAATACCTGAAAATTTTGAATCCGAAGGCAATTGCATGATTGCCGGAATTCCGGGAAAGGTAAAGCGTGAGGGTGAAAAATACCTCACCATGGCATATCTCAATTCAATGGAATATATCAAACTGAACAGGGAGTTCAGGGAAGGCAAATATCAGATTCTAAAAGGAAGCATGCATGAATAAATATATTGAAGGATTTTTATCTGCAATTTCATTTTTTACACTAATCCCTGTTAGGGGTAATCATGAAATCAGTAAAAATACAATGTACTTCTTCACCATTACCGGTCTTATCACTGGATTAATTGCAGGCATTCCATACCTGCTGTTAAGGCCTTACAGTTCATTTATAGCCTCGGCAGTGGCAGTTTCCATTATAGTTATAATCTACGGGTTCAACCATTTCGATTCAATCATGGATTTCGGGGATTCCTTCATGGTAAGGGGTACCGATGCCAAGCAGAGAGTAATAAAGGATAAATATACAGGATCTGGCGGCATCGGCATGGTTTTCGTTATCTACGTGCCTGCAATTGCATTTCTTACATTTTTCAGTCCATTGTCCGGATTCATGGTAATAATAGCAGGTGAGTTGGTATCAAAGTATGCAACCCTGCTTTCCATGTATAGATCAAAGCCATTCGGAAATGGAATCGGAAGTATGTTCATGTCAATGGTTGGAACCGGATCATTATGGGTAAATTTGGTGCCTCTGATTTTAATAGTATTATTTAACCTGTATAATCTAGTCATAGCATCAGGTGTGATAATTATAGCATATGCTATAAAAACAGGGATGGACAAACAGTATGAGGGGCTCAATGGTGATTTAATCGGGAGCCTGGGAGAAATTTCAAGGATGCTATTTTATTTCCTGGCATTTGTATTTCTTGTACTGCATCTTAATTTATTTCTTCTTTAATTTTGAGGATAGGAGCTGATCGTATTCTATTGTATATTTTATTTTTTTATTCCTTATTTCATGAGCAACCTTTTCTGTCAGTTCTTCTATTTCCTCAGATATTATGTTTCTGTATATTGTCAATTCCTTTTTGTCCTGTGGAAAAATCATTTTGAATCTTGTATTTTCCCGTCTGTAGCCGAAGGGTTTTTTGTTTTTTCTTATCTCTTCCATATTGAGCTCCAGCAATATATCATCATACTGCTTCTCTTCAGCATTGAGCTTTGACTCACCTTCCACGATTTCCCAAACATCCGGAAAATACTTCTCAAGATCTTTCCATTGAAAATTATCCTCAAATATGATATGCCCGCTGTAATTCTTCACAATTACTGATATATAGATTATACATTAAGTTTTTCATACTCCTTAGAAATTATTATATTTTATTGGGTAATAAGGTAGAGAATGGTTAATAGGATTAAGGTTATAAATGATGTCGGGGAGCTCGTTACTATGTTCCATGCTGCCGATACCGATGTAAAACGAAAGCTACTCCTAGACCTTTCCACAGGTTGGATTACAATGCCACAGATTGATGAAAAATATGGCGTTGAGGGTAAAAAATCACTTCATTATCTGGATAAAATAAGGATGATAGAAAGCCAGTGGATTACAGGTAACAAGGGGCCGGAAAAAGCATACCATACCTATTATACAAATGTTCAGATCAACCTGATAGGTTCCATGGCAGACCTTTCAGATATCATATATGCCACCACTCTGAGCGATGAACAGCTTCAGGAATATGAGGATAAAATAAAGGCAATGATGACCAACGGCGGAGTTTTTGTAGGTGATGTTGCCGATTCGCTCAGTATTTCCCAGACGCTTCTCAAGGGCATAGTCAGCAGATCCTCTGTGCTCATCATAAAGGGTTATAGAATCGAGATGGAAAACGGCGCATGATTACAGTATTAAGAATTGGGCACAGACCCTTCAGGGATAAAAGAATAACAACCCACGTGGCACTTGTTTCAAGGGCATTCGGTGCAGATCGCATACTTGTGGATGAAAAAGATGAAACACTGGAAAATACGGTGCATAAGGTAACAGAGAATTTTGGTGGGAGCTTTTCAATAGAATCAGGAATAAACTGGAAGAAAGAATTCAGGGATTTTAAAGGTATAAAGGTAAATCTTTCAATGTATGGTGTAAATGTTGATGATCGAATAGAAAGCATAAGAAAAATTACTGAGGGAAAGGATATAATAGTACTTGTTGGAGCCGAGAAAGTTCCCATAGATGCATACAATATTGCGGATTTCAATATTGCAATATCCAATCAGCCCCATAGCGAGGTCTCAGCACTGGCAATATTCCTCGATCGCTTATATAAAGGGAAGGAACTTGAAAAAAAATACGAGGGGAAAATGAATGTTGTTCCCATGGAACATGGAAAAATGGTAAAATTCATTCCGGATGAACAGCAATCAATGAAACTTCTGTATGAATCCGGCTCAGATGAGAGAATAGTATCGCATGTAACAACAGTTTATAACCTCTCAATGGCAATAGGCAGATACGCAAGAGCGGATATGAAATTGATAGTTGCGGGTTCTCTTCTGCACGATATTGGCAGAACAAAAACCAACGGCATAGGCCATGCAGTTGCCGGTGCAGACCTTTTGCGAGAGCGTAATATAGACGAATCTGTTGTAAGGATTGTTGAAAGGCATACAGGAGCTGGCATACTTCCTGATGAGGCAAAGAAACTGGGATTGCCAGATAGAAATTATATTCCTGAAACCCTCGAGGAGAAAATAGTTGCCCAGGCAGACAACCTTGTGTCTGGAAAAACCATTGTAACTCTTGCTGATACAATTGATAGATACAGGCTTCAGGGACTTAAAGAACCTGCTGAAAGAATCAAAAAACTTCACAAAGAACTTTCTGAAGTATGCGGAAAAGACCTTGATGAAATTGCCATGGAAATCAATTCCTGATAGATCATCTTTTCTGTTGGGTAAATAGACCTTTCCTGTTAACCACTTTTAACAGTATAAGGGAAAATCCGATAAAATACAGTAAAGATGAAAGCTCGAAAAGCCTGGAATATGCCAGAGATCCGGAAGACTTGAATACAAATAAAATAACACCGTATATCAGTGGAGAAAATGCCGCACCGACTTCAGTGGAAATAAGAAATATGGAGAGATATTTTCCAGCACTACCATGGGGAACGATGAAACTCATGTATGAATTGGTAATCGTAAAATAGTTTCCATATGCTATCCCTATGAGGGCCCCGAGAATCAGGAACATATAGAATACATGTATAAATGAAATGAACAGGATACTGAACCCGCTCAGGAGTGGAAAGATCAATAAAAGCAAATCCTTGTTTACCTTGTCCGCAAGTATCCCTATTCCCACGGTTGAGACCGCAGATATCATCAGTATAGTAACACCTGCAATTGCCACATATATGGCAGCATCCCTTAAGTCAAGCGAATATTCGAAGTAATAGTATTCAAAAAACACAAGCCCGGAACTGCCCACGGTTATGAAGAAATTTGCTGCTGCCATCCATTTGAATTTCCCTGATCTTACCACATTCCTGATTGTTCCCAGAATTCTCCTGCTAAATATTTCGGAATTGCTGATATAGTCATCTTTCTTTATTGTCAAAACAGTAATAGATGCGCCTGCAGCCACTGTCAACAGAATAAGAACCACGGCAAGTTTTATCCTTCCTGAACCGATTAAAAGTCCCGAGAGTCCGAAGCCGAATGCAGATCCAACCAGGGTGAAAAACCCACCAATGCCGGAGGATGTTCCTCTCTGGGATGATGGAATTACATCCCTTATAAGCGGCTGGTAAGATCCGTATGCAATGTTTGATCCTATCTCTATCAAAATATAAATAAGAAATACGGCAAGAACGCTGTTTCTTATAAAGATAAATACAATGAGCGATAAAACAACTATTATGGATCCTATGAGTATCAGGGGCCGCCTTCTTCCAATCCTTGAATTCAATCGGTCGGAAAAGGTGCCGGACAGAAAATTGAATGTGATCCCTATCATTATGCCGGAAAAGGCTATGATGCCTAGGTAAATTGTCTGAAGACTCTGGGGAAGAAATAACTCAATTTCATATGGTAAAAATAGTGATTCAAAGGATGTCCACAAATAATTATTTCCAAGGTATACCGAGTTCATTCCGAAAATATACCTGAATGGCTTCAATGAATACTTTCCCATTAACATTAAATGCGTAAAAGGCTTATAAATTAATCTTTCAGTATTTTATAGAACATGGCAAATCCTATGAAAAAGAATCCACCCGCTATGTAAAACACATAACGGAAACCAAGGGAATAGGAACTGGCAAAGTATAAAATCAGACCGTAAATCAAGGGTGAAAGTGTGGATGCCCCTCCAGTTGCCATATTATAATACCCCATGAATTTCCCGGATTCGCTGGTGGGTGCCATATCACTTGCCAGTGCATTTGAAACACTCATAAAAATTCCATAGGACATGCCTATAATAGTTCCGAGAATCAGAAAATAATCAAATTTCTCGAATTCTGGTATAAGAAGCATGGCTATTCCTCCGATAACTGTTACATACACCAGAATTTTTTTCCTCCCGATTCTATCAGATAATATTCCGAAAATGAAAGATGCTAGTGCTGAGGTCATAAGGACTGCTATTCCTACAACTGAAACATAATATGCAGGGTTCTGGTAATGTAAAATGAATTTGAAAAAATAAAGCTCGAAAAACGATAGCCCTATCACCCCGGAAAAAACCATGAAGCTGCCGAGAACAACGTATATATAATCCTTCATGCCATGTTTTAAATTGAACATATCCAGGAATAATTTTCCAATTCCCGGTCTGGTTTGTTTTACTATGACGTCCGATTTCTTTATAGTATTGGCAGTAAGCGATGCGGTAATTATAACAACTATGGCAATTAAAATAAGCACATATGATCTGTACGGAGTATCTATGAGAAATCCCGTGATTCCATATCCCATGGCTGATCCGAGAAGTCTGAATATCCCTCCTATGCCCGTCCCTCTGCCGCGCTCATCCTCATTGAGAATATCTGCATACAGAGGCTGATACGCACCAACTGCAATATTGGAGGAAACCTGGATCATTATATATCCAAGAAGAACACCCACAAGCGTAATGGTCAAAATTTTATTCAGGAAAATCGCGAGAACTATAAATACTGCTCCAGCAAGAATATAGGGTCCCCGGCGCCCCCATCCAAAGTTGTATTTGTCACTGAGGGTTCCGAAGAAAAGGCCAACGGAAACCCCCAGTGCAGTTCCCAGAAATGCTATTATTCCAAGGAATAAACTACTGCTAATGTATGATAACAATTCTATGGGTAGTATATATGATTCATAGGAAATCCATAAATAATTAGTGCCCAGATGGATGGCATTCATTTTAAATAAATAGCCGTTTGACTTTGATATACTCACCACTTTTTTAAGTTATTATGAGTGAATTAATAAATCTATGTCTGTTGAAAATATATTATTCTTTTATGGAAATGTATAGAGGATAATAAA
>JAKADL010000111.1 GCA_021820565.1 Thermoplasmata archaeon
ATTTCTTCTGAAAAAGTTAATGGGAATACTATAATAGTACCGGAGATTACCGGGAGGGCGTGGATTACACAACTGTGCAAAATTATTGTTAACCCTGAAGATCCTTTAAAACATGGATTCCTTGTAGAATGATTGGTGTAACCAGTACGGATAATTGCTCATATTAAATGTCATAATGAAAAATATTATTATACCTTAACGGCTATTATATTATGATTAAAGCAATTGCTTTTGTGCCAAATTCGCCCTCGCTTATAGGAAATATTGGTGTGGATCATGAAAAAACAGTAAAGGCACTTGAAAGCTTTGGAAGGGGGATAGAGGATGGGGTGGATGCCGTTATAATTATGACACCACATTTTCAAACTTCCGGAGGATTTGGAATTGTTGATACACCTGAACTTAAACAGATCTTCGATTATTATGGATTTCCTCCAGAACTGTATAAAGTTAAATATGAACCGCCCGGCGACGCCGAACTGGGAGAACAGTTAATAAAACTGGGAAACGAGAACCATATAAATATAGGCAGTGTGGGGAACTGGGGACTGGATCACGGCGCATGGTCTCCATTATTGCATATATTTAAGGATGCAGCAGTACCTGTGATTCCTATTTCCATATGCCCTGATATTGGAGCACAGGCACATGTTGAGCTAGGCAGGCTTATGGGGTCTTCCACTATCAAAAGAAATTTATGCATTCTTGCAAGCGGTTCACTTGTGCACAGGCTCGATCTATTCCAGAGAGGTGCTAGTGAAATTCCTCCGGGAGCCAGAGAATATTTAGAAACCTGCATATCGGCATTCAATGAAGGAAAATGGGGTAAGATATGGGATGCCGATCCTGATATTTTGCGGGATGCATCGCCGGAGGGTTATAATCTTCCGTTGCGGTTCATACAGGGCGCTGTTGGAGAAAAATTCAGAGCAACTATACTTTCCAATGAAATTGAATTCAACGCAGCCTCACTCACAACTGTAAAGTTTGATGAAGCTTAAAAGAAATAGTCCTGAAATTCTCGTTATGAGTGGAATTAGAATTAGTTAACCCGAAGATCGTAATTTGCAAATTATGTAAAGTAATAATTTCTTTATAATTTATGGTTGTATACTAAAATTAATTAGCCAATTGACATTAACACAGCTCGATCAGAAGTGCAAAAACAGTATATTTACGTCGATGAAAGTGGAGATCTAGGACTTTCAAAAAATAGTTCAAAATTTTTAATTATATCCGCCCTTATTACAGATGACCCCAAGCAACTAGATAGAATAATTAAAAACGCCAGAAGAAACAAATTCAAAAAAGAACTAAAAAATGCGAAGGAAATAAAATTTAATAAATCCAATCCCCAAGTAAGGAAATATTTTATAAATAAATTGAATGAAACCTTAAACTGTCTGGGAATTCACTGTATCCTTGAAAAGAAAAAATTATCGAGTTTCTATCTAAAAGAAAATAAAGATAAACTATACAATTACGTTGCTGGATATCTTGGTGACGCCATCATATTAAATTGTGACAAAGTTGAGATAAGGATTGATAAATCAAAAATAAAAAGTTCATTACGGGAAGATTTCAACAATTATTTCAAACAGAAGTTAATAAACGGGTCAAATATTACAGATATAGTTATAACACATAGCTATTCAGAAAATTTTAGCGGGATTCAGTTTGCTGACCTATTAGCCGGAACTGTATATAATAAATTTAACAATTGTGATTCTCAGTACATAGATATTATCGACCAAGATAAATTCCCACAAACATACATAGAATTGTGGAAATAAAAATATGCCAGAGCCGATTAGTATTGTTTTTATGCACCTCAAGGTACAATTAACCAATCGGTCTTACCTGTTAAGTTCATATTATTTAAAGAGATATAAATTTTTCTGTTGATTGTATATCAAATTCTGTGTATCTATAAAGGATACCTCTTGTTGAACATCCCTCTAATCGCATCATTGCATTTATAGGAGCCGTTCATCTTCCTGAATGCATGCCTTGAATTGAACTCTACTGATTTAAGATAGAACATTTTCATTGCAGAGTCCTCATCAGGGAATGATGATACTGTCTTTATTCTTCTTCCGATCTCCTCATTCATCCTTTCTATTATATTTGTGGATTTCAGTGAATTTCTTATTTTCAATGGATAATCATAGAATCTCAGTAGACTTCCAAGTTTAATCTCGGTATTGTATATTGCATTGGGATACCTGCCATTCCACTTATTCTTAAAATCATTGAATTTAATTATGGCTTCTTCCTTATTGCTGCATTTGAACATCTTATTGGCATCTTCTATTATTTCCACATCCTTTTCCTTAACTTTAGATTTCAATCCCCTCATATAATGTATTGTGCATAGCTGGAAATCACTTCCGGGATAGATCTTCATTACCTCCTCATCCAGGTTATTTATACCATCTGCTATGAATAACAATGATTCCTTCAATCCCCTCCTGTACAGGTCCTCTAAAACATCCTTATAGTTATTATGGGATTCCTTTACTGTTAAATAGGATCCTAATATTTCATACTCTCCAGATTCCTTTATTCCTAATGCAAATATTACCGGTTCCTTGTCCACAGTTTCCTTTCTGAGATAGAAGAATAATCCATCAAGCATTACAGCGATATACCTATTATCCAGTTTCCTGTTGACAAACTTGTTTACCTCTTCTAAAGTCAGGTCTGTTATTCTTGATACTGATGATGGAGAATACTTATTATTGAATACAGCGACTTGTACCTGGAATTCGTAGAGGAACGCAAGAGGCTTTACAACGACATCAAGGCCCACTGTTTTATTTGATTCTATTATAGCACTGGGGAAGCCATTATCCCTGTTCATTGGTACTGACAACTGCTTTAATTCACAGTACTCTGTCTTTAAGTCCTGATATATCTTCTATCCCTTATCTATGGATTCTTTTAATATTGCCTTATATGCTCTTCGTATTCCTATTCGAGTACAGAGGAATTAAGGTATCTTTGAACTATGCATTAATAGCCGGAATAATAGAAGTTTCATTCCTGATGGCCACAAGCATAATTCTCATAGTTATGGCAGGGTCATCCAATACTCTTAACACTTTTACGTTAAAGTTTACTGATGGTAGCATAGCGCCCATATTTCTTGGCTTTATTATAGGGATAACAACTCTGTCTGGCTCAGGTTCTGTAGTAGCGCTGGGTGAGGAGTCCAAAAACCCGAAGAAATTCATTCCCAGGTCCATGGTCTGGGTAATGCTTCTAAATTTAAGTATTATAATGATAACTTATGCATTAACAGTATCATGGGGCGCTTCCAACATGGCTTCTTTTGCAACTTCCCCTGATCCGGGAATTATAGTGTTCCACCAAAAATTGGGATTTATAGTGGCCATGATTTTTGTTGCAATTATCTACAATAGTTATCTGATGTTCGGCCTGGCAATAAACAATTCTGTTTCTAGAACCATGTATGCTATGGCAAGGGATGGAATATTACCCAGATGGCTTCATGCAACCCATAAAAAATATAAATCACCGCATAGAATATTGATGCTGATAACAGTAGCCGGATTTGCATTCGCAATTATAAACGGTATATTCTTTGGTCCTTTCGATGGAGGAGTATACCCATTTGTAATGATAGGCATCATGCTGTTACTGGTACATCTAATCAACAATGTGGGGCTAGGGATATTTATTAAGAAGCACCATCACCATTTTTCTATTCTGTACCACCTGGTAATTCCGGTTATAGCCTCAGCTTTGATAATTGTCGCCATATATTATACCGTTATACCTTTCCCGGGATTTCCCTATGGAGTATATGCAGTAGTAGCGGCGATATGGGTTGTGCTTGGAATTGTTTATACGGAAATAAGAGCTAAGAAAGTGGGAGATATAGCAACAGTGAATATAGACAGGGATAAAATATAATTTTTTTCAATTTTATGGGTATAAAATTTTGCAGAGCTGCCACTATTGTTCTAGATAAAATGCTTAATTCCCAGCATTAATATTAGATTGCATAGGTTATAGCACTGTTTCAATGCCGAGCTTTTTGGCAATAGTATTAAGTTCAACATCAGCGGTAAAAAATTTATCTCCTTTCGCTTCTATACAGGTTTCCAGTTGGATGGCATCTACTATGTACACATGTTGTTCAAAAACCACTTTTATAGCTTTTCTGATTATCTGGCTCGTAACGGGAAATATTTCAACAGAGTTGGAACGTTCAAGCACATTTAACTCTCTTGACATTGCCTGAAACCTATTCATGGCATCAAGCCCAAATTTTCTCGCGTACTTATCAAAAACAACAGCAGCCTCACCGAGATTGATTTCAGATATGCAAAATACAGTCTCGCCTTGATGTGCAAGCTGAAAATAACTATCTGTTATATCAGTGCCATCTTCATTAACATATCTTTTAACCAGAATGCTGGTATCAAGATAAATTCGAGTTTCTTTCATTTCTCATTTCCCTGATTTGTGTCTCTGATTGAACTTTTCCG
>JAKADL010000112.1 GCA_021820565.1 Thermoplasmata archaeon
TTAATCAATAACGCAAAACCTCTAGCAAATCCGCTCATCAAAATTAATGCCCCATATTTCTCAAACTACCTTTATTCACTTTACAACAACTCCGGTTCAAATTATGCCGCTTTTGTACACTCTATATTGAATAACACAACGTATAATCAATATCCGGTGCTTCCATCCTCCTATGCATCTTCCTCTCTTATAAGCCCGGGAAATTCTACACTGATAATGATATTTGATTATAAGACAAATCTTACGGCTGCACAGCAGTCACATGTAGAATCCATAGAGAAAACATATAGTTCAAAAATTTCCAACAGTTCATATTATTTAACAGGTTCATCTATATCAAGTAACCAGCTGGCAAATGAATCAATACATGGACTGGTTGTAGCTTTAATAATAGGAATAATCATATCAATTATCATAGTCGGTCTATTTTTCAGATCACCGGTGGCAGCCTTCCTTCCATTCCTGATATTTGTATTCTCTTCCGTTATAGCCGCCGGAATAAACGGGCTTCTTTATAAATATGTGTTTCATACGACGATTTCATTCATAACGCCCACGCTGTTACTTATATTAATCCTGGGGATAGCCTCAGATTATTCTGTTTATATTCTGGCCAGATACCGCAGTGAGGTAAGGGCAAAAAATCCAGATGCAATTCCAGAATCATCAAAATGGGCAGGCCATGCGGTATTTACTTCCGGAACAACCGTGGCAATTTCATATATTATTCTATGGGTATCCAATATACCTATATTCAGCGATGCAGGCCTTACCAATGCCATAGCTGCCGTCGTAACAATCATCCTCGCCAATACATTTTTGATAGCAATACTGGCCCAATGGGGAAAGAAAGCATACTGGCCCCATAAACTGGAAGAAACCAGAAAACTCCCCTTTGAAAAAACCATGGAGAAAGTTGCTCACGTAGCGCTTAACAACAAAAAGAAAATTATTGTTATACTCATAATAGTAGCACTGGGTGCACTTTTCATCTATTCAACAACACCAACGAATATGGATGTTTTTGAACTATTGCCTGCAAGTAGCAGTGTCCAGGCTACAACAGTGGTAAACAGCTCGATGCATTACGATCTATTTGATCCAGCATATGTTATGGTCAATTTTACATCTCCAATAATGTACACAAACAGTAGCGGCACCCTAGAATTCAACAGTACTGAATATAATCAAACCCTGGCAATAGAGAATAAACTTGCGGATTCACCATATGTGCATAGCATTTCCGGCCCGGGATATCCATACGGGCAGGAGGTAAATTATACAGCTATGGTTTCATCTCCTGAATACCACGATGAATACAAAAACCAGACAGCCACTTATATAGGGCATAACAACAAGTCCGTAGAAATACTTGTTTATCTCTCCAATGTTGCATGGAGCAACCCTTCTGCACATTTCGTGAATACTATGCCATCTCTTGTATCAAACGTTGGTGGCCCTTCAGATTACAAGGCATATGTTGGTGGCACCACAGAATATCTTAACAATGCATATTCATTTACATCACACTCATTTGACAACATGGTTCCAATCCTTGGAATAACTATTTTCATAATACTACTCATACAGCTTGCATCTGCACTGACCCCGGTGAGACTAATACTCATGGTTATGGCAGCAGTCATGATGGCATTATCAATTACATACATAATTTTCTACTATTTCCTTCATTTACCGGTAATAATATTTCTGCCACTATTCGTTTTTATTACCTTACTGGCTGTAGGTTTAGATTATGATATATTCATGATCACCAAGGTTCAGGAAAATATTATGAAGGGAATGAACAACGAAGATGCTATTAAAAATTCCATAATAGAAAATGGTGGTGTTATAATAACACTGGGATTACTGCTATTCGCAACCTTCGGAGCTCTTTATTTCAGTGGGCTTGGCATTATCGAGGAAATAGGAGTGGGCCTTGCCCTTGGAGTCTTAATAGATACATTCGTTAGCTGGATGTTCTTCGTTCCGGTAATAATGGCTGTTATGCATAAATATAACTGGTGGCCTTCAAAGATTGGAAAAGAAACAATTAAGGAAAAATAATTATACGTTGCGGGATTACCGTAATATGAAAACATTCCTTAAGGTGATATTTAATAGCGAGGGTACAAAACCCAGTGAAGTAGTAGGTAGATTAAGGTCCCTGGGATTTGCACTGATAAAAGGAGAACAGGATATGGTATATAACTGGCCAGATTCAGCAACCGCAGATGACGCTATCTGGTTTGCAGATAAAATACAGGCAACACTCCAGGGCTTCAATGTTTACTTTGAACTGGAAACTCTGGACTAATTAACTTTTTCTCCTTTTGTAATTGGTATTCTCCTGATATCACCACAGTATGGGCAGTGAACAAAAACCATCTTATTTTTCAATGTAACCGATATATTTTTGTACGGGGCTTTGCACTTTTTGCAATATCTCCTTTTTATATCCCCCTCAACTATTATATTCATCCTCATTCCAATTTTTTCCATAATCTCTATATATCTCCGCGCAAGTTTCACATCATCCGCTTTCATGGCTTCGGCAAATAAGGTGTTTATTCTTTCCCGTGAAATGTTTATAAGTGCCCTGTCTTTCATTTCATATAAATATTTATTAATATTATAAATATTGCCACTGATGATCGAACTAGTAGTACTGGATGTTGATGGAACAATAACAGATCAAAATAGAATTCTCAATCCTGAAGCCATTTCATGCATAAGAACTGGTGTGGAAAAAGGTATTAAATTCTCATTGATAAGTGGAAATGTCATACCCGTTATGTTTGGACTCAAAACCTTTCTCGGTATAAATGGCCCGGTCTTCGGAGAAAATGGGGGCATCATGTATTATAATGGTAATATAGAAAAATTCTTTGATAAATCAGGACCGGTCAAATTCCTTGAATATATATCAAAAAAATCCTCTGCGACCCCGTATTTCACCAATCAATGGAGGGAAACATCTGCTGCATTTTCAATGAATTCTGAAGATAAGGATATGATAAGCCGGGAAGCTGAGAAATGGAATCTGGAAATAGTAGACAGCAAATTCACATGGCATATAATGAATCGTAACCAGAATAAGGGTTATGCGGTTGGCATATTGAAGAAGATGTTCAATCTGGAATGGAATGAGATTCTGGTAATCGGTGATTCGGATAATGACAATGCCATGTTCCAGCTGCCTGTTAAGAAAGCGTGCCCTTTCAACGCCACTGATCATATAAAATCCCTCAGCGATTATGTATCGGAAAAATCATATGGCTATGAGATAAAAGATGCTATGAAGGAATTCAATATATTATGAGGATTTAAGGTCCCGTACATACTTTCCCCTTCTATCGTTCAATAATTCTCTGCCCTCTATGACCGGTTCTCCCCTGATAATTACATCATCCGGAAAAATTGCATCAAAGCCATTGAATGGAGATCCGGGATTTTTTGAATGCAATCTGTAGTCATTGATCCTCTCCATTGATGAAAAATCAACAGAAATAAAATCTGCATAATTCCCTGTCTTTATTTCTCCCTTTCTAAGTCCGAACATCATTGAAGGATTCAATATGCACGTTCTATAAAATATGTCAAAGGATAAAATTTTTTTCTGGACCAGTGCAAGCATGAGTGGAATCCTGGTTTCAACGCCGATGATCCCGGATTTTGCAAATTCAAATTCACCCTTGTCTTTCTGGAGATGTGGTGCATGGTCGGAGGAAACCGCGTTGAACTTTCCGCCAGTGAAGTTTTCTAAAAGTTCTTTCTGAGTTTCAGGTGACCTGAGAGGTGGGTTTACCTTACCGTATGAACCCAGGTTCATATCATAGTTCAGAAGCAGATGATGTGGTGTCACCTCCCTTGCATAAGGCACATCAACAAAATGCGTCATATGTGTAATCACTCCCTTATTGAAACGCATATTTACGGCAGTTTTTATAGCTATGTCCTCACATTCTTCCGGTCTTATGGCCGAATATTCCTTTAGATTCCTGGCCCTTCCATTATGATTCCTGAGACATGTACCATCCTCGGCATGAAAAAAGACCGGGATATCCATAGCATTTATAGGGCCATTACCGGACTCGTTAAAATCCTGCATGCCCTCAACATTCGTTGTTTCTCCCATATAAATTTTAATTCCAGAAGATTCTCTGGATATGATGGAAGCATTATTTCCAGTATACATCGAATAAAGCCCGAAATCACAGAAAGCTTTTCTGCGGACAATTTCCAGCTTATCCTTATATGAAGCGTAATTATCTATTTTCCTCCGATTGTTCGGCATATCAAACACGGTGGATGTCCCGCCATAGATGGCTGATATTGTTCCTGTTGCAAAATCCTCCTTATCTGTCTCTCCCGGGTCTCTGAAATGTACGTGGGTATCCGTGCCTGCGGGCATTATAGCATGTTTCAAAACTTTCCTGTCTCCGCTTATATGTTTTTTTATTCCGGTGATTATCCCATTTTCCACACCC
>JAKADL010000113.1 GCA_021820565.1 Thermoplasmata archaeon
AGACGATACTGCATTGACCAAAATATGCAGGAACAAGGGTAAAAAAATATATTATATTGACGTTGCCATGCCGGATATAAATTCTCCTGATAATTTTGATGTATTCTTTGAATGGGCTAACAGGCAAACTGCACTTTCCATATCTGCATCTCCAAAGGTATATTATTATGGTATGTTATTTTACGGATCATACCTGCTCCTATTCCTGTCAGCGATCTTCATGGGAACCTTTTACAGTGCATATTATTTCCTGTTCCTGATTCCAGCAATAGTATATATTTACAATATGCTCAAAAGATTGAAACATGTAAAAATTGTAAACATTATAGGTGCCATAATTCTCCCTGTTGTATATATGATAAATCTTTTAATAGCAAAGAGAATGAAAAACATCAAGTGGCGTGGAAACACCTATGACATACAGGATAAAAACTTATTATAATAAATAACTATTATTAATAATGAAAACGCCACAGTTATTCGGCACAAATGGAATAAGGGGGGTCCCGAATCAGGATCTGACGCTGGACCTCGCAACAGGTATAGGAAGGGCGATTGGTACATTTTTTAATTCAGAAAAGATTGCAATAGCGAAGGATACAAGAATAAGTGGAGATATGTTTATGTTTGCGGTTTCTTCAGGTGTAATGTCAACAGGTGCGGATATAACTTATATCGGAGAATTACCGACACCTGGATTACAGTATTATTGCAAAGTAAATAAAATTCCGGGAATAATGATTACTGCATCACATAATCCTCCCCAGTACAACGGAATAAAGGCCATAGACAGCGATGGAACGGAAATTGATGAGGACAAAGAGGTCAAAATAGAGGAGATTTATATAAACAAAAGGTATTCAACGGCGGAATGGGATAAAATCGGAAATTACAATTATGATAATACCGGTATCGATCTATATATAAATAGCATTATAAGTTCTATTGATTCAGAGGCTATAAGTAAAAGTAACATAAGGGTAGCTATTGATACAGGAAACGGTGCCTCATATTACACAAGCCCGGAGATTCTTACGAGACTTAATTGCCATCCTGTTTCCCTGAATGCTAATCCGGATGGCAAATTTTCATCCAGGAATTCAGAACCGAAGCCCGAGAATCTTTCCGACCTCATATCAATAATGAAAACCGGGAAATTCAATATAGGTGTAGCTCACGATGGTGATGCGGATAGATGTGTTTTTATCGATGAGAAGGGAAATTTTATAGATGGTGATCGTAGCCTTGCTTTAATTGTAAAAAATACAGTGAAGAGGGGCGATACTGTTGTTACACCTGTAAGTAGTTCAGATGCACTGAGTGAGATCTGCACAGAGAAAGGGGCAAAATTAATCCTCACGAGAGTCGGAGCTCCCATTGTAGCCAGGGCCATGATCGATAATAAGGCAACGCTGGGGGGTGAGGAAAATGGAGGGATAATATATGGAACACATCAATATTGCAGGGATGGAGCGATGACCATGGCCCTGATGCTCAATTTGCTCGCCAGAGAGAAAAAGCCATTATCTGAACTGTTAAAAGGTATCCCAGAGTATTACATGGTAAAAACATCAGTTCCCAGGAACATAGAATGGGAGGAGATGAAGGAACTGTTAACCAAAAAATTTACTGAAAACATGTTTGACTTTACAGATGGAGTCAAAATTTATGATAAGGAGGGATGGACCCTTATCAGACCATCTGGAACCGAAAAAATTGTAAGGGTCTTTTCGGAATCAAAGAAGGAAGCAGTTGCCAGAGAATGCAATAAAAAATATGTAACTTTTCTAAAAGAATTATAAATTTTTGTACATATCAAAGAAACGGGTTATTGCGTTTATATTCCCGGCCAGCCCGAACCATATCAGCAGTATGCCTGTCGCATATATTTCGATTGAATACACTGGAAAATGAGCTGTTATGAAAAACTGTACGATTGTAAATATTATTATTAACAGCAATCTATCTGCCCTGCCTGCTATACCGGAATAATTTCTTTTCAGTCCCAATGCCTGTGACTGTGTTCCCATATAACTGGTAAGCAGTATTCCAAGTATTGCAAATAGTCCTAAATATACATTACCGTAAATTGAAAATGTCATCCCGAGAACTATGAACATATCTGAATAACGGTCAAACACATGATCAAGCATATCTCCCTTTTTTGATGATATATTTTTTAACCGGGCTATTTTTCCATCAAGTGCATCGAACAGTGCTGACATAATTATCAGTACAAAGGCGAGCAGGAGGAAATAATGTCCTAGATAATATGATAATCCACCTATACCGGCCAGAATCAGCGATAGTACCGAAATAGTATTGGGATTCATTCTTGAAAATTTTTCTGTAATCGGATCCAGAAATTTATCTGCATTCTTTCTGTAAGAGTCCAGTACCATAGCCAGATATGAAAAAGTAATTATTAAATTGTTGTCTTCCCTGTTTTCTTTACTTTATGCCATACACGCTTCGCGCCTGTAATTTCAAGGACTAACGTATATATTGAGATAAGAGCGTTTATTGTCAAGTATACGTAAATAAGGGGAAGATAAATAGCATTCTGCTTCTTCTTGATCAGAACCAGCAGGAAAGCAGAGGCATAGATAATAAGTGATATTATAATCAGCGAAATAAAATATGTTCTCATTGAATGAACAAACGGATTGTAAAAATTCAATAGAGATATATACAGCCATCCGAAGAACATTATTCCTGAAAATGTTGGAGCCAGGACAATCATTAAGGCATCAAAGTCTGTGAATGTGCTGAACCGCTTCTTTGAATGTAAGAATACCTGGTGATACCCTCTAAGCCATCTTGTCCTCTGCTTAAAATACTCAGAATATGAAGCGGGCGTTTCCTGAAGTACCTTGGCACTGCTCAAGTACGCCGATTTGTAACGTGCATTGGATATTCTTACGGAGCTTTCAAGATCTTCTGTGAGGAATTTATCATTCCACCCGCCGATGTTTTTTATTACCCGCCTCTTGAAGTACTGATTAGAACCTGCAACCGGTACGAACAAATTCAGATGTGTTCTTCCTATCAATGTCGCCTTTACAAGTATTTCATCTATTACTGCAAGTCTTGTAAATATGTTTTCCTCCCTGTTTATATAGGAATTATAACCCTGGAGTACATCAACGTTGAAATAGTTCATACCATAAACGGCATTTTCAAGGGTGTTTTTTAATAGTACAGTATCAGCATCATATGTTGCTATAATTTCACCCTTTGATTTTTGAAAGCAGAAATTGAGTGCTGAGGCTTTGCTTTTTCCATCCGCTCTATTGAATACCTTTACCCTGGTATCTTTTTGCTCGAATTCTTTTGCTATTTTATATGTATCATCACTGGAATTGTCAACAACAACAAATAGTTCGAAGTTTGTATATGACTGGTTTAATATTGATTCTATAGTTCTTGCAATTACGGTTTCTTCGTTCTTTGCAGGCACGATTATACTTACCATCGGACGGAACATCTTAAAGCCGGAAAATTGTTTATCGTCAAGTTTCGAAAAGTCAATATCATATTTTGTAAAATCACGATATCCGTAAAACAGTATGGGAAACTGGTAAATTACGTAAACAAGGCCTATAGCAATTAATGCGAGACCAATAACCTGAAGTATATCCATTATAACAAGGTATCCATCTAGCATATATAAATTCTTTTCTATTGAATATGCTTTCCATAAAAATAACATTTCCGTATTTTTTATATAAGGTTAACTGATATTAGAGATATGGTTACAAGGGTCATGACGGTTGCGTCTACAGATTCCGGAGGTGGTGCCGGAATTATGGCAGATTTAAAAACCTTTACCGCAATGAAAGTCTTTGGCACAGCAGTTATCGTTTCACTCACAGCACAGAATAGCGTCGAGGTAAAATCTATTTTTGAATTGCCGGTATCCTTTATCAATGATCAATTTGATGCTGTGATGGAGGATATAGGAACGGATTCTGCAAAAACCGGCATGCTTTATTCTGAACCTATTATTTCAGCAGTAGCGGAAAAATTTCAGCAGTATAACGTCAGGAATATTGTAGTTGACCCGGTAATGGTATCTAAAACAAATGCCAGACTATTGAGGGAAGATGCTGTTGCCAGTATGGTCAGCAGGCTCATGAAAATTGCAACGCTGGTCACTCCCAACATACCTGAAAGTGAGGTTATTTCATCCGTGAAAATAAATTCAAGCAACGATGCCCGTATGGCTGCAAGAATAATATATGAGAAAACCGGCTCTGCCGTTCTGGTCAAGGGTGGCCATTCGGGTGGAGAGTTATCAACAGATATACTCTTCGATGGTGGAGAGTATTATGAATTCTCCGGGTCAAGGATAGATACAAAGAATACACACGGAACTGGGGATACGTTGTCTGCATCAATTGCATCATATCTGGGTTCCGGGAAAAATTTATATGATTCGGTGTCACTTGCAAGGAAATATATTGAAGGGGCAATAAAAAAT
>JAKADL010000114.1 GCA_021820565.1 Thermoplasmata archaeon
TTGGTATGACTTTTGAAGGATTCTTAACCTCTCCTGAGGGTATTACAACACTTTCAAACCCTGTAAATGCGAAAAAGTCAAGTGCCATTGCCAGTCCAAGGCCACCAAGGCCATAGGGCAGGAATGGTGTGAAATTTGCAATTTTGAATACTAAAAACCCGATTACCGCAAATATTATCAGCGGTATTATCTTGCCTATTGTTGTAATCAGAGAGAACAGGGCCCCAAATTTAACTCCAAATACATTTATTATTGTAAATATAGCCAGTGCGACTAGAGATATCCCTATGCCCAGTGGTGTAAGCACAAGCCCTACTGAAAGCCCGGGAACATAAAATCCAAGGTATGTAATGAATATATCTATTATGGCAGCAGTCCCTGTAAACGCATATATAAAATACCCCCAGCCGAGCACGAATCCTGTATCATTCCCAAGCGCTTTCCTTGGAAGGGAATAGGGCCCACCGGTCATGGTGTATGTTGATCCCAGTTCAGCATAAATGAGTCCCAGAATAAGTATAATGATTCCAACAGCAACAACTGATATGACAAATCCCGGCCCTGCAACAGCTCCCATAATTGCCGGCAGGGCAAAAATACCTGATCCTATAACCCCACCAACACCAATCCCGACAAGCCCTACTAAACCAATATCCCTCTTGAGATTTTCCTTTTTAGGCATATAAATTAATCAATCAAGATGGACAGTTAAATATGTGTAAATGCAGGAACATGTTCACTTGATTACAAAGAAATTAATATACAACGTATATATATTAAACAATTTATCTTATTTTCTATAAATTAATATACAACGTATATATATTATACAATTTTTTTTATTTTCCATGAAATATAAATAACATTATTCTTTGTTTACTCCCTCTATATCCATATACTTTTCCTATGAATACCACTGAAGAAGCAGTCATGTGTGATGCATGTCGCAAAACAGGATTCGGAGGAGAAATAGCTATATTTAACTGCCCCGGGTCTTTTATTTAATAAGTATCATGGCAAAACTTCAGAAATGTTTGTGATAGCATCCAATGTACAATTACAGGGTATATAATGAGTACAATCCGAGAGGACAGAGAACCAAAAACGTACCCCAGAGATCAAATATCGCATTCAAAGGGATGAAGAAGATATGATCATTTTAACAAAAAATCATTGTTAAGGCCAGTCGTATCAATAATGAAGTATATCAAAGAGAGATGGGTAACCGGCAGAATTAATATTAACATGTAGGTAGATTATACTGGCACAGCAACTTTTTGAAATTATAGCAATACATATGCACTATCAATATTTTAAAACAGAATAAATATAATTTCCATTGATAAATAATAAATATAGTAATGTAATAAAGTGTAAATGACTTTACTTTTAATAGCATTGAAATTCCTAACTATAGTTTTCGGTTCTATTATTGCAGGATTCATTGGATCATTAACCGGATTGGGGGGCGGTACCGTACTGGTTCCTGTCCTGACATTATTCTATGGCATTCCTTTTATCTTTGCTGCCGGTGCTAGCCTTATTTCCACCATCGCAACATCTGCAGGGTCTGCAAGTGCATACACAAAGAAAAAAATAGCCAATATAAAGATAGGAATAGGATTGGAAATTGCTACCACCACAGGGGCAATAGTAGGGTCGCTTACATTAGTTTTTATTGATAAGCACGCATTGATATGGTCCGTTTACGTTATCTTCGGGCTTGTGCTTTTATTTTCATTAATACCAACAATTAAAAAAATTGGAAAGGAAGTTCCACCTGAAACAAAACCGGACTGGAGCACCAAGTTATTCCAGCTTACCGGATCTTATTACGATGAAAGATTGAGAAAAACAATAAAGTATCATGGGATTAGATGGTGGCTTGGGGAAATAGTGATGTTCTTTGCAGGGTTTGTGTCAGGGCTGCTTGGAATTGGCTCTGGCGCATTGAAAGTGCTGGGAATGGACTGGGCAATGAACCTCCCCATGAAAGTTACAACAACATCGAGCAATTTTATGATAGGGATAACCGCAGCAACAGGAAGTTCAATATACTGGTATGAAGGATATATAAATCTATTCATAGCTGCAGCGACGGCAATAGGGGTTTTAATAGGGGCATTTTTCGGAGCAAAGGTGCTTGTAAGAATTTCTAATGAAAATATAAGATGGATATTCTTCGCAATACTATCATTCCTAGGATTTGATATGGTGTTTAAAGGGCTTCACCTGATAAATTTCCTGATCACGTTCTCATTGATGATACAGTTCTTTATATCCGTTATAATATCTATAGTCTTAATATCACTTCTATATTATAATTCTAAAAGGAAAGAATGGAGGAAGGGCAATGAAAAATCACGATGATGAAATAATAATTAGTTATTTCCTTAAAGCTGGAGTAATGATAAGCGTTTCTTTTCTTATAGTAGGTGTTATAATACTGTTTGCAAAGAATGGCGGGGACGGATTCACACTAACGCAGATGTCAAGTTACAATTATGCACTGGCACATGGAATCGATTCAAAATCTGTATCACTGGGAAAGATCGTATCCGGGCTTTCTGCAATAGATGGGCTTTATTTCATAACAGTCGGGCTGTGGGTTCTCATATTCACACCTATAACTGTGGTGTTTATAGGCTGGCTTTCATTTCTTGAAGATAAAAACTATCTCTATGTGGGAATGGCCTCTATAGTACTTTTCAACCTGTTCTTTGCAATGCTTGTCATCCCAAGGTTCATAGTATAATTGGAAACATTATAATATTTTATACATATATATGGCTTATATGGCCGCAGGCAACTCATTTTTTGGTTACCCCAGAGGATTCGAACTAAAAGATAGTGAGACTATAATGGAAATAATAAAGTGCTCATTGTCCGAGTACTATACTAAATCCCTGATACTTGACCTATACAGGGCATGGCCACAGGCATTTATAGTGTACGACAATTTTGATTCCGTAATTGGTTTTATTATTGGAGCTAAATATTCCGGTACGGAAGGCAGAATTTTACTGTTTGCCGTTAAACAGGAATTCCGGTATGCGGGTATAGGCAAGGCACTGTTGACACAGGAGTTAAATGTCATGGTCCGTGCCGGGCTGTCCACAGTAAGATTGGAAGTGCGTACCGACAATGAAAATGGAATAAAATTTTACAAAAGGAATGGTTTTTCTATTATTTCAACATTAAAAAATTACTACTCGGATTTATCCGATGCTTACCTTATGTGGAAAATAATATAAAATTTAAAAGACATCTGCTTTTCCGTCAACAAACATCTGGGTTAGCTGCTCTATGTGTGCCAGTTTGTCATCCGCTATTGCCCTTATGTTGTTCTTATGTTTCGAAGGGTCAACATTGTCTTCGTAGATAAGCTGTAAAGATGCAACATGAGGCTCATCTACAGGCCTTCCTATCTGGGAAACTATCCTTACAAGGACTTCCTTTATATCGCCCCCTTCTTCCTTTACCACTTTGTCTGCTATCTGGTTTGACAATACATTATACAACTTTCCTACATGCGTTACCGGATTTTTCCCTGCTGCGGCTTCCATACTCATTGGCCTGTAAGGTGTTATTATCCCATTGACCCTGTTTCCTCTTCCAACAGATCCATCATCGCCATTCTCCATAGAAAGGCCTGTAACAGTAAGGTAATAAACACTGTCTGATTGGACATCTCCAGTATTTACAAATACCTGGACGTCCTCGTCTGTGTATTTCACAGCATTATCTTTTATCTTGTTTACAAGTTCATCCTTTATAGCATAATATTCTGAAGGGTCTTTAACATATTTATCCACATATGCTGCTGCCACTGTAAGGTTTATGGTTCTTCCTTTCCTGAATCCCATTACCTTTATATCATATCCAATGGCGGGCAATGATTTCTTAAGGTCGCCGTTTATATATTTCTCTGTAAGTTTTACAAGTGTCTCTGTATCGGTGAATGGTGCAAATCCAACTCCAAAAGAGGTATCATTTGCTTTGAATTTTCTTGTATCATATAACCCTCTCAGGTCCACGGATCCATTTCCTATTCTTGAATCTATCATTACATCCGAATCTATGTCCAGATCCGGGAAATGCTCTCTCAAATAATCTTTTGCTGACTTGATTGCCAGTGATTTTACTGGAATTCTCTCATTTCCAACGGATGCAGTAGCACGCCCACTTAATAATATGTATGTGGGGTCGAGAACATTTCCACCCTTGAATTTAGGATCTGCCTGTCCTCCCACTACCTCTACCTGATCTGTATTATGGTGTAATATCCTGCCGTATTGTTTTAAGTAATATTTGCTCAATGCCCTGCTTACTGACTCAGCAATTCCATCCGCAACGCTGTCCGGATGCCCGATTCCCTTTCTCTCCACAATTTCAACTTCCCTGCTCATTGTAGGGCTCTGCTTTATTGCCTCTACCTGGATATTTCTTTCAACTTTTAATTGTG
>JAKADL010000115.1 GCA_021820565.1 Thermoplasmata archaeon
AGGATATACCGCTTATAACAAATATCAGGTTCGCCTCCGAACTGGTAGATTCCATATTGTCTGGAAAAGGAACACAGATAAGGGAACTGGGAGATTACCAGTGAGTTACCTCATGCTAATGCATTGGGGCTTCCTGTTTCACTGACAAAACTTGCACTTACATATGGACTTATATTAAATCCTTTGAGTGTAGAGGCATTATCTCTATCAGGCTTGAATTTTAAACTTCCCACCTTAAATCCATTATTTTTCAGTTCATGAAGTGATTTAATATTGTCTCTAGCTCTCTCTATTATTCCCTGCTTCATCTGTGATGATAAATTTTTTAATTTCCTTTTTTCATAATGGTCTATTACATAGACACCCACACAATTTATCTTGTAATCTGTTTTAAATAGATCATCATTTAACTCCCTGTTAATTACATAATTGTACAGCCATTTGGATTCTAAAAATAGCATCTTTAATGTGTTTACTGTTTTATTGCTTAATTTATCCATGTCTATCTTAGTTTTTATTATTGTTATTATCTGGTTTTTCCTTCTCTCCTTTGTATTCTTTAAGGAAGATTTTATTTTGTTTTTCTTTTCTTCAGATATCATGGGATTAACAGGATATGGTATATTCTTACATAAGTATAACCATGCTTTGAACTTCATAAATTATGATAAATATTTAAAAATTACACCACGGGCAAGTTCTGAAGATATTTAATTAATTTATTATTTATTGAATAAATGTACATTTCTTCCGGAGAATTCATCCACATCGTAAACTCAGTGGCTTTCTTTCTGATTAAATTGTAAAATATTTTTATATATCATATTCCACATAATTTTGTTCAGATAATAATTTAAATCATACAATTATAAGGGCATATGAAGGATTTTGAAAACATATATATGAAGATCAGGGAGGTATCGCCTGAACATCATTTTGAATTTACTGATTCTCCGTTCTGGATACTTATAACAACAATATTATCCCAGAGAACAAAAGATGCTGTAACCGACGAAGCTGCACGGAAACTTTACAACAGGTATCATGATTCCTATGGACTGGAGGACGCTAATCCTTCGGATTTAAAGGCTATTATAAAATATGTGGGATTCAGCAATGTTAAATCGGAAAGAATAATTGAAATAGCAAGAATAATCAATCATGATTATGGAGGAAAAGTTCCAGATACCCATGATGAACTTGTAAAACTTCCGGGAACTGGAAGCAAAACTGCAAACATAGTACTCACGCAGGGGTTCAATATACCCGCTATTGCTGTTGACACACATGTTTTCAGGGTATCTAACAGAATCGGGCTCGTCCATACAAGGGATCCGGATGAAACCGAGGAGGCATTAAAAGCCATAGTGCCGGTCAAGTACCAGATAGAATTTAATCCAGTCCTGGTGGAATTTGGAAAGAATATATGCAAGCCTGTATCACCCAGATGCAGTATATGCCCCATATCAGGATGTTGCGATTTCTATATCCAAAAAACTTCCACAGGCAATGCCAAAAATTAGGTCAGATATATTGAAACTGCAAACCGAAACAGTAATAAATGGTAGCCTTATGCATAAATCAAAAAAATTAAAGGAATTTCGGTGATTGCAATGGAAAAATATGTTGTTGTGGACAAATACTTTGACGGATATAATTTGAAAAAAGGCTCCATAATTTTTACGGTAAATGAAGGGATAATCACCAGCGAACATGTGGCAACTGATTCTGAAATAAAGAGTTTAATTGCTGATAACAATGAAGTGGTGGATTTAAGGGGAAATTTTGTGTCTCCTGGCTTAATAGATTCACATGACCATTTTATGCTTACTGCATTAAAAATGAAATACCAGGTAGACTTCTCTGGAATTCGTTCCTTTGATGATTTCCGGAAAATACTGGAGGAAAACAAAAATAAGGTTGTACATGGATGGTTTCAGGGATACGGCATTAACGAATACAATATGGAGGAAAAAAGATTGCCGGATGTAAAAATTATTGATGAAATATTTGGAAATGCTCCCCTATTTATAACTCATATGACAGAACATTATGGCATATGCAATTCCAGGGCACTTGAGGTGGCAGGTATTGACAGGGAAACAGAACCCCCGCCAAATAGCCAAATTGGAAGGGATGACAGTGGAAATCCCAATGGCGTATTATATGAGGCAAAGGCCATGGACCTGGTAAAAAGAAAGATTCCGGAATACAATGTAAATGATTATATGGAAGCTATAAAATTCGGATCAGATCACTATAGAAATGCGGGACTCTCCACTGTGAAGGATACAGGTGGAACGGGAAATGATGTCAATGAGGAGACCAGGATAAAAGCTATAAACCAGTTATCCAGGAATGGAGATGTTGGAATTCGCATAGCAATTGCCCTGCCAGTATATTCCATCGAGGATGTGGACAGGAAAATTGAACTGGCAGAAATGATACATGAAAACAGTAACATAAAGTTTGCAGGATTCAAAATGTTTCTTGACGGTAGCATACTGTCCAGAACCGCATGGATGAAAAACAGTTATGTGGGCAGTAAAAACAATAAAGGCATTCCATTATGGGAAATCCATAATTTTAAAGAGGCTCTAAGGCAATTATCGACCACGGGATATCATATAAGTATACATACAATAGGAGATAGGGCTATTGATACAGCACTGGATCTTATAGAGGAACTTAAAAATGCCCGGATCGGATCCAGATATGCCCTAGTTCACTGCTACAAGCTTAACAAGGAAACGATTCAGAGAATAAAAAGATTAAATGTTGGCATTGAGACACAGCTTGCTTTTATCCACTTTATAGGAGATGCCTTAAGTGATAATATGGGAGCAAGACAATCCAGATGCCTGTTTCCCATAAATACCATGATTGAACAGGGCATAGCAGTCTCCAACGGGTCAGATAGCCCTGTTACACCCTTTAATCCATTATACGGCGTATATTCAAGTATGTTCAGAAAAACACTTACAGGCAGAAATTCCGGGGTTTATGATGATGGAGAAAACATAAGCCTTGATCGTGCAATAAAAACGTATACCTCTGAAAGTGCAAAGGTTATAGAATGGGATGAAATAGGTTCGCTGGAGAGGGGTAAGAATGCGGATTTTACAGTATGGTCCCAGGATCCTGAAAACCTTAAGAACAACATAAATGAATGGTTAGGCATCACGCTTAAATCCATAACCTTAAGATAATTTATCATTTCTGAAATTCCATTTCTGGTTTTTCAGGTGTGCCATAAATTTTTGCCATCACATTTTCCCTGTCATGGTTGAATACTATGGAAATATTTTCTCTTATTGCCTTTTTCAGGAGTTTTTTCTTCATCTTCAGGGTCTCAATCGGATATGAGTCTATTGCCGTGATATAGTATGGTTTGATATGGAACCATGATGGAAACAGATCTCCACCATACATATATTTTTTTGAATTGACTTCAAAAATTATTACCATGTGCCCCTCGGTGTGGCCTCCGGTGTTTATTGCAGTCACATTCCCATTAATTTTTCTGGAACCTGACAATGTTTTAATTTCCCCATATATCCTTCCATGGATATAGCTCCCCCTGGTGAAATCGTTTGGACGCCTGAATGCTTTTAATTCCTTTTCCTGCATAACAATTTGTGAATTCCTGAAAAGAGGATTCCCTGAGAATATATGGCCATTATGGTCGAAGTGCATATGGGATAGAATGATATGGTCGATGCTTTTGACATGATAATCCCTTACCAGCGAGATGGAAATGTCACTCTCTTTCTCGGGCCTGAACATTTTCCTGAACCTCTCTGAAAAGTTGTCTCCAAGTCCCGCATCTATTATTATATTTTTATTGTTTAACCTTAAAAATGGTATATTTGTTCCTATCCTGATTTTGTTTTCACGGTCACGGAAATGCCTTGACCACAATACCTTTGGTACAATGCCGAAGTATGCGCCTGAATCCAGTTCGTAGGTGCCATCATTGAGAAAATATAGTTCTTCCATCATCAAATAGTATAAATAAAAATATTAATGTTTTTAAAGTTACGGAATTATCCGTATCTCAATGCTATTCCCTTTCCAAATCGTGGATATTTCCAGATGATATTGTCATATGGGCAGGAAATTCTTGAAGCACCGCATTCAACACAGTTCTCGTAACTAACTATTATTTTATTGTTCTGCCATGAAAAAACATTGGCAGGGCATATGGATACACACGGCTGCGGCTCACCATATTTAGCTGTGCATTCAAGACATTTATTTGCATCCGCAATGGCAAGATGCGATTCATCGTCCTTTTTATATCTTAGCGTATATAGTTTCTCTTCTGTTGTCATTTATCTCATCCTCATAACAAAACTCATCAGGTCAGGTATTATATTTCTATAATTTCCTACCATTGTATTTCTTATTCCAAAC
>JAKADL010000116.1 GCA_021820565.1 Thermoplasmata archaeon
GGTTTTTTCCTCATCTTTAGAACTTTATGGTAAAAATGTTGTAAGGTTAGAAAATTCCTGTGAATTTGATCCTGAACTCTATGGGGAATTTGGTACGAAGAATTGATGATAATTATCTGTGCCTTGGAAAAAATTTATATCCCTATTATCAATAAATGAACGTTGATTAAACTGGACAATGATATTCTGGCTAAAATTGCTTCAAAACAATTTTCATTTGACATCCACCAAATTCAGGTAACAGCTGATAAATCGGTACAGGGAGCTTCAGGAATGGAATATGAATTTGATTATATTATTTCCTCAGGTAATGATATGGTAGCTGTGAAAATTGGAAATGCAGAAACATCTACAAACGAGATAATGCTTTTCAATTTACAGGTTATGGATGCGGGAATAAATAAGAAGATTTTGATAACGGATTCCGAACTGGGGGAGTATATTAAAAAAATGTGTAACATATATGGAATTGAGATTATAGATGCCAGGGAAATTGATACCAAGCAAATAGAATCCTCCCGTGCAAAATTTGGGATAACAATGCTTGATGCAAAGTTATCTGGAGGTTTGCGGCCTGGCTATGTATACATGATATCTGGGAATACAGGTGCTGGAAAGACGACCCTGTCCAGTATCTTCCTCTCCTATGGTAGCAGCGTAGGTGAAAAGGGACTGATGATACTCACTGATACTTTTCCTGACCAGTTCCTTGATAATATAAGAACAATGAACATAGGTTTTGCGGACGCATACAGGGATAGAAAAATAGAGGTTATGGAAATTTCTGACCAGATTCGGTCAATGAAATCCGAGATTTCTTCCGGAAAAACAGATTTCAGGAAATTTATTACAAAGGTTGTTACTGAACTGAAGAAAATAATTATTTCAAAAAACATTAAAAGAGTTGTTATAGACCCTGTAACGTTATTGCTCATACCTGACGATGATTTTGTAAACCTATTTATAAACAGCCTTGCCATAAAGGGTGTTACAGTACTAGTTACCAGTGGATTAAGAAACAGTGAACTGAGTATGTTCGGTATAGAAGAATATTATGCCACTGGAATTATAAAGCTTGAATATAATTCAGGGGAAGATGGCATGTCCAGAATAGGAAAGATATTCAAAATGCGTGGCACGGTTTTTGACTCAACCCCATTTGAATTCAAAATAACCGCAAATGGAATTGAACCTGTAAAAAATGTCAAGGCAGTGCCCAACAATCAATCTTATGATGATGATAATATATTTAAGAATATAAGATGATCATCCCGGCAACTACACTCTGACATATTCTCCATCCTAAAGGATTGGATGTTCTCACTTTTGCTTTGTTTTCGCTTTCATTCCTCTCGGTACGGGTGGTTTCGTAAGAACCCATTGCCGAGTCTTAAGGTCGCTGCCGGTTACAGTCTTACCTCTTTAGGGGTATCAGTGCTCCCTTTGCATGTATTATGCCTAACCGGAACACATAAGCGTTCCCAACCTCCTATGGAGGATTTCATAGAAGCAATCGCCATCATGCCATTTTTCAGGACTTATCCGATGGATTACCTTCTGGTTCTTCATTTCAGGCAATCTATATTCCCCAAAAGATATGGGGCGTATGGTTCATATAGAGGTGACCCGCTTACATCCTTTTAATGGTTTATAGCCGCAGAGCTTTTCATAGCTCTTAATTCTGGAATGCCCCTCCTACTATGAGGCTCAGTTTTATTATGATTATTTTAGCTTTTATGTTACGATAAATGGTGAGACGATATGCACTGCGTTGATATATCATGTTGGAGGGTTTCTGATCATGTTCTATTTTTCGAAAATTTCTGAGATCTATTCAATAAGACAATGACTATTTATCTGAACTTGGTAACAGGTACCAGTAGTTGTTTATATCTATAATGAAAAACACAAAAATCTCAGGACAAAATTGATTACAATGATATATCTCAATACTGGAAAAAAACAGGTATCTATGTTTCGGTTAACAGAAAATAAGAGTTCTTCTACCTCTAGAATTGAACTATCCAATCTATCTGGATCAAATGTATGCAACACGAAAATCTAATAGACTACATGCATGGAGCACTGAACTAAATCCTAAAAATTTGAATGAGTACTATCTTTGTGCTTTTGATATAGCCCAGATTCTATTACCTGATTATTTAAATAAACTACAGCGATGCTGAACAAACATTAAGATAGGTTTTGTGTATGTTCTGCAGATACATTTCAGTTGATACAGGCCTTCTGGCTGAAATTCCCAAACAGGAGCATTGTATCTTTTATGGGCGCTCATTTAATGTAGGTAAGGGAATGTTTTTATATATTTATGAAATGAATGTTAATGAAATTCCTCCAGGAAGATGCCGCATTATCTAAGTATTTTGAGATTTTTCTGAACATAAATTCCAGGCAATTAATATTAAGTAGAGCTACAAATTTCAATGGATTTGGAACACTGGCACGTGATGGTAATAATTTTTATTTTAATGTTTTCATCCCAAAATCCAGTGTAAATGATCCATTGATGCCTTTTTTTCCACTTGCAAATGTTGAGGAAAGAGAGCTTTACTACGTGTCAAGAGAAAAAATAGAGGATAAGGGAACAACTGAATTCATTAATGAGCTTGATTGTATAAACGGACTCGTAATAAGCTATGCCGGCATAGAATCTGGAAATATGATTATAAAGGGATTCATGCATACAAATGCAGAAATGGCATTCTCAGATGTACTGTCAAAACATTGCCATGAGAAATCGACCATTGCGAAGATTATCTTAAAACCTTCCAGAGGTTTTCTTAATTATTTAAGTGAAACGGATGTAAGATTAAAGAATATCATAATCAGCCTTCCCATGAAAGAATTCGATCATTACAGGGTAATAAAAATGTTAAGGGAAACAGGGGCCATTGGGCAATTTGTTGACAACTATCCACTAAATGGAAGTTTCAGGTTAATCGTTTACTCTGACCGGGATTTAAGCTCTGTTCAGGGAATGGAAGAAATATCTGGGACGGACCATATTTATGAGACAAAGACTGATGAGGATATATTGCTTATACTATCTTCCAAGGCCAAAAAACACAGGCTCACATGGAGTTTCCTGTTTATTTATGCATCTGATGATAAACTGTTTATGAATTTTATTCTTCCGGAATACAGAGCTAAGGAGTATTTTCAGTTAATAGTTGATACGGAAATGGACATGAAAAAACTTGACTGGGTCACACTTGAATTATATAGAGATTTGAATTCAAAAAATATTGAATAGAACATTCCAACCGGATAGCTATGGCTTATGTTATTGCTGACAAAACTTTGAATTCAATAGTGTTTGTGGTGGCATTTTATATTGTACCAGAGTTAAGTATTAGAAAATATTCGGTATGTACTCTGTTGCAATAACATGGGTAAGCATTCCAGCTAATTACAAAGCTTAATTTCTGGCATGGTCTCCATTTTTACCTATTACAGGGATTGCAGTCTCAGATCCCATATCAGACCGGGTAGATAGAAAGTATGTGTTTTATATTACAACGGTATTATATGGTACAGGAGCAATATAAACAACTTTGAGCTGTTTATTTTATCTTATTCCTGTATTTTTCAGCATTCTGCTATTTACATCATGTGGAGAAATGAATACCATTATAATCCTACCACTAGAAATCACGATACCTCAGTACAGAACTTGCGTACTAATATACTGCAAGGGATAATTTAAATTACTTTTATGGATTTCATTATGGTAATTATGGATATTGAAATAGGCATTATAGGCGGTATGGGGCCAAAGGCAACAAATCAATTTCTTGACCGTGTGGTTGAATTGACAGATGCAAAAAAGGATCAGGATCATGTAAGGTATATACTATATAGCGACCCTGAGATACCAAACAGGATAGACGCGTATTTTTACGGAAAGGAAAGCCCTGTTAGCGCTATTAACAAGGGTATAGATTTTCTGGAAAAGAATGGAATCAGAACTATAGCAATACCATGCAATACCGCTCATATATGGTTTGATAAATTCCATAAAAATGTAGAGGTACTAAATATGATAGACCTCACAGTAAAAGTTGCACTGGAATCGGGATACAGAAAACCAGGAATTCTTGCTACCACAGCAACGATTAAATCTGGGCTCTATATAGATAGCCTGGTATCCGCAGGATTAAACCCAGTAGTTCCAGAGAAAGAAGACACAGTTATGGCTGCCGTTCAGGCTGTAAAATTGGGTAATACTGAAGAAGGTAAATCCATCTTGGTACCAGTAATAAGGGATCTGGAAGCAAAGGGCTGCGATTCAATTATCATTGCATGCACTGAGATACCGGTAATACTTAAACAGGAATACACTCCCCTTCCAATAATAGATTCTGATCAGAT
>JAKADL010000117.1 GCA_021820565.1 Thermoplasmata archaeon
GTAATCGCTAACAGGGCAAGGTATATAATGATAAATTTCACACCTAATAATGATTTGCCACTAAATAAATATTATTATTACAATAAATTCAATATTGACGGAATTCGTGCATTTAATCATTTTAACCTCCATATTATTATTAATCCGGAATAACAATTTGACGGAGTCCTATCGGGATTTATAATTCCAGAAATCTATAAAAATAGGAGATTTTTAAATAGTTAATAAATTCAAATTCTATAAAAAAATAAAAAATATAAAACCAACTTATTCTTCTTTCCGGGTTTTCAACATTTTTCGGAGACCTTTTACCTCTATGCGCACATCAATGAGTACTATTAGGAGGAGGATAATGTCCATAACAGAGAATGCAAATCCCGAAAATGAAAATAGCACATTCCCCAGAATAGAGTACTGCGATGCCTGCTGATTTATCACTGTATTCATTGCGTATACATATCCGGGTTTATTCTGGGTTATATATGTTGCATTCGTCTGGTAGGAAAATGCCTTTCCCTGGAAATTATATGAAATGTTTGTATAGGGAATCGTATAAATGCCATTACCTGCCAGTTCCATGGTATAGCTGAAATTAGCCGATTGCCCCGGTGCTACTTTCATACCAGATTCACTGTATTTGCCGGATATAAGCTTCGAAGCATTGTTGCCATCATAATTTTTAACAAAGGCACCCTGGGATGCATTGAATTCTGTTAAATTATTATTATCATTATTAGTTATATGGACGGTTATTTTCACCTCATTTGATGATAGTCTGTCAACTATTGTGGAATAATACAGGTATGCAGGAAAAACTGCATTGAATGATACTGAAACGGATGATGGTGAAAATGACGATGTTCCTATTGAAGTAATAGTAGAACCGGAAGTGTTCAGGGGAGAGCTTCCTGCCAGTGTGTTATTATTTGTATATATATTGAATTTATAGTCCCCAAGGCTGCCTATCTGACCCGTACCATTGTTATAACCGATTCCCAGAAGGGAAAGCCCTGTTGATTTGAATGAAACAGATGAATCATAGTGCATCAATGCCGATAAATTATATGTGTGTGATGTTCCCGATGAATGGAAGTACTGTTCGTAACCGAATACACCGGATGTGAAATACATACCACTGCTATTGGATACAGATATGCCGGCAACGCTCTTTACAATACTTTCATTGATGTAACCGGATGCCATTACAAAGGGACCGTAATTATTCATTGCTTCATTGCTCCTGAATATGGTAGCAATGCTTCCGGTATAACTATCTGCAAAAGCCTTCATAAATCCTGATTTTAGGGTAGAAGTGCCAGATGATGACGAATAGATGTATATATTTACGTAGTCATTGCCCAGTTTAATATTATTCAATGTCAGTATATGGCCGAATGTTACTCCCATCTTACTCCCGATGGAAGAGGACAGTGAGGCAGCATTTGCTGATGGGGTTGAATTATTATATGCCAGCAGTATCATATTCTGCGGGGCAAATCCACCGAAATTATGAACACTTATGCCGTATTCTTTTGCTATGATAGAGGTCATATTGGCAGTTACTGCAACAGCACCGAACATTAAACCATTGCTGTTCCACATTCCGTTATCTGCAGAGTTTTCCATGGCAAAGAAATTAAAAAGATCCCCATTGGGGGTAATAATGCTCAATCCCGCATCATTGCTCCCATTGGTTATACTTGAAGATGAGACAGCAGGGTCTGACCTGACAGTGGCTGTATTATTGTGTATTACCATTGGAAATAAACCTTCAAGGGCCAGGCCCGGAATGTTATTTTCAGAAGAAGCTGCAGGGCTGTAACCGGACATCTGTTCCGGGGATGCAATTCCACCGGAAAATGCCATTGCAATGAATATAATGGCTATGAATATGGATAGGGCGGCAGCCACTGCCTTTTTAGAGATTTTTTTCTTTTTATGCAATAATCTGTAAGAAATAGTTCCCACAACAATTGAAGTGACTACAAAAATCAGGTAATTTTCTATGACACTGTAAGCAATTTCCATTACAATGGTCTTCAAACCTGATGTGGCGGAACCGGAGCTGACCGTTCCGGAAGATAACATGGAAGATAGATATGGAAGAAGTAGCCTCAAAATCGGTTCTGTGGCAATAGTTGCAAGATTGGTACCATAGGGAACAAATGCTGCTGAGGCAGTCACAGTTGCAACAATTGCGGATATGTTCCCGGAAAGAGAGGATATGCCATTAGATCCCAGCAGAGAGATGCCAAGTATGCCCAGCATGAGCATGGTTAATGTAGCAGTTGTCAGGAGGAATAATATAGTTGCTGAACCCCACGCACGTGTTCCCTTCCTTGCAGAAATTCCCACTATGACACCGATAGTGATCCATGTTTCCAGTATTATGCTGTTCTTGATGGGTGACCCTGCTATGAGGTATATTATACCCAGAATAAATGGAAACCGGAATCCGAAATACGGACCCAGCCAGTTTACAAGCGGAGAATAAGATAAAGATAATATTGCATATGAAGCAAACGTAATTGATACATAACCCACTATAATGGCGGTTAATTTTCCCATAATAGAACCATATTGCTATGGCTATATAAATTTATTTAACGTTTTTAAAATATTTGCCTATTCTGGATATTCCCTCTTTTATAGTATCCTGGGAAGTGGCATAGGAAATTCTGAAATGCTTGCTTGAACCGAATGGCCCACCGGGAGTTACTATTACATTCTGTTTGTCCAGAAGATCCATTGCAAGTTCAGAGTCGTCCATGGCTGCATCATATCCAGGGAAAGCGTAAAAAGCACCTTCAGGTTCATAGAGTGTAAGGCCATCTATTTCCCTGATCATTGAAACAGTTAGATCCCTTCTTTTCATGAATTCGGCCTTCATGGTTTCAACACTGTCTTCATCATCCAGCGCCCTCAGTGCTGCATACTGTGATATAGAGGGTGCACAGGTCATTGTCTGCTGCTGGACCTTGTTTGCGGCCTTTATAATGCTCTTTTCGGCAACCATATATCCAATTCTCCAGCCTGTCATGGCATAGCTTTTTGAAAAGCCACTGACCGTTATTGTTTTGTCCCGCATCTCTTCTATCGACCCGGGTGAGAACATTTTACCCTTATAAACAAGATCCTCGTATATCTCATCCGAAATTAAATAAAGATTGTTTTCAAGAATAAAGTCCGAAAGCTCTCTCAGGGACTTTTCACTGTAAACCTTTCCTGTAGGATTGACCGGATTATTGAACATGAATGCCTTTGTCCTTGGTGAAACATACTTCCTCATTGCATCGAAGTCCATTTCATAGTTCTCGTCTGTGGGCACTGTTATGGTTTTTCCCTCATTCAACTTTATTATATCAGGATATGACACATAATAGGGCGATGGTAGAAGTACTTCATCTCCCGGATCTATGATTGAGTATAATGCAAGGTTAAGTGAAAATTTGGTCGGTGTAACCAGAACGTTCGATGCTTCCGCGTCTATATTGTTTTTATTTTTCATTTTTTTCGCTATCTTTTCCCTCAGTTCCATTATACCTGCTGATGGTGTATAATGTGTTTTTCCCTCCAATGCACTCTTGAAAGCATATTCTATGATTTCCTTGGGAGTGGTGAAATCCGGCTCGCCTATTCCGAAATTGAATATTGTTTTGCCTGCAGCCTTGAGTTCAGCTGCCTTGTTTGACATGCTAACAGTCGCTGATTCGTTAATTTCTTTAACCCTGGATGATACCATGCCTGATTATATCCATATTCCTTATATATTTGTCGTGGTGGATTTCAATGAACTATACCCGTATTCAGAGGAATTTTAAATAAAAATCCCGAAAATGCAATCAATATTGTACATTTAACTATGCAGAGGATTTACCTCTAATTTAAATTTTTAGTAAAATAAATTATTCAATATCCTATATAAATACCACAATTATAAATACTTGTTACTCATAATACATTAATGAATATAGAAAGTTACCTTGCGGATAATGAAAGTATTTTAGCAGAGTATAAAGATAAGAAAAAACATTTCTATGCCACAGATAGAAGATTTATATATACGCTACGAGGAAATTTTTTGGATGCCTCTTATAATCATATTAATTCTATCGGAATGAAAGAAATTAAACACAGAGCATTGCTTGCATTTGGAATAATTCTGTTTCTGGTAGGAATAATCTTAATGATCTTAAATGGTTTGATAGGAACAGCAGTTTTTGTGTTGGGACTTATATTTATTGTCCTATATTTCCTTTATAAGAAATCGGAATATACTATTTCTTTGTCCAGTGGAGATAAGATACTAGTACCAAGAACAAAAAAAGAGAATGCTGAAAATTTTATAAAAGTAATAAGAGATAAGGCGATAATGTAATATA
>JAKADL010000118.1 GCA_021820565.1 Thermoplasmata archaeon
TTACATATATTTCTGCCATTAATTCTTAATGAAATAAATGATATATATAATTTGTGTAGTATGGATACGATAATAGACGTACTTAATTCCAGATAAATGCTATTTATATAATAGAAAATGAAATTTTACATAAATCGGGCATAAAATTTCCTATCAATTTATATCAAAATACCATATATGGTAATTTCAGGCTATTGAATTTCAATAGATTTTCAAAGAATAACTATATAATAAATAAAAATAAAATGCAATTACAGCAATTGATTATTTGCAAATTTTCCCAATGCCTGTTTTTTATCTAAAGAATTCATAATCATACACAACCATAACATCAAGTTTATCATCCACACGTTTTATCTTATTTACTATGGATTTTGCATTTATTAAATTCTGCTCAAATATCAGTACAAGGCCCGATACAGAATCTGTGACTATGACCAGATCCTGATCAATTGAGTCTGTTATTTCTTCAACATTGCTGCTGAAAAATGCCACTATGACAAGATTTACCTTTGAAAGATTTATTTTGGGAATTATGGAATATATTCTGTGCATTTCCATGTATTTGATCCTGGATTCTATCTGCTTAACCTTTCTATCTGCTTCTTTTGCTATAATCGATGTGGGTGTCATCGGATCACGGGATAAGATTTTAAGAATAAACGAATCCAGTGGGGTTAACTGGAGTGGAACGGCATCCTGCTTGGGAGAGTATTCCATTACAGGGGTTCCGAGATACGTTTTCAATTCCTTTATTTTATCGGTAATTCCGTTTTCATTGCCAGAAATCCCATAAACAGTTAGCTTTTCAAAGCATCTGATTATAGAATCTACCGTGCCTGGATATTTAGAATCCGTTGCAAATGCCATGTATATTTGCTGATTTCCGTATATTTTGGGATTTATGTGGAGCATGTATTTTTGCAATACATCGTTTTCTTTGATTCGCTTCAGCCTGTAGTGTATATCCTGATCGCTCAGACTAGTTCCTGAAGAAAAGTCCGAAAGCCTTCCCCGGGGATTTTTCAGAATATTGAACAGGATTCTGTTATCAATATCATCCATACCCACAGATAAAATCTTAATAATTCAATTTATCGGTTTTTTATGCTTATATCATTCAATAATAAGGGGATTTAAAATTATTTTATTTGATAATTCCTGTAAGCAGAATTGCTCTCTGAAAATTTATCAAATGCTTTAATTCCCTGTCCGGTGTAACCGGCATATATTCCTTTGTAAATGTAACTTCTGTATCCCACTTTGCATGAAATCCCGTTACTATAAATGTAATTTCTCTTATGTTCTCATCATCTGGCACATCCGAATAAACTCCTACCATCCCATCAGAATCAAGCTTTGTATATGTGCTGAATGTTGCAGTATATACACTGCCCTCAGATTTATAGTCTACACTTCTTGACTTTGCTGCATTTTTTATCAATATTCCCACAATAGAATTATCCAGAATCTTTATGCTCCCCCTCGGGAAATCCATATCAAACTTATCATAATTTTTTTTCACTTCTTTTTCAAATGAACTGAGATCATTAGCCATGAATTCATTATAAAAAATTGAATATAAATATATGTATTTGATTGTACAAGAAAACCTGAAAATAATAACCTATTGAATTATTTCAATGGTTTTATAGCATGGTTCTGGCCTACATCCCGAATATTTCCCTATAAAAAGACATGAGGAGCCTCCATGAATCCTCCGATGCTCTTTTATTATATATTGTGGGCCTGGTGCTGTTGAAGAATGCGTGATATGCTCCCGGATAAATCTTGACTGAAACCTCCTTATTGTATTCAAAGAGTTTTGAAACCAGTTCAGGAACTTTAGACGTTATCCTTCTATCCTCTCCGGCATAGAACCCGATAACAGCGTTTTTAACATTCTTTAGTTTATCAAGCGGTTCTGGATTTTCTCCGTAATATATTGCCGTTGCGTCAACCTTCCCGGTGCATCCAAGACTGATCGACATTCCCCCGCCGAAGCAGAATCCGACGCTTCCTATTTTTCCGTTAACAGTTTCCAGTGAATGAAGGTAATCAACACCGGAGGACAAATACCCGGTTAGAAGATCCACAGGCCTATTTTTCAGCAGCATATTATAGGTATCCATTATAACTTTTCTTTTATCATTATCTATATTATTCAAAAGATTTTCTCTGTAATTTTCGTCACGCTGCTTATCAGGAGGAATAGACATGATAAATTCCATGGTGGCTGCAATTCCCTCCCTGGTAATTACCTCCGATAGCTTCCTGCTTGAGAAAAGGTCTGGGGCCAGCGCAACATATCCTTCTGATGCCATTCTATCCGCCACAGATCTGGTATGTGGATCAAGACCGAAGATTTCGTGGATGACTATTACACCCGGATGCTGTTTCCCGTCAACCGGGGATGCCAGATATCCATTTATTCTATCCTTGCCCGTCGGGTATTCTATATCACTTCCTTTTGTAGCCATTGACATAATATACGAACTGAAAAATCTATATCTACTTTTATTTTTTATAAAAACTACAATTTTTTGAATTCCATCATCCTGCCATCGCTGTATGTCCTGAAATAATATCTGAATGTATTATTCCCACTGGTTGCCGTACAGTTTCTTCCCTTGCTATAATTTCCATGAAGTTCCACGCTATCTATATGATCCCAGCCCGTTTCCTTCTTGACTGCATTGACCATGTTTTCAAATATATCAGCGCATATATTGCAGCAGAAAAACATCTTTTCATTCTCTATTTCCCTGTAATACTCTCCCCATGTAGCATCACAGAGGGCACATCCATTTTCATTATTGGTTTTCAAACATTTCACCTCTTTCCATTCTGGCCTCTAAATACCTGTCAAATGCATATGCTGACATAAGATAAGCGTCCTGAATGCCTTCCATATTATAATCGTGGCAGTATTTTGCAATTATATCCAGTGCCCTGAAGGAGTGTGAATAATCGCTCTTATATCCTTCCCCGAGGAACTTCTTAACGCTGTCAGGCACCAGGGGAGAATCGAGCATCCCTGGATTAAAGTAATCGTATTTTGCACCATAATTATTTAATTTGCTGTTTGCAACAAGCTCAAGCGAATGCATTGCCGCCATTATGCATATCCAGTTACAGCTATTTGTAATCTCCTTCCAGCGTGATATTGCAAATTTAGTACTATCCAGGGGCTCAGTAGCGAAAATCTGAACACGATCCATGCCCAGTTCCTCTCCCATCTCAAGTAGAAGCTCGATGTGTGGCTTCTTTCTGCCTCTGCCATAATATTCCGAAAGTATATTTTCAATTTCGTATCTCTGGACATCATCCAGATCGGTTTTCGATATAATTATTGAACAGGACTTAACCCATTGTTTTAGAAAGAAATAATGTTCTATAGCATACCCCATCATAACCGGTTTGCTGTAACTCTGCATTTTCAATATGAAAGGATGGGGATTTTCTCCCCGGAACTGCTCCACGAACTTATTTATTATCCATTCTTTTATTCCCCCGTGTGCAATATTATAAAAATTTTCTATGGCAGATGTGAACTGTGTGATATCCATCTTCTTCCTGGAAATATTTCTGTTTATCCACTGCACATGGTAGGCATCGCTATCCTCTGCAAGATTTATAAAATGAGTCGCCATTGTGTAATAATCACCAGAATCAAATTTTGCATTGCATACTGGGCAAACAGCCATAATATTAAAATCCATTATTTATAATAATGTTTATGAAAAGGATAAAAATAAGAAGAGTCCATCACGGTTTTTATGATTAATTGAAACCTGAGTTGAAACCCTGTTCAGCGGGATGGCAATTACAACAGGCTTTTCATAACCAGGTATCTTGCCGGATAACGTTATATAACTTATCTTGCCAGCTATGGGTTGGAATATACCCGGAATAATCATTGGGGTACAATGCCGATCAGGGGCAAAGGTACTACTGTGTGGGGATAGTTCATTATAGCAAGTTCTGATGCCTCCTTGGATTCAAGGTATCCGGATATTTTTGGAGGCAGGATTACCAGCATTAGAAGTAGTATAACTATAAGAATATGGCCTATACTGATTATGAAGTTTGGTCTGAAAATGGCGAGATCCGCAACCTCCTCTATGTGTTTGCCGATCTACGTTTGCATATATACTGCCTGTATATGTTGGTCTAAACTCAACCATACTATATCCCCATGTATAGAAAACTCATAAAGAACTTTTATGAATCCCTATCATGCCACATTTTTATAAAAATATTGATATTTATACTTTCCTGAT
>JAKADL010000119.1 GCA_021820565.1 Thermoplasmata archaeon
TGAAAATATTGAAATCCAAATTTGATATAATGGAATACTCAATTATAGATGCCTATAAGGGCTATCTTTATGAAGCACCGAATAAGTTTTTTATGACCGAGGCAGAAATAAATTTCATTAATATTCTACTTAGAAACGGATTTTTTGATTCACCAAGAACGAGAAAACTAAGAGATTTGAGCAAGGAAATCGGGCTTTCCCCATCTAGTCTGAGTAGGAAATCTAGGGAGTTGGAGAGAAAAATACTCGAAAGGATTATTGAAAATGAATCTATTTAAATATGCAATATGTTGCAATAAACGTTATATGAACTTTTACGCATGATTATATTATGGCATCGGAAGTGGAACAAACGGGTGAATTAAAAAGAAATGCTCTTTCTTTAAGTCACCTATCTGTACAGGGATTGGCGGTTATCGGCCCATCAATTACGGCTGCGATATTAATAACGGGAATAGCAGGTGTTGCACTTTCAGCAACACCACTTGTTTTTTTGGTTGCGACAATAGCTATATTGATTAATGTAAATACGGCTATACAGTATTCGAAAAAAATTGCTAGTTCCGGAGGTTTCTTTAGTTATGTCTCCAATGGCATAGGCCCAAGAACCGGTGTGATGACGGGATTATACCAATTATTTTACCAGATAAACAATGTTGCATTCCTGGCCCTATGGAACGGTTATTTTATCGGGGCTGCTTATTCATTTTTCACAGGAAAACCGGTTTCAACATATACTATGTTGTTAATAGGGGTGATCACATTGATTTTCGCTATCTCCATTCAGTATGTGGGAATAAAAAAGGCAGTCGGCTTTAATTTTATTACCGGATTAATTGAAAGTGGATTTTTGGTCATTGTTTCATTGATAATTATTGTATTGAGCCCTTCTTCTAATACCGGTTATGTTTTTACTCCGGGCACTGCAGGATTGAGTGGGGTAGGTCTGGGTATGATACTGGCTCTTTTATCCTTTGGAGGTTATACCACAATAGTTTCATTAGGCGAAGAAGCAAAAAGTCCAAAGAAAAATACCGGAAAAGCGATTATCTTTACAGTTCTTATGGCTGGATTTGTTTTTGTCATCTCTTCATATGCTCTGACAATAGGATGGGGATACAACAATATGGCCGCTTTTGCTGCCTTACCTCTTCCAGGTTTTACTGTTGTCAATGCAAAAATAGGGCTCGCCGCCACCCTTATCCTCTCTGTAATAGTGCTCAGTGCCAATCTTAATGCTATCAATGGCCAAATGGTCAATGTTTCCAGACTAGTATATAGAATGGCAAGGGATGAAATTTTCCCAAAATACCTGGGCAAATCCCATATAAAGTATCAGACGCCTTATGTTTCTCTTATTGCGATTACTGCTATAAGTGGAATAGTGATGTTATTCGCCTTTCTAGCAATACGCCCGGTGATAGATGCTGTATTTTTACTGGCTACTATGGCTACTGTCGGGACAATCATGGTTCACAGCATAACGAATATATCACTTATTCGTTACCATGTACGAATTAAAGAATTTAGACTGGTATTTTCGGCATTATTGCCAATAGTAGGGACTGTTCTAATATTATATGCGCTGTATGCTTCTATTTATCCGTTCGTTTATCCATATTATCTTGCCCCGATTGCATTAGCTATCTGGACACCTTTATGTATAATATTCATAATGCTGAAAATACATAATAGGGATGATATAGAAACAATCGGAAAGTTTACCCTTTAATATGGGGTACAAATAAATATGTAAATAAAAAGTATTATTAAATGACAAAGGTGAAATAAATGGAAAATGTAAAAAATGTCGATATAATTTCGAAAGAGCTGGACAAAGCATTGATGAATCATAATAACTGGAGAAGAACATGCCTGAATTTGGTAGCCTCTGAATCCATCCTATGGGATTCAACCAATGCGTTAGAATACAATGACCTGACCAGGAGAGCCATTCTTGGAATTCCGGGGCAAAGATATAGCGAGGGTGGAGAATATATTGATAGCATTGAACAGATAACAGATGATCTCCTTAAAGATGTATTTGAAGCGAAGTACGCAGAATGGAGACCATTATCAGGTTCTATTGCAGATGCTATATTAATACACGCATTGACATCTGTGAAAGATAAAATTGTTGCAACTCCAACCCCACTAGGGCATCCTACCTGGCATGGAAATGGTTACTCCGGGTTTAGAGGATTGGAAATTACAGATACCCCTTATGATTGGGAGAATCTTGAACCTGATTATGACAGGTTATCCAGGTTGACATCTGAAGAAAATTTAAAGTTGCTGATAGAGGGATCATCTTTAATTCTGTTTCCTCCAGACTTCACTAAATTAAAGAGATCTGCGAGCGGAGTACCTATATGGTATGATGCTGCACATGTCTTGGGCCTCATAATTGGAAATCAGTTTCCCAATCCATTAAAGTACGGAATTGCAGCAATTAGCGGATCCACACAGAAAACTATGGCAGGTCCATTAGGTGGAGTGATTTTAACCAATAACGGGGAACTCTACAACAAAGTGGTATTTACCACTTCCAATGACATGGCAACACCCGATTACAGTCGATATATAATGCTTGCTAGAACACTTTTAAACTGGAAGAAGGATGGCAAAAAGTTTGCTGAAAGGATAACTAAAAATGCAAAATCACTTGCTGAACAGCTCGTAAATGTGGGAATGAACGTCATTCTGGAGAATAAAGGGTATACGTCCACACATCAGTTAGGCCTTGTTTCGCCGGAATCATTTACATCTGAAAATGCTGCGAAGAAATTATCTAATTCTGGTATTATTACCACGCCTTTTCCCTTGCCAGATAGAAAGGTTGACAGCCAAATTTTGCGACTAGGGGTAACTGAAATAACCCAAATGGGATTTACTGAGGATGATATGCCCTTAATTGCAATGGCCATCAAGACGGCTTTCTCTGATACTTCAGAGGCAAGGAATATGGTGAATAATATTGTAGAGAAAAAATCAAAAGATATATTGGAGAGTGGTTTTAAAATTTCATGATTTTATTCGAGTGATATCCTTTCCAGCTGGTACATGGGACTTTACGCCTATATGTTAAAAATGAGCAGTAAATAATAATATCTGTTATGAAGTAACATATACCTTGCCTTGGGAAAGATTAAATATCATTTTCTTGCATCGTGACTAAGTTCCGCATCTTTCAGGAATTTCCCTATCAATCTCAGATAATTTTCATAAAAATTTCGACCCTTATCGGTTAGTTGTGCATATACTCTTGGTGATTTAAAAAACGATATCTTCTCGGTCCTTACAAAACCACCTTCTTCAAGTTTAGAAACATGATTCTCAATACTACCTTTCCCGCATCCTGTCACCTTCATTAGATCCGAAAGCTTCATCCTTTTATCAATGGCAAGTGACATTATGATTATAAGTCTGGATGATGATGTCAATGGAGTGTTGCTCAGTTCCACGGATATCTGGCGTAGAAGGTTTTTAAGTTCTGACTGAACTTCATTGTCCATTGTCAACCTCCAGATAGTCAGGTGCTCTGTATATCATGCTGATGCCTGCAGTAAGCCAGACAAATACAATTATAGCAAAGGATGAATAATAGAGCAGGTAATCGTCAAATATAGGCAAAATACTGGTAAAATCTACAATCAACGGTATTATTACAATGAATAGAAAGGAAATTACAACTGCATATACCACTCCAGGAATTTTAGATAATGAAGATTTTACCGACCTTATTATAATGAAGTCCATAACTAGGAAAATAAACGATTGAATGGCCATCTCAACAATGGGTTCATAGCCCGGCGGGATATACGAAGAGAGAAAGGATACACCAATGAGAATAAAAACAAGAACCAGTGTTACTCTCTTCCATAATCCACCACTGGAACCAATGCTATTTTCATTCTTCAATCTCAGGAATCTTAAAGTTTTTCCATATATATGGAGCCAATAAAGGAGGGCGATTACCAGCAACAGGGAATCGATAAGAAAGACTATGATATGAACATAATCCGGCATAATAACATATGAAAGCAACGGTTCCAAGTAAGCATATAGAAATATTACACCGGCGAATAATGAAAAAAAGAGGCCCCATGATCTGCTTATCATATACTGTTCGAAGCTTATTATCCTGTTCCTTGTTGCATTGATGTTTTTCAGGATAATGTCATTGCCTTTTTCATCAACCATTGTATCACCATTATTACAAACATAGTTTGTTATATCTGTCAATTGCTCTATCTATA
>JAKADL010000120.1 GCA_021820565.1 Thermoplasmata archaeon
GGCTATATCAAGAAAATTGAAGGCAGACGTTTACTCCAGGAATAAAACTCTTGATAAAATCAGATTGGACAGGGGATACGGTATAAACGGCGAAGTGGCAATAGGGAATTTCACGATCATGCCGGTTTCAGTTAACCATGATGCTGTAGACCCCGTGGTGTATGTGATACGCAATAGAGGAATAAAAATTTCGGTGGTTTCTGATCTTGGGATTATGAACGGGGAACTTCTTGATGCCATGCAGGGATCTGATATTATGGCTATCGAAGCAAATCATGATCCGGAAATGCTTAGAACGGGCCCATATACAGAAATGCTCAAAATGAGGATAAGGAGCGATCACGGGCATCTTTCAAACGAGCAGACCGCCGAGGCTATATATGAATCTGCTTCTGACAATACCAGAATTGTACTTACCCACCTCAGTGAGAAAAATAATACGCCCGATATTGCACTGGAAACGGTTAAGGCATACCTTTCCAACAGGAATAAAAAGTATATATCAATAGAGGCTGCCTCACAGGATTTCGGTAGCACACTTTACAGATTCTAGGTGGCTGAAAAACAAATTAGACTATACCAAAGTTTTTGTATCCCATATATATAATCGTGGCATGGAGGATTACGATCTTGTTATAATAGGAGCAGGTCCAACCGGACTCTTTGCCACGTTTCTTGCAGGACTCAGGGATATTAAAAGCGTAACCCTGGAAGCCCTTGATTACACAGGTGGGCAGATACCGGAACTGTATCCTGAGAAAATGGTTTATGATGTTCAGGGCATACCCAGGATAAATGCCACGGAACTAAGGGATAGGATGTATGAGCAGGCAAAATTATTCGACGGCGAAATCAAGCTGAGCAGCAAGGTAACCGACATAATACCGGATGACGGTAAATTTACCGTAGAGGTAAACGGTGAAAATGCATACACATGCAAGGCTGTACTGGTGTGCACAGGCATAGGCGATTTCACCCCCAGGAAAGTTGGATGCCCCGGAGAGGAGGAATTCAAGGGTCGCGGTGTCGAATACACTGTGAAGGATATAAACAGGTTCAAGGATCAGGTAGTTGCCATAGTGGGTGGTGGAGATTCTGCCCTTGACTACGCAAGTGAGCTTGTAGGGACGGCAAAGAAGGTCTATGTCATTCACCATAGCGAAAAGTTCAAGGCAGCTGAAAAAACCCTGGACAGTGTAATGAACAACAAGGAGATATCGCTCCTGATGAATAGCTCAGTAACAGAAATATCTGGTAATGATAGGGTTAGAAGCATATCCATTTCAAATGTACAGGACAAGAGCACACAGAAGTTAAACATTGATTCCCTGATTGTTGCAATTGGGCATGTAGGTAAGGCCAATATATTCAAATCTGTAAATATAGAGATGAGCAAAAATGGCAGAAATATACTTGTAAATGATGAGTTCCAGACAAACATAGAGGGTATATTCTCTGTTGGAGACGTGGCTACAATGCCGGGCGAGCCAGTGCATCCAATAATAGCAATAGATGGGGGAAACGCCTATGTTGCCATAAACTTCATAAAGAAGTATTTAACCCCGAATGCAACAATTTTCGGAGGACATAGCTCAAGTCTTAATATTTAAATAGATATAAAACGATAAGCTGTAAATGAATGTAGAAGAGGCAATAAAGGAATTAAAGAACCGTAAGGCAGAAAAAATACTGCTTCAGATTCCGGATGGCTTAAAGCCGGAATCCTTCGATTTATTTAATAAATTTTCAGAACAATTTAAGGTGATTATTAGTTCACAGTCATTTTACGGTGCCTGTGATATCGGGAATATGGAGGTTTACAGGGACGTGGACTGTATTGTCCAGTTCGGCCATTCTGAAATTCCCAATATCAAATATACGAAACCGGTCATTTTCATAGAGTATTATTACAGGACTATAGAATTGGATGATGATATTTTTTCCGTGCTCGGGGAAGATGGTATCAAAAATATAGGTCTTCTTTCATCTGTCCAGTATTATAAGGAAATGCAATATGTCAAGGAGAAACTGGATAAGCTCGGTTACAGTGTTCTTATTGGCAGCGTTGACGGCAGGTTGAAATATCCCGGTCAGGTTCTGGGCTGCAATTTCAGTTCGGCACACTCCATAGCCGGCAAGGTAGATGCCTACCTTCTGGTAAGTACCGGTCTCTTCCACGGGATCGGTGCCCAGCTGTCAACGGACAAACCTGTTTACATACTGGACCTGAACCAGAAATCGGTGAGAAACATACAGCCAGATATAGATAAATTCCTCAGGAAAAGGTATGCAAGGATAGAGCCGGCCATGGATGCCAGAAAATTTGCTGTTATAATTGATACAAAAATCGGGCAGTACAGGAAGAAGCTGGCATACAGCATTTACAGCAAGATAAAGGATATGGGAAGGGATGCCATAATAGTGACTGCGGACAACATAAGCCCGGTTGATATAGAGAATCTGATGTGTGATGCTGCGGTTTTTACAGGTTGCCCAAGGGTTTCCATAGATGATGGGGAAAAATTCAACATACCTGTACTGACACCCATAGAATTCGAACAGATCTTTGGCTTTAAGAGTAATGACCGGTATATAATGGATGAAATAGTCGGTGTTGATTCTTATTCCCCAATAAGATAATTGCCTCCATGGCCCACAATTTTGCAGTAAACCTCGGAGTATTTTTTATAATTTCCCTGCAATACTACAGGCCTGTAATTTATATCACGGGCGACCATGGTTCCATTTTTGCCTTCTTCCGTTACCATGACCCTTTCCTCCTTTCCCAGAAAACGATCAAGTTTTTTCTCCATCTGTGTAGCATGAAGATCTATAATTTCCCTGGACCATTCTTTCATGAGATTTGAATTCAGCGGTGTTTTGCTGTAATCTTTTGTGTACGGCCTGGGTGAGAATCTGGTAACGTTGATAATATCCGGCCTATATTTCTCAAGGAATTTAAGGGTTTTCTCAAAGCCATCCCGGGAATCATTATAGTATCCAAGGATTATATCCGTGGCTATTGACATATCCGGATATGTATCTGTAAATTTTTCCCATACGGCTTCAGCCTCCTCAATTGAATATTCCCTGTTCATCGCATCCAGTACGGCATTGTCCGCACTCTGTACCGGAATATGCAGGAATTTGAAAACTTTTGATGAACTATATGCTGGAACCAGTTTTGCCAGTATGTCATATGTATTCCGTGGCTCAAGCATGCCTACCCTGAGATAGAAATCACGGTTTACAGCTGTTATTTTGTTCACCAGATCAGCCAGGTCAACACCTATATCTTTGCCATAGGCAGCGGTATCCAGTGATGATATCCTTATTTCCCTGATATTTCTGTCCAGCTCCATATTCACCTGATTTACTATTTTATCCACAGGCCTGGACAGGAGCCTACCCCTGGCTATGTGGGATATGCAGAAATTACAGCTTCCGGTACATCCCTGATTTATGGGGATTCCATCATATATATCTGATTTGATTTCAATATCATCGAGCGCTCCCTCATAAAAACTTCTGAATTCACGTGGTTTCAGTACCTCTATATTTTCTGACTCTATTGTATTGCCATTAACCGTGGCCAGGCATCCAAGTACCTGTACCTTTCCAGTAGTTTTTTCCAGTGCTGAGATACGTTTTACCATCTTATCCTCTGTATGCTTTATTACAACGCATGTTCCTATAAGGCTAATATCTGCATCCTCCGGATTGTCAACCACCCGGTTATCTTTGTCCTGGAGTAATTTATTAAGGTAAAGTGAAGATTCGGATTTCTGCAATGTGCATCCGTAAGATTCGAAATAAATTTTCATGCTTTTTTAATTGCAATTACGTTAATAACAATTTTTATCCATGATTTTCCAGTATGCTATTTTTGAACATGTACAATATATTCAAATGCAGTCATATAAAGTTTTAAATTCGATATTCTTAAATTTTATATTTTAATTTATATGTGGAAAGAGTTATATATTGCTTTAAAATATTATTTTATGACGGAAGAAAATAGTTCAAAGAGAAGTGAGGATAGTAAAAATTATGAGTGTGATCTTTCTGTAAGATGGGGGCATATAGACCCGTCTATTCTGCCATTTGATGACCTTGATAAAGAAATTATGTGCTTTCTCAGATATAATGCCAGGATGTCCAACGCTGAAATAGCCAAGATGCTGAACACAAGCGAGGCAACGGTCAGAAGAAGAATTAATGAAC
>JAKADL010000121.1 GCA_021820565.1 Thermoplasmata archaeon
TGCCTCAGGATGGAGGAGTTAAATGTTGATGTGGTCCAGCTGCCGGATACACGTGGTAAAATGAATCCTGCAGCCATAAAAAATGTATTTGAAGCTGCAAGAAAAGCCACAAATATAAAAATAGAATCCCATTGCCATAATGACTATGGAATGGCAGTAGCCAATACAATATCAGCAATATCGGCAGGTGCCGATTATATAGATACAACAATATTTGGCACCGGAGAAAGGAATGGCATTGCTGATTCTATAACACTGGCAGATTATCTGATGAAAAATAATCTTGAAAAGTTACTGGATATAAAGGGCATTAGAAAAGCATATAATTATATGTATGACCTTATTTTAAAGAAAATTGGTCTGAATTTCTTTACAGATAATTTGCCATTATATGGAAACAATTCTGGAATACAGACAGCAGGAACCCATGTAGCCTATGGAAATGCCTTTACTGAAAAGAATTATTCTGTGAACGTTTACACGGGGAAGAAAATGATTATGGAGATACTGGATACCAATAATGTAGCATATGATAAAGAAAAAATAGGAAAAATAGTGTCTATGATTAAGGATGAATCTGCTGCCCGGGGTGAAGCTTTGCCCGTCAAGGATATTATAAAAATCGCAGGTGGTTCCATATGAAGAGGGTTATAGAATTAGGGCAGATAGTAGCAGGGCCCACTGCAGGATTAATTTTTGCTGATATGGGATTCGAAGTCATAAAAATTGAAAAACCGGGCAGCGGTGATATATCAAGGGAATTAAAAGGAACCAGTGCTGGAACATTTATGTATTATAACAGGGGCAAAAAGAGCCTTGAACTGGATATTAAAACGGATTTTGGAAAAGAAGTATTGACTAAACTTTTGAAGACGGCAGATATTATTGTGGAAAATATGGCACCTGGCACTATGAAAAAACTTGGATTCTCCTATGAAGATGTTAAAAAAATCAATAGCAGAATCATATATGTATCCATAAAGGGGTATATGGAAGGTCCATACGAAAACAGAAAATCCCTTGATTATCCGATAGAGATAGAATCTGGCCTTGCCTATATGACCGGGACAAAAGATAAGCCGATGAGAATGGGTGCATCAATAGTAGACATGGTAGCTGCTATACTCGGTGTTACAAAGGCTTTCCAGTTAATTTCAGAAAATAAGGGCGGGCTGGTAGAAATAGGACTTTTTGAAACTGCAATGTTTCTAGCAGGGCAGCATATAGCAACATACCAGATGGAAAAAAGGGATCTGGAACCTATAAATGAAATGAATTTTGCATGGGGCATATATGACTATTTTATGTCATCTGATAATAAGAAACTTTTCATAGCTGTAGCCACAGATGACCAGTGGAAAAGGTTCTGTGAAGGCTTCGGGCTGCAAAGTCTAGTCACAGATAAAAAATTTTCCAGCAACAATGCAAGGTATATGCACAGAGATTTTCTTATACCATTAATTCAGAAAAAGTTATTATCTATGAATTATGAAAGTATAAAAAATATACTAGATTTATATAATATAAGTTACGGAACACTTAATAAGCCATGGGATCTGTTGCATGACCCGCAGGCTCTAAAATATATGGTAAATATGAATTACAACAATAATAGCTATGAAGTACCAAGGCTCCCGTTTTCAGTGGCGCAGAATAATAACGCACCACCACTTGGAAATTGTACCAAAAAAATACTGTCTGATCTGGGTTATAGCTATACCCGGATAGAAGAGGCAATAAAAACAATGATTAAATAAGCTATATTTGATCTAACATATTATAATACTACTTTATATATACTTTTAATATGCATTTTTATGCAAAATAAACCTTATGAAGGTAGTGTTTCAGACAGACTTGAACGGATTCCATTCAGTTCAGTGCAGAGAGATTTCCTGCTGATGGTAGCCGGTGGAGAATGGGCTGAAACTTTGATGTTACTGGGCAATGGTGCAATTTTAGCGCTGGTTGTGGCTGTATTGGGAATAACGCACAGCCTTGGTGCTACTATTATAACTACTGCATTCTTCCTTGGGGAGTTTGTGGGAAGTGCGTTTTTTGGATGGCTCGCAGACAGGAGGGGAAGAAAATTTGTCTTCCTTTATAACCTCCTTGTATTTTCATTCGGAATGCTTATAGCTGGATTCATGTCAGATCCATTCCTAATTGCCGTATTCATATTTATAGGCGGCATAGGTGTTGGTGGTGAGTTCCCTCTGGTGGACTCGTTCACCACTGAAATGATGCCGGCAAAGGTTCGTGGCAACCGTCTGGCATGGGTTTATACAATAGCTGTAACTGCTGGTTTCGTCATAGCGTTCCTGACATATGAAATGGATATAATAGCTCCGGCTTATTACTCATGGAGAATACTGTTTTGGTTCATGGCTGTGGTTGGGTTCGCAATATGGGCTGTCAGGACAAGACTTAAGGAATCCCCAAGATGGCTTGAAGTACATGGAGAATATAAAAAAGCCAATGAAATCACCACTGAATGGGAACAGAAAACTATGGAAAGAAAACACCTAAAGGAACTCCCACCTGTTACAACAAATACTCCCATTGAAAAAAACAGAAGCAAATATAAGGATATGTTCGAACCAGATGTCAGGAAAAGGTCAATAATGATGATTATCTTCCAGTTCTTCCAATCCGGCATATTCTATGGGTTTACAGCACTATCGCCCTTATTCCTTATTGATAAGGGCTTTGACCTCCCAAAAACCCTGGAATTCACATTCCTGATATATGCTGGATTCTTCTTTGGCTCTGTATTCAATCTGTTTATAATAGACAAAGTGGAAAGAAAATGGGGAATAATAAGCACTGCTGTTCTCGCCGGAATATTTGGAACTGCATTTGCAGTGGTGTCAAATGTATATCTGATTGTAATATTCGGGTTCATAACAACATTCCTGCTATGGAATTTCTCAAATTTCTTCCATGCCTACCAGGCAGAAATATTCCCTACAAGAATCAGACCAACAGCCGCAGGAACAGTATATGCGGTCAGCAGGGTATCAACTGCAATTTTAACACTGTTTATAGTTGATATATTCCTGCCACATGGTGTTATTGCCAGCTTTGGGATAATATGGGTTTTCATAGCCATAGTTGTTGTCGATATATGGGTTCTTGGGCCTAAAAGTTCTAAGGAGCAGGTAGAAACAATAGCACAATAATAAATTTTATAATATTTTTATAATATTAATTGGATCTTTTTACAACATTATTTAGTAATATTTCCCGGTACCATAATTTGTTCCTCCGGTTTTCGCGGGCAGGCATGGAAGAAGCTGTGCTGCAGGATACGACCATGATAGTACGTTAATTAAAATTCATATATATTGAATGCCAGCAATGTGGATTATGTTGCAACAGCTATGCAAGCAGTAGCGATTATTAAGCCAAACATAAACAGGTATACAACCTCATTTTTCCTTGAAAGCACAAGATCTCCCATTATTTTTTTGTTTCTGCCAATTATCCACATCATTGCCAGAGGTGCAATCAATGCAAAAACAAAGAATATCAGGAGATACAGGACAATTGCTATCATGCTTGCCGGATTGATAATTAAGACAGCTACTACGGCTGGCAGGCTTTCAAGTATATATACGAGCCAGTATGATTTCTTTTTCATGTTAAGGGATTCAGCTATGCCCCATGCACTCCCGAGCGATATGGTAATAAGTGCAATAAAACCTGCAGCTATTAATCCTATTCCGAGGATAATTGGTGAGAAAGACCCTGCTACAGGAATAAGTACTTTGCCAAGTTGCTGGGGAGTTGCAAAAAAGGATGAATGGTTTGCATGTGGAATTCCGGCAAAAGCCATTTCAGCAATCACCATAAGAAGTTCTGTTACTATAGCTCCGGCGAGTGTTTCTTTGCGCATTATTCTGAGCGACCTACGACGTGTAATTCTGATATGGCCACCATCCAGATCCCCAAGCTTTAACCCGGTGGCTGATGCTTGGAAAAATATCATAAATGGCATTATTACTGCACCAACATTAGCTGCAAGCAGGAAGAAATACCCTGCGGTAGGTTTTATCAATATGGGGTTGGCCAGAGGTGACGACACAGGTATAATACCCCTCAATGCCAGAGATAGAAGCAATGCGATTATCAAAAGCAGTGAAATTATAATAAGGGGCTTTTCAGCCTCGCTATATTTTTTTCTTGTAACAA
>JAKADL010000122.1 GCA_021820565.1 Thermoplasmata archaeon
GTTTCTATCATGCTCATTTAGTAATTCCGTTATAACATCATTATAGCTTTCCCTCGGATTATTTTTCAATTTTCTTAATCTATCTTTGGTTTCATCATGAACTATTATATTTACAAATCCCATTATGTGCATATATGTATTCAATATATAAATATTTACATTATCTTACCCAGAAATTCATCCACAACATAAATTCAGTGGCTTTCTTTCTGGTAGATTGATTTGTAAAAATACGCACTGAACGTATAATGAGGGATAGTTCCATTATTCTTTATTGTTAAAATTATTATGCTTTGTAAATAGAGGATGACAAATAAAAGTACTATAGTAAACAGGAAGACAGAAATGTGGACTAGCGATGAATATCAATCATTATATACACTAATTTGGAATTTTGAAAATAAAGAATATCTTCAATACCTGAAGAAATCCTAAAAGCACAGAATGCCTTGGGTACAAGGATAATTTATGTGAATGTACAATGAGTATGAACGTTATTGCACACAATTATAGCATTTCTTATATCGTATCCGGTGTGAGGCACAAGAAGGTAGTTAAATCGTAAATTCCTATAATATAAGACCACGTAGTTTATACAGCAATATTAAATAGCACTAATAGATTTAATATCAGCTAATAAGGTGATTTAATGGATAAATATAAAAGGAAAGAACAGGAGGAAATGAGGCAACAGAAGAAGTATCTTAAAGATAGAAAAAAAATATTATTAAGCGAGGAACGAGAAAATTCAGCAGAGGATGCTGCAGACGCGGAGGAGAAGTCTGGTGGTGGGGCGTTTGAACATACATCGTGATTCCATGTAAATACTTTCCAAATTTTAATTACAATAAATTGTGCTATCCTTATCATTTTATATAAGTATTAAAAATACATAAGAATGAACAGATATCTAATGTATCCTGATATCGAAGATGATATGATAGTTTTTGTAAATGATAACGATCTTTGGTCGTATAATCTGACGACGAAAGTACCTGAACGGCTAACGAATAATCTTGGTATAGTCACATTTCCAAGGATCAGTCCAGATAAAAAATTCGTGTACTTTAGGTTAATGACTGGAAAATCAGCTGATAATTCCGACATATACTCAATTGAACTTGATACCGGAAAACTTACACGAGTTACATATGTTTTCGGCAAAAGCGTAAGCAGGAGAATGTACACATCTATTGCCGGTTTTGACAATGAGAATAAATTAATTGTATCTACAGATGCTTATTATCCCTTCGGAACTCCTATGCTTTACAGGGTGGAAAACGGTAATTTATATGCATTGAATTTGGGACCTGCGCTGAACATCATATACAATGATGACAATATATTTCTGGGGAGAAATACGATAGATATGCCACATTGGAAGCATTATAGAGGAGGCACACGTGGAAAAATACTTTCCGGAAAAAAAGGGAATTTCAAAATTTTAATTGATCTAGAATCCAACGTAAATTCGCCTATGCTATATAATGATAAATTATGTTTTATTTCTGATCACGAGGGGTCAGGAAATATCTATTCCAGCTCGCCAGAAGGAAAACTGGAAAAAATAACTGATTTCGAAGATTACTATGTTAGAAATGCAAATTCTGATGGTAAAAGCATAGTTTTCCAGAAAGCCGGTTCATTGTTTTTAATACGTGATGGCAATGTATCAGAGCTCAATATTGAAATAAATATACCTTCGGTCAATACTGAGAATAGGGTATTAAAAGCTATAGACTATTTAACAGGATATGATCTGAATTATTCCGGTGAAATGATGGCTTTAACAGCTCGCGGCCAGGTTCTCTATACCGGTATAAAAGGTGGCCCGATATTAACTGTAAGCCCTTTGAAAAACCAGATAGCAAGAATTTCAAGAAATGATTTAATTAGTTACAGATACTCTGAAAATGAGAATTTGATTTTAATATATGGTTTAAACAATGAAATCATAAAAAGCTTCAATTTTGATAATGGAATTGTTGTAAATATGAAAGTCTCGCCAGATGGCAAAAAAATTGCAATTTCTAACAACAGATTTGAGTTATTTATATTGATTCTGGATAACGGCAAAATTGAGAAAATAGATGAAAGTCAATCTGATACTCTTGATGATTATTCATGGTCTAACGATTCAAGACTTCTAGCATATTCTTTCCCAGAATCGGCTTATTTCGGATACAATGGTAGTAGCTATATAAAAATATATGACAGTGAGGATAAAAAAATATACAGATGTACCACATCAGGTTCTGTAGACTTCAAGCCGGTTTTTAGCAGGGAAGATAATTATTTGTATTACCTATCAAAGAGATCACTTGATCCTGTTATGGATCAGCTTGTTTTTAACTTAGGATACCCTGCTATAACAAAACCATATGCATTACCGTTGAAAGGAAACAGTATACCTATTTTTTCAGACATTCCAGAAGATCTCGCCAAAAATGTGGAAGATGAATATTTACTTAATGATATAATTAGATTTAGCCAGGTATTTCCTGTGGAGACCATGGATTATGTTGATATTTACCCCGTTGATGGTGGCGTACTTTTACTTCATATGCCTGTTGAAGGTGCCATGAAAAGTTATTTATTCAACAATGGAGAAAAATCTGGGCAATTACAGTTGTTCAGCTTTAAAACCAATAAAGCCGAAACGTATGAAGATGCTACTGTTAGCTTCTGTGCCTCTGGAAATGGTAAATATCTTATGATTAGAAAACCAGGGAATAAATTTATAAAAAGGGAAATAAGCACCAAAAAGGATGAGGACATAAATATAGATAGACTGAAGCTGACAGTTAACCCTAGGGAAGAGTGGAAAAATATGCTATACGATGCTTATAAACTTATAAATGAAAATTTCTGGAACAAGGAAAAACTTAGAATAATGGGTGATGAACCTTATATTAAATATAAAAAACTCCTTGATAAGCTGGCCTGTAGATTTGAACTTTCAGATATTTTACGTGAAATGCAGGGTGAATATGGCACTTCCCATTCCTACGAGATCGGAGGAGATTTATCTGGAATTGAATCAAAACCTGTAGGGAAACTAGGTATAGATTACACTTACGAAGATGGAAAGTATATAATCAAGAAAATATATAGCGGTGATTTATCTAATGAAAATGAGAAATCCCCGTTCCTCTATACTGATATAAAAGAAAATGATATTTTAAAATCCATAAACGGTATAGAGCTGAATGAGGATTATAACCCTGACAGGGCATTACTAAACCATGCAGAGGAAATTATAAGGATAGGAATTCAGAGAAATAATAACATAAAAAGTTATTTTGTAAAAACCCTGAGTGATGAAAAATATTTGAGATACCGCAATTTCGTTGAAACTAACAGGGAGTATGTGCATAAAATTACAGATGAAAAAGTAGGCTACATACATATTCCAGATATGGGCATGAATGGTTATAACGAATTTTTCAGGCTTTATGACCGTGAATCCAACAGAGAAGCTTTAATAGTTGATTTAAGGTTCAATGGTGGTGGCTTTGTTTCACAACTGCTCTTGGAAAAAATTGCCAGAAGAAGAATAGGATATGACGTGCCAAGACGTGGGATTATTACACCATATCCTATTGATTCAGTTGACGGGCCACTGGTTGCACTCACAAATGAATATGCTGGATCAGATGGTGATATAGGAACCCATGTATTCAAACTCATGCACCTTGGTAAAGTTATAGGGACCAGAACATGGGGTGGAGTTGTTGGGATAAATCCTAAAATCAAGCTGCTAGATGGGACGACTGTAACACAGCCACAGTTTGCAACGTGGTTCTCCAATGTTAAATATGGTCTGGAAAACTATGGAACCGAGCCTGATATACATATTGAGTATATGCCACAGGATTTCCTTAATAATAAAGACCCACAATTAGAAAAAGGCATTGAACTTGCGCTGGAAGAAATTAAGGCATACAAAAAACTAAATTTGGATGATTAAATACTATTGGTAAACTTTAACTCGTCAGAGTTATACGAATTATATTTCTTTATCTTTTACAGACTGTGAGCTACCTCATGTTAAAGCATTGAGGCTTCCTGATTCATGGACAAAGCTTGCCCTGACATACGGACCTATATTCAGTCCTTCCAGGGCATTGGCATTCATCTCCACAGGCGTATATTCCCTTAG
>JAKADL010000123.1 GCA_021820565.1 Thermoplasmata archaeon
ATAACTATATATTTTACTATATACGTATAATATTGAACGATTCAAAGAATAATTTATCATAAATAGCAAAAATATTATATTAAACATAGAATATTGTCTATATTATATCTTGGGATGCATGATAGCTTATAAAAGTATAAAATTGTATCATTAAATTTGTTAAAATTGAATTTTTATTTTCCACTACTATGTCCTGATTCAAAAACAGTAGCGTTCTTGCCTTTGATACCGGTTATAAATGACATTATTGCACCTATAACTAGTATCACCATTGAGACCAGAAGGGCAGAATGTAAACCAACCACAAATTTGGAAGATACATTGCCCTGCAGCTTATCGATGCCCAGAAACACTTCAAACGTAACATATCTCGGTACCGTGGATGCCGCAACAGTTATTGCTATGACATAGCTGAGAAGGGTTCCTATATTGGTAAGTGTCCTGAGAAGCCCTGATGAAGCACCGTAGAGTTCCCTGGGTGAATTTGACATTACAGAACTGGTGTTTGAGGGCCAGAACATAGAACCGCCTAGCCCGGTGATTATTGAACCCACTATAACCAGGTATATTGGACTTGTTACACCCAGGAATAGATATACAACTATCCCCATAGCCATGATGAGAATTCCAGTGCCCGCAACTATACCCGGAGGGATTCTATCTGAGAGCTTCCCCATTTTTGGTGATAGAAGGCTTGATAAGAGATATCCGGGTACAAGTATTAATGAGGCGTCAAATGGAGAAAAGCCTCTGACTCCCTGAAGATACATAATTAAGATGAATAGTACTGAAAGGAAGCCAATTGCCTGAAGTGTTGCAGCCATTAGCGATAATGATAATTTTCTGTTTTTAAATGCCCTTATGTCAATAACAGGACTCTTAGATCTTTTTTCTATAATGGCAAATGGAATTAGGATCATAAGTCCTACTATTACCATGGAAATATTTGTTACATTGGCACCCACAGATGCAACCTCCACGGCACCATATGATATTAATCCCAGTATGGCAATGATAAGCGCCGTGCCGAAATAATCTATCTTAACTGTGGATTTCCTGTTGTCCTTGATATACTTTTCAGCCATGAAGAATCCAATCAGGCCTATGGGCACATTGATGTAAAATATATATCTCCATCCTATGAATGTGGTGATAACTCCACCAAGGATTATTCCGAGTACACCACCGATGCTCCATCCCATACTGGTTATTCCGAACGCCCTGCCTCTTTCTCCCGCAGTGAAATAATCTGCTATGATTGCATTGCTATTTGCCTGAAGTAGCACTGCACCGAAACCCTGGACTATTCTTGATATTATAAGAAAGTCTACATTCGGGGATGCACCGGCCATTGCTGAACCAACTATGAATATAAGGAATCCTGCATTGAATATTCTGCCTCTTCCGAATATATCGCCCAGTTTTCCCATCTGGGTTGTTAGCGTGGCCAGTACCAGCAGATACACAAGGATAACCCATATGGTGTCCAGAAATGGAGCCTTCAAATCCACTGTCATTGTTGGCAATGCGAGGAGCACTATGGTTGTGTCTATTGCGGACATTAACATTCCAATTAAAACACTGATTAAAATAAAAGTACGATTTTTATCTTCCGATTGCTCATTCATTGAATCACTTCTCGCAGTCGGGTCACTGCAGCGGGATTTTAACATCCCATTTTCCTATATAAGGAATAAAACAGTAGTTATAAATTCAATTTAAATATTTTGTAATAGTTTCGTCGACCAAATATTGAAAATTGTCAAATCTGAGTTTTCTAATTACCCATTAGATTGATTTATCACGGTTTCATTTGAAAGATTTCTTTAAATATTCTTATCTTCCGGATTAATTTCCACATCTTAAAAATTATATATATCGTCCGTGTATATTTATTGGAGATTAGTATGTTTTCAAATAATATAAATTCCAGAACAATACACGTTAACGGCAAAAAAAAATCTTGTAAAAACATTTCCATGAATTATTTAATATCCACGGATGTTCAGAATCCGGAATATAAGAAATATAATATATGGAATAATAGCATTAATCCGGTAAATTCCAATTTTTGTGAAAACGATAGAATTTTATATAATGCTTCGGGGTTGATAATATGGAAACTATAAATGAGCAAACTCTTGATGATATATTGAAGGAAAGCTATCCGCCATGGGTTCACAGACATATAGACATACCTGATATAAGCGTATACCAGGCACTGGTAAATTCTTCAATAAAATATTCCGGCAATACTGCAATAGATTTTATGGGCACAAAAATCTCCTATAAAACTCTAAAAGATGAGGTTGATGCTCTGGCAGCGAACCTCAACGGGCTGGGATTGAAGAAAGGAGATAAGGTGGCTGTAATGCTCCCGAATATCCCGCAATATGTAACTTACTTTTTTGCAGTACTCAAGCTCGGAGGTGTTGTGGTCCAGGTAAACCCGCTTTATACAACTCGGGAACTCGAATATGAAATAAAGGATTCAGGTTCCAGCATACTCGTAATTATGGATGAATTTGTTGAGAAGGCTATGCCTCTTTACCCGTCAATCATGGGCAAAATTATAGTGGTCAGGGTGAAGGACTATTTGCCACCTGTGATTTCCAATATATATTCATTGAGTACTATGAAAAAACGTAAAAAAATTCTTGAAAGTGAAAATATAATTATATCGAAGCGGCCGAGAGATATGAGCGAAGGGGAAAAGGCCGTAGATATTGATCCGGAACATGATGCGGCACTCATACAGTATACAGGAGGAACAACTGGTGAGCCAAAAGGAGCGGTTCTGAGCCATAAGAATCTTATTTCCAATGCTTATCAGATTATAGAAAGCCTTCCGGATAAATATAAAGAAAATACCACATACCTTTCTGCTATTCCGTTTTTCCATGTGTATGGAATGATGACTGCCATGTTGACTCCTATAATACAGGGTTCTACTATAATTCTGGCCCCAGACCCCAGAAATATCAAAATGATTTTATCGATCCTAGAAAAGAAAAAGCCCACAGCATTTCCGGGAATTCCTACAATGTACCATTCGTTACTAAACTATAAGAATATAGAAAAATATAATTTGAAGAATGTAAAAATATGCATATCAGGAGCTTCATCGCTTCCCGTTGAGCTACAGAAACAGTTTGAGGAGCTTACAGGTTCCATACTGGTTGAAGGATACGGTTTGAGTGAATGCTCTCCGGTAGCAAACATTACTCCCCTGGTGGAGGAGGATAGGGAAAAATGGAGAAGGTTCGGATCGGTGGGTCTACCCGCACCGAATACCTATGAGAGAGTGGTTTCTTTGGAAGATGGGAGATCTGATGTGCCAACAGGAGAACAGGGTGAACTGCTGATCAAGGGCCCACAGGTGATGATGGGATACTGGAACAGGCCCGAGGAAAATAAAAAAGTATTAGAAAACGGGTGGCTGCATACAGGTGATATTGCAAGGATTGATAAGGATGGGTATGTATACATTGTGGACAGGAAAAAAGATCTAATAATTGCAGGGGGTTACAATATATATCCCAGAGAGGTTGAAGATGTAATTTATGAAAATCCAAAAGTTTCACAGTGTGCTGTAATAGGGGTTCCCGATGAGCACAGGGGAGAAAATGTGAAAGCCATTATTGTGAAAAAAGATGATACATTGAATGAGGAAGAAATTGTCAATTTTTGCAGGGACAGGCTCGCTGTCTATAAAATACCTAAAATTGTGGAATTCAGGGAAAGCTTACCGCTGACGCTTGTAGGTAAGATAGACAAAAAACAGCTCAGGAATGAGAAAAATTGATAGATATCTAATATATTTTTAAAATACTGGTTTTTATTGATCCGGATCAAAAATAAGTGGATAATTACATGAATTTAGATATTTTCTGAACTACTGCAGGAGGCATTTTCTGCATGGTAGCCTGTATCATTTTCATATCTCTCTTCTGCAGGTCAGAGGGAAGTTCGGAGTTAGCCTTCAACCTCAGCGCAACGAATCCTTTTAACTGGTCATCGGTGAGTTCTGATGCTATGCCCATATTGGTTGTGCAGAGGCCTATATAGGTTTCATCATCTGTTTTATTCATTTCTGT
>JAKADL010000124.1 GCA_021820565.1 Thermoplasmata archaeon
CTGTTACCTGAGAGTATGTATATGATGATGTAGAAGAGTCGGAAGTCGAGTTTGAAGATATCTGATATTGTGAAGATAGATAATATGAAAAACCAAATGTCGAGGCTCCATCAGATGATACATCAGGCGGGTCAGATTCAGGATTCACGGTTATTGAATTGCTTGTCAAAGAACCTGTTAAAGTTCCAGATGTTCCGGTTGGGCTTTGCCCATTATATTGAGGATTTACAGATGAGGAAGAAGACCATGAAACGTCATAGGATGTGGTATATTGAGGAATGGTAAATGTTAATGATGCGGAATTGAAATGCCACCCATAAGCAAAAGGTTGAGAAGATTCAGAAGGAACAGAAGATGGATTTATTACAACTGAATTTGAAGTTCCAGAATAAGAAAAAGGATTTGGTGCATCAGCAGAAGAACCAGTTGCAGTTGTATCTACATCAGCAAATCCTGTCATTTGATCTGAAGAATCAGAAGTAATGGATATTGATAATGTATAAGATGTATGAAGATCTTGTCCAAAGGAAAAACATGGATAAACTTCTATATAACCTGTTTGAGTTGAACCTGAACCTAAATAATTAAAAGTATGAGACCAATAAGATGTTGCTCCATCAGAACTACTTAAATTCATATATACTGTTCCAACTGTGGCTAAAAAATCTGGATTGGAACCATCACCTGCATTATATGTTGGAAGAGGCAAAATAACTCCAAATCCACCAATTGATGTATCTGCACAATAATAATATGAAGGCAGACTAATAGATCCGGAAGCCGTACCAGAAGAAATTGATAATTGTTGTGATGCAGAAAAACTAATGGAGTTTTGAGAGCTATTTTCTGTAACTGGCAAATGTACTGTAGTTGTTCCAGAATTTGCCACTGAAGATTGGGAAAAATAATTTACTGCTATGGAGTTTGATGAGGTCTCTGATATGGAAGACAATGCTGGTGAATTCTGGGATGGATTATCTGGAGGTGCAAGAGAGGATAAGACAGCAAATGCCCCCATGAACATCAGAACGACCATTAGAATAGCAAAAATTTGTTTTTTATCCATTTAAGGAACCTCTACATCCTTTCCTTTTATTCTTATAGTTATAGGCATATTCTTTCTGATATTGTAATTATAAAGGTAATTCTTTTTTGATACAATATAATCGTTTTTATCTACAAATGCATAGAATATTTCTTTTTTATAGACTGTAGGTTTATAGATTTCTATTTCGGCAGACATAAGAATTGGCAAATCGAATGCATCTAATCCATCATAAAAGTCTTGCCATGACAAATATAGCATTGCCTCATATCCATTGTGTTTCCATACATAGTATTCATATGATTTTTCACGTTTTTCTATTTTCTGTGCATTTTTCATGATTAATTTAGCAAGATTCCCAAACCATCCTTCTGGCAATTCCCGTGAATGTTCTCTTTCTACATCTGGAATTATATGCTTTATATTGTATAACATCCCTATTACAACAATAGCACCTATTATTGCCCCAACTATAAATATTTCTAAACTATGCGATTCCAGATATGCAACATGTGTTGCACTATATTTATCATATACAAACATTTTTATTTCACCTCCTTATTTATACTATTATTTTCCATGTATTTAAATGTTACATGATTTAGATACCTATATATTTTCTCTTTGAAAGGCATTTTTATGTTCATTTATTCACCTCTTTTTTAAAATAGAAATGAACAAAGCCAATGCTAATCAGGAATATTAGTGCGGGATACGCCAATAGGAACAATGATGGGGTCAATACGCCAGAAATCTCTAATATAACTTCTGACAACATCAATATGCTATATAGTAGGCTTAAATTCGCAAGTGCCAGCTCCCTTATTGTTTTCCTATTCCTTTCTATCTTTTTTATTATGTTCTCTAGTTCAACTGATTTCAGCTGTTCTTCTATATATTCATATTCTTTCATTGCCTTGCCTCCCTTTTCTGTTTTTTTATATTTTTAACCAATAAATAATCCATATATATTCCCTCTGCTATTACTAAATATATTAAATCCAGAAAATATGAGTTGCCAGTTAAAAACAATCCCCCGAATGTTATGCCTATTGTTGCTAGCATTATTTTCATCCATTTTTCTATTTTTTCGTCTTTCACTGTTCCACCCCCTCAATGATGGGTATTTCCCTCATCCTGAACGAACTCACAATCTTGTCCGGGAAGAAAGACTGCCAGACAGGAGGATGGCGGGCATTTCCGTGGAATCTTATGTCGTATCTGACTGTCCTGTATGCCCTCAGCTTTAAAAGATTTGCCAGCTGCTCCTTCTCCCTTTTTGATAGGTCTCTGCGGCTATTCTTTGATGTCTTTACTTCGATGATGATGTCATGGCATACATCCTCAAGGTCTCCGTATTGATTCTGGCCGAGATTTAGGACAATATGTGCCTCAGATTCAAGCCTCTTCTTATCTTCGGTTTCGGCAAGTGTTCCTGTGTGAAGGCTCATATTTCCACCCCGTAGTTTTCGTTAAAATAGTCCATAATCGTCTCATCATCTTCGGTTTCCAGCATCTGAAAAAATATGCGAGTTGAGAAACCTATATCCCATGCTGTGGATCTTTCATCATTGATATCGCATTTAACTGCTTTATAGAGCAGCTCATATTTCTTTGCCATATCCAAATTTTTCACCTTCATTTCTTTATTCATTGTTTCACTTCCTTTTTATTTCTGATTTTCTGGATAATATTCATGCCATGGCCCTTAAGCAATGGCATCGTTAAAAAATATGAAATCAGCAAAGATATCCTGTTATCCACGTTTTCCTGAACCATCAGCCACGCAACATCGGGAAAAGATACATTGGCCTGTTCCCCATATGATTTGAGGTATATGGAATCCTGTATTATCCTCTGCCTGATTATCCTCTGAACCTTTTTCGATGTGAAATATTCACTGAACATTTTCAGCTTTTCAATCTGGGTTTTCATATTTGCAATTGCGTTTATCCTTAATGTGCTGTAATCCCTGAACCTGTAATTGGTGAGCTTTTCTTTAGATATAGTTGTATCAATATGGTGTTCTAATGCATACCAGTAAACAAAGGTGTCATTCATATTACCAAGCCCGACATTATTTTCTAATGCATTTGGAAGTCCCTGAAAATATAACCTGTTGATAGCAATACATGACATATTAAATCCATTGCCATGAATATGATTTCCCGGAGTCAGATGATTGTAATCATTATGGAAATAACCAAAATCTATCTTTTCAAGATAACTGATTTTATTCTTTTCAAAAGTGTCGTCATCATCAAGGAAAGTGATTTTATCATATTTTGCTATACGCAATGCACTGGACATCCAGTGTGCCCTCTCATTTGATTCAAACTGTATTAATTTAGCATCCTTGAATTTTGAAAGCTGATATGCTACAGGAATATTTGCATAAATTAATAACTCAAAGTCATGATCTGTCTGATTTGCCAGGCTGTCAAGTGCTTCTTTGTAATATTCTTCCCTATTATAAATTGGTAAAACTACTGTTATCATCTTTTAACCCCCATTGCCTTAAGACCACCTGTGGTAACATGCCAGCGATATCTATCATCATGTAAGATATAGCCAAAATCGACCATTCTATCGATTTCCTCGAATGAGCCCACTATCCTGACCAGGTCAATGGTGTTCACTGTATGGCTCTCCAGTATGGCATTCATTGCCTCAACATACTTCGATATCCTGCTTTCCTGTCCTGTCTCCTCTTTTATTTCATTAACATTTTTCATCTTCTCATCCTCCTTGCTTTTCTTTTATTGTTTAGTATATTCCGGTTATACACCCTGATGTCATGGGGCATCAGCATAACCTTTATCCTCAGGGGATTTGTGCCCAGGATGTCGCATTCATCAGCATGCCTTTCTGCCCAGTTCCTCAGGTATTCATCAGCCTTCACAATATCATACTCGAGATATTCCATTACCATGTCTGGAGTTACGGCCATGCCGGAATATCTCTCCATTCTCCCATCCAGGGGGTTGTTATATATTACAGTCTTTTCTGTCATTCTTTCAC
>JAKADL010000125.1 GCA_021820565.1 Thermoplasmata archaeon
CACCAGCCTCCTTTAATTTTTCCATCATTGCAATTTCCTGATCCATGGATAATAATTTACTATCCGGCCTCCTCCAGAAAGGACACATTTTGCACCTTAAATTGCACTCATATAGCAGCTTATGACCTGCTATCGTGGGTAATTTTTTATTCTTTACCCTTGATATATTCCTCTTTATTGACCTTAAAACTACAGCATTATAAACAGACACCAGAACACCCTATAAATACTAGCCGATAAAATTATTTAATCTTTTGTATTTTATAATATTTAAAATTTTTATTATAGTACATGATATTTCTTCTTACATAATATATTCAGTATTCAAATAACATGGAAACATTGAAATGGCATCTATAATTTACAGAGATGGCAAAAGAGGAATCATACAGGAATAATGGAACAGTACCGCTGGTAGATCATTCTAAATGCGAGGCAAAAGGAGAATGTGTATCTGTTTGTCCCTACAGCATTTTCCAGTTGAGGCCGAGAACCAGGGAAGAAATATCCGGATTGACATTTATGGGCAAAATCAAAGCGAGGGAACATAAAAATCTGGTGGGATCACCATTGCACATTGACCTCTGCAAATCATGCGGCGATTGCGTGGTATCATGCCCTGAAAAGGCAATCAAACTGATTCAAAAAATAAATTAAATCAATCCTCTTTATATTCAGTTATAGCAAGACATCCGAGATCGGCCCCGTTCTCTAGCGCCTTTATTATCTTTACAGGCCGTTTCATAGATTTCATTTCCTCCTTTACGGCAAGTCGCAAGGGTTTGAACAGGTTATCTCCCTCACGTGATATGCCACCTCCTATTATAATGGCATCAGGGTCAAGCGCATTTATTATGTTGACCAGACCGACGGCAAGGTAGTATATGGTTTCTTCAACGATTAGCTGGGCAAACATATCACCGGAAGCTTTTGCGGCGAATATTTCCTTTGCATCTATATCAGCCGGATTCATATCGGAAAAGATTGTAGAATTTTTGATCGCGCTGATATTCTCTACAACCCTTCTGGTTATTCCCCTGCCGCTGGCCAGTGCTTCAAGGCAGCCTCTTCTCCCGCATCCGCACACGGGTCCATTGGGGAGTATTACCATATGCCCGAATTCACCGGCCATACCGTGTGACCCTTTATAAAGCCGGTTATTTATAAAAATTCCACCGCCGATTCCTGTACTCAGGGTCATATATATAAAATTTGTAAAATTCCTGCCTGAGCCATATAGTTTCTCTGCAATAGTAGATGCAATTGCATCATTCTGTAGATAAACCGGAACCCTGAAATGATTTTTAAGTTCCTCTGTAATATTATAGTTTTTTAACCCGATTATGTTCGGGGATGATATTATTTTACCATTTTCCGAATCTACCGGGCCGGCAAATATTATACCGATCTTTGAAATTTTATCTATGTTTTTTTTCTCTATCAGATCCTCGCCCATTGAAATTAGTTGCTGTGTAATCCCAGATTTTCCGTATTCTTTAACAGTTCTACGTACAAGTTTTCCGATAATTTCCCCCTTTTCATTCCCCATGACGGTTGAAATTTTTGTTCCACCCACATCATATCCAAGTATGTACATTATGTGGATATCTACCGAAAACATATAAAGATAGTCCAGAATATTTTTATGATTACCGTTCCTGACCATAATTCAGAATGTTGCATCAGATGTTCCGGCGAATCATATCTTTTTAACAATGAGGGTGAGTCCTCTCCGTTCTATAACTATAACATGGTCGTTTCGGGTAACTGGAACGCCGATGTTAAGAGCCCCCCACTGGACCCCCTCTATAGCTACGAAGCCTTTTCCATTGCTACCCATATCGGTTTTAACTTCCGCGCTGTGGCCTACAAGTGACTCAATTCCTGTGTAATGTTCTTGGGTCTGTGATTTCAAAATTCTGCTTATATAAACAATCATCAGTATGCCCAGGAGTACAATTGCAATAGAACTCAGATAGAAGCCCTCACCGTAGGGGTCCGGAGAATAACCCGGATTGCTGTTTCCATAGGAGGAGCCAAGAAAATATATGCCGGCTATTCCAGATATCAAACCCAGCAACAGGGCAATACCGTGATTGGTTTCAAATTCTACAAATATCAGGATTCCGGCAAGAAGAAGGAGAAGGAGGCCTATTATGGATGCGTCCATGAGGGCTGCCCCCACGAGCCCGAGAATTATGATTATAACGCCAAACACGGAAAGTATGATTGTGCCATGATAGAGGTCAAAAAATACAGTTATTATCCCGACCAGAATCAGCAAACCTGCTGCTAGTGGATTGTCCAAGGAACCCAGAATATCATCGTAAACACTTTCCCCTTCATAATGAACACTGTAAGAACTGAGATTTAAACCGGCTATTAGTGCACTTAAAGTCTGGTAATGGCCATTGACCACATTATCTGAGAGGGCAACCGCCGAATTATACTCAATATTAGCTGTAACCATGTTTGCTGCATATGTGTTGTTTCTACCATGTGCCGAGGCTAGGGTTGACATTAAAGAGGCCATTCTCAATGAATCTGCAGTTTCCATTGAAGTGGACCCTGCTATGATATAGGGTCTGGACATGCCTATGGATGTACCGTTGGCCATATAAATTGCATTAGCATCCATTGCCACATAGGAACCAGCATAGGTGGCAGATGCCCCGGGTCCTATATAGGCATATACTTTTATTCCGGAATTTTCCGTATAATTTATGCATTTATCTATGGCAAGAGCACTTTTTAGACTACCCGATCCTGAATTTATATTGATTATAACTGCGGCAACCGAGGAATTGCTCAAACCTGAAAGACTCAATTTTATCATTCTATATGTTCCCGCATCCACCGACCCCGTCAAATTTATGACCAGAATTTCTCTGCTACTCACCGCTACTTTCTGGGTTGTGCCAGATTCGTGCTGTACTAGAGGCGCCGCAATGAGTATAAGCATTACGCCCAGCAATAGCAATAGAAAAATTCTGGTTCTCTTCATTAATCTTAAAACCCAAATGAATTATTATAGTTTCTCAAAAACTTAAAAAATTTAATAATAGATAAATATACCATAAGAATGAGAACTTACATTACCGATACAGAAACACTTGAGGATGGAAAGGAAGTTACAGTATATGGCTGGGTTCAGGAAATCAGGAAGATCAAGAACCTGATGTTTATAATTGTGAGAGACAATACCGGAACTATTCAAATAACCATAAAAAAAGACAGTATCCGGAATTACGATGAACTTTATGAAATAACCAGGGAATCTGTTATTTCTGTTACCGGCATATTGAATAAAAAAAGCATCAGCAGATCAGGTACAGAAATTCTTGCTTCCGGTGTAGAAATATTATCCATCGCGGAAACCCCGCTTCCACTGGGTGTCATTGACAGGGTAACTGCGGATTTTGATACTAGGCTTAACAATCGTTTCCTGGATTTAAGGAAGCCGGAGCATCTTGTTATATTCAAATTTGAAAGCCAGCTGTTATTCGGCATAAGGGAGTATATGAATAGAGAAAATTTTATAGAAGTCCATACCCCAAAAATTGTTGGAGCAGCGACGGAGGGTGGTGCTGACCTGTTCGGGGTGGAATATTTTGAAAAAAAGGCGTATCTGAATCAGTCACCCCAGTTATATAAGGAAATGCTCATCGGTTCAGGTTTGGATAAGGTTTTCGAGGTTGGTCCGGCTTTCAGGGCGGAAAAAGAAAACACAATCAGGCATCTGAATGAATTCACATCTATTGATATGGAGGCAGCATTTATTGATGATAAAAAGGCTATGGAATATCTGGAGAGGGCTATATCATATGCAGTAAATAGAACGATAGACATAATGGGTCCGGAACTGGAAAGAAACGGGTATCATCTCAATAGACTCGAGCCACCGTTTCCAAGAATAACATATGAGGAAGCGATAGAGTATCTTAATCACCATGATTTAAAACTTTCATTCGGTGATGATTTTTCCCCTGAAGCAAATAAAATACTGGCACAGAAGTTCGACAATTTTTATTTTATTACC
>JAKADL010000126.1 GCA_021820565.1 Thermoplasmata archaeon
ATTCATATATGATAAATTATAATAATTTTATTTCTATTTTATAGTTATAATATGCATATAAATTCTATTAAAATTTCTGGGCAATTGAAAAATATTGGATTTTATAAATATATAAGGTTCGATTCCCAAAAATACTTGATATCGAACCATATAATAAATGAATAATCAATGGGAATTTATAAACTAAAAAGAAAGATTCTGTATACAGATACAAGCTGAGTATATTTGACAAAAATTGAAAGGGATGGCAATATATATTTATTGAACTTTACTTTGCTGTATAACCATAATCTACCGGTATAGCAATTCCGTTAATCGCTGAGGCATTTTCTATACAGAGGAAAGATATAATTGAAGTGATCTGATTTACATCCAATAATTTTTTAATTGGTGAATCATTCATCAAAACATCAGGTATTACTTTGTCTTCTTCTATTCCCAATTTTTTGGAAATGATCGGGATTTGATCTCTAACTAACTTAGTATTAGCATATGTAGGTGCTATAGCATTACAGGTTATCCCATATTGTATGGACTCCAAAGCAGTTGCCTTGGTTAGACCCATTAATCCATGCTTAACTGTTACATAAACAGATTTCATAGGGGAAGCTACAAGTCCATGTATTGATGAGATATTGATTATTCGACCCCACCGGTTTTGTTTCATTATTGGAAGTGAATACTTTGTTAATAGAAATGGTGTTCTTAACATTAAATTAAACATTTTTTCAGAAACATCATCCGGAAAATCCTCAATTGAAGAGATATATTGAAATCCAGCATTATTAATTAAAACATCTATTCTACCGTAGTTAGTGATGGTTGTTTCTACAATGTTTTTGCAAGCTTCCGGTTTAGAAAGATCAGCCTCAATAAATAAAACATCCTTAAGATCCACATCAATATCTCCCTTGTTTATTTTATTTATATCTACAATTACTATTCGGAAACCGTTGCTTAATAATGTTCTGGCTATAGCTAAGCCAATTCCGCTGGACCCACCGGTAACAATTGCAACTTTTTTATCCGAGTTCACACCTGACATGATATCACCTATTATTCAATGAGCATTTTTATAGAAAATCCTAATATACAAATTCAAGGCCGGATTACTTGTCTGCCTGTGACCTTTAAATTACTCAGATTTTCCAGTGCCTCATTAACTTTATCTAATCCACCTACATAGCGTACATCCGGCTTTATATGCTTATTTTCTACAAGGTTAATCATTTCTACAAAATTCCTATGATTTCCTGTATATGTTCCCTTGAATCTTAAGGATTTTCTAATTGCTACAATGCTATTAATGTTAAGTTCTGCGCCAAATTGACCAACCATGACATAAGTTCCGAGTTTAGCAAGTAATTTGGAGTAAGCACCTAAAGTTTTATCAGAGCTATTGAAATCGATAACACCATTTACACCGTTTCCATTTGTTAATGACATTATTTCTTTATCTGCATTTTCTTCAATTGCATTAATGGCATAATCCGCACCGGCATCTTTTGTGGCTTTTATGGCTTTATCACTTATATCGACTCCAATTATTGTAGTTATTCCAAGAGCCTTTGAAATTTGTACCGCCAGGGTTCCAAGACCTCCTCCTGATCCAACTATTAATAGTGCATTACCGGGTTCCATACTTGCCTCTTTAATGGCCCTATACGTTGTTACGCCCGCACATGCCAGAGGTGCAGCCTCATCAAATGATAAATTTTTTATAGTTTTTACATATCTGAAATCTGGAACCAGAACATATTCTGCATATCCTCCATCGCGTGTTATACCAAGTCTAGTTGGATTGTCACACATCTGTTCCTCCCCGATTGAACAATAATCGCATAAACCCTCTCCTTCCCAAGGATTTACAACAACCGCTACATTTTTGCTTAAGCCAGTAACATCCTCCCCCATCTCAGCAATTTCTCCAGCTATTTCATGACCTAATGTCAGGGGTAAACTTGGTGATTTGAAGCCGAGCCCTTGGGGAGTGAAATCACCCCATCTCCCATCTTTATAATGCACATCGCTATGGCAAACACCAGCAGATTTAACTCGAACAAGAACCTGCCGACCCTTTGGAACTGGTATTTCAACATCATCAATACTTAAATTCTTCCCGATTTCATGCAATCTTGCAGCTTTCATTGAAATTATATAAGATGATAATATAAAAACATTCTCTTATAGTAATTTATTATCTATGCTATACTTTCGCATACTATATATATTTCATGCAAGTAAAATATTTATATCCTATTATGTTGGAGCAGTATGGATAACAATTCAAAGCTCTTATGGGAACCGGGTAAAGATTTTGCAAAAAATTCATCTATGTATCGATTCATTAAATATGTAAATAAAAGGACCGGATACCATTTTCATGAATATAATGAACTATGGGAATGGTCAGTAAAATATACTGAGAATTTCTGGACATTTCTTGCAGAGTTTTATAATCTCGATATTAGAGATTATGAATCTGTTTTAATTGGTGAAAATGTCAATTCCATATGGTTCATGGGATCAACATTGAATTATGCAGACTACGTATACAGGAACAGGAATCTTGATAAAACGGCTATAATCCAGTACAATGAATATGGAGAAGGGCAGAACATTACATATAGCGGACTCTGGAAAAAAGTTTCTTCCCTTGCATACTATTTTCTGGAACACGGCATCGTTAAAGGTGACCGTGTGTGTGCATACATAGGTAATATTCCGGAGGCGGTAATTTCATTTCTGGCAGCGGCATCCATAGGTGCAATCTGGTCCTCCTGTTCACCTGACTTCGGAGTAAAGGGAGTTATAGAAAGATTTTCACAGATTGATCCTTCCGTTTTTATTGTATCCCCGGAATATTCCTATAACGGCAAGAACTATGAAAGAAGTGAAAGTTCGGTTGAAATCCTGAATGCACTTCCAGGTGTGAAACTGGCAATCTCCACGGGCGATATTAAAATAAATGATTTTATCAATTTAAGGGATATACCTGAAAATGAGAGGGAATTTGTACCTGTTCCCGTCGACTTTTCCCACCCTTTGTGGATACTTTATTCATCGGGAACTACCGGAAAACCAAAGGCAATTGTCCACGGCCACGGTGGGATCATACTTGAGCATTTTAAAGTGCTCGGGCTCCATATGAATATATCAAGAAACAGTGTTTTCACATGGGCGACTACAACCGGCTGGATGATGTGGGATATACTTGCCAGCGGTTTACTCATGGGTTCTACAATTGTTCTGTATGATGGAAGCCTCAGTTACCCTGATATATCTGTATTATGGAGGATGACAGAGAAATTGAAAATTACACATCTGGGTATAAGTGCGGCATATATCGAAGCAGTAATGAAGCAGGGATATAATCCCAAAGAAAAGCACAATCTTGAAAAACTCGAATTTATAGGTTCAACAGGGAGTCCCCTTTCCCAGGAAGCATTTGATTTTGTTTATTCCGAAATCAAGAAAGATGTGTGGCTCTCATCCCTGAGCGGGGGTACCGATTTATGTTCTGCCATCTGCCTGGGGTCTCCCACACTGCCTGTTTATTCTGGCATGATCCAGTGCAGGGGTTTGGGTGCCATGGTAGAATCACTGGATGAAAAGGGCAATCCGGTACTGTGTAAAAAAGGTGAGCTAGCAATCATGAAGCCAATGCCGAATATGCCCATATTTTTCTGGAATGACCCTGAGAAAAAGAAGTATTATGACAGTTATTATAACTTTTTTCCGGGCATATGGAGGCATGGAGATTTCATTTCCATATCAAAGGAGGGTTCTGTAATAATTTACGGCAGATCGGATGCCGTGCTGAACAGAAACGGCATTAGAATAGGAACCGGTGAAATATATTCAAGTGTTGAGAGCATGGATGAGGTGAAGAGTTCCATAGTTATTGGACATATAGATAAGGATCATGTTTATAGAATTATACTGTTCGTTGAACTGGAAAATGGGATAAGAATGAACCGTGAAATTGAGGATAAAATCAGAAATCATATTAGAAAGGATTTATCACCGCAGATCGGA
>JAKADL010000127.1 GCA_021820565.1 Thermoplasmata archaeon
CAAACAAATTCCCTGTTGAGTCCATAAAGAACATGACCAGGAGGACAAGAAAAATAGGACTCGGTATAATGGGATTTGCAGATGCACTCATAATGCTGGGCATACCATATAACAGCAACGAAGCCCTGGAATTCGGTGAAAAAGTGATGAAAACACTTAATGATGAATCACACCTTGAATCCCAGAAACTTGCAGGAGAAAGGGGTGTTTTCCCTGGCTGGTACGGATCCGAGTATGAGGAAAGAGGAATAAAGATGAGGAATTCCACCACAACAACCATAGCACCTACTGGAACTATATCCATAATAGCAGGATGCTCCTCCTCAATAGAGCCACTATTTGCCCTGGCATTTGTCAGGCATGTGTTGAACGGGCAGGAACTCCTTGAGGTTAACCCATTACTGGAAGACGCACTTAAATCCAGAAACCTGTTTTCGCAGGCTATCATGGAAAAGATTGCAGAAACAGGAAAGCTGGGAAATCTTGATCTGCCAGAGGACATAAAAAAACTCTTCGTAACGGCTCAGGAAATCGATCCGGACTGGCACGTGCTCATGCAGGCAACATTCCAGAAATACTGTGATTCAGGCGTATCAAAGACCATAAATCTACCATTCGAAGCAACACCCGATGACATAGCAAAATCATACCGCCTTGCAAAGGAACTTCACTGCAAGGGAATAACAGTATACAGGGATAGAAGCAAGAGCCAGCAGGTACTCTATGCAGGTACAGGCCAGAAGAAGAGTGATGAGGAAAAAAAAATTGACCTCACAATGAAGATGCCTGATAAGCTGCTGAAACTCGATGCTACATTTGATCCTGCATGCCCTACAGGAAAATGTGACCTCTAATTTTTTATTGAAAACACATAAAATATTTATTCTATATTATATTGTAATATATATGGCACTTAAATCTCAGGAAAGGGGAGACCTTGAAAATTTTATAGACGAATTGAAGGATACAAGCAAGGAAGCTTACAAGTTATGGAATTTCAAAGATGAGAATGAATTTGTTGCTTTTTTAAAGGGATACATATTCGGAAGCTTTACCATGGGCGTAATCGATAAAAATAAAACGATAAACAAAAATTTTATGTTGAAGGAGGAAGATATAGATGAAATAATCAAAATAATAGAGAGAAGGTCAGGAGAATTTATCGAAACTCTGGAGAAGTAGTTTTTTTAATTTAGGAACTTTGATCTTGCTAAAAATACATAATCTTTTATCCCGCTAAACGTGTAGCCGAAAATCTATTGCAAACCATGAGCTATAAATTTCTGTACTATCCCATTGTTGCACCGAAAATATAACAGGTGTTATTTCCTTCATTGAAAAAATTAAATAGGGTTTTAATATAATCGTCTATGGATATAGCAGTCCTCGTTAAACAGACGGTAGATATGGACCAGATAAAGTTGAATGATAATAATGAACCAATTATGGATAATCTACCGCTAAAAATGGATATTTTGAGCAAAAATGCAGTTGAGGCCGCCGTGCAGTTAAAGGAAAAATATAGCGGCAAGGTAACCGGAATTATCTTTGGCACTGAAAGGTCCACCTCAACCATGAAAGAGGCATATGCAATGGGAGTGGATGATGGCACTGTCATAAAGGGGTATAAAAAATCAGACCCGGCAGTTACTGGGGCAGTTCTCGCTGATGTGCTGAAGAAATCCAAATTCGATATAATCATACTGGGAGATCAGTCATCGGATTCATATTCTGGTCTTCTTGCAGGTATTCTCTCATCGGAATTGGGTTTAAATGTTATTACAAATGCAATTGGTATAGAAATCAAGGATAAAATAGCAAACGTAACAGTGGAGTCAGAAAATGAGGATATCACCGTAGAGACCGAACTGCCCGCAATAGTTTCTGTGGCCCAGGAAATAAATGAGCCGAGGTTGCCCAAAGTCATGCAGATAATGGCAGCTGGCAAGAAAAACATAAATATCATAGATGGAAACCCGGACTATAAGGATGATACCCGGATAATATCTGATAAAGCACCCGAAAGCCAGAGAAAGAAAATCATATATGAGGATGGAAAAGGAATAGATGAAGTTGCAAAAATTTTAAAGGTGGTCAAATGAAAGCACTTATATTCTCGGATGAACCTAAAAACGCCAGGGAGATCCTGACATACCTCCGCGGAAAGATGGAGATGGATGTCATATCTACCGAAGACAAAGAATTGCCTGAATACGGAGCCCAGAAAGTATATTTCTACAAAGATGGATTTGTTGACAACCTCAGCAAATTCCTTGCCGATCACATATCCAAAAACAAATATGATTTCGTATTCATTTCCTCCACAAATATTGGCCGGGAACTTGCAGGCATATTATCCTACAAACTTAAAATGAAATGCATGCCGGAAATATTCTCATTTGAGCATGGTGGAAAAACCATAACAAAAAGATTCTTCCATGGTGGTAAAACTGTCGTTGAAGAAGAAAGTGATTTCCATATGTTTACTGTATCAGCGGGAATATGCGAAGCAGAAAAAACCGATAAAAAGTCGGATGTGTCAAATATAAATCTTGATAAGAGCAATTACAAGATAATCAATGTAAAAAGCAAGAACACTGCCGGAACCGATATAAGAAACGCAAAGGTCATAGTATCCATAGGAAGGGGCCTGGGTAGCGAGGAAAATATCAAAAAGATCCAGCCATTGGTGGATGAACTCCATGCGGAAGTTGCCGGTTCAAGGCCTGTTTGCCTGGACTATAAATGGCTCAGTGAGGATAAACAGGTAGGGCTTTCAGGTAAAAAGGTAAGGCCGGATTTTTACATAGCACTGGGAATATCGGGGCAAATACAGCACATAGCAGGAATACGTGGATCCAAAACAATAATAGCAATAAACAAGGATAAGAGCGCGCCCATATTTGAAGAGTGCGATTACGGCATTGTAGGAGATCTGTTTACCATAGTGCCTGAACTTGTTGAAAAATTAAAATAATTTTAAGTTAACGTTTTCAGTGAAAGTGCCATAAATTTTTATTTTAATTAAAAATAATATTTACTATAAAAACAATGAAATTTTTGCATCCGCATCATCCATTTCACAATTTAACGAGCTATAAATATGAAATGATCTTATTCCGTGGTTTAAGCATTCAAAAATGAACCTAGCATTTCAGTTTAACAACATTTAAATAAAGAATCAGTCTATATATATTATGAAAATAATACTTACAGTAGACTCAGAAGAAAAAATAGCGATGTCAATTACTGCGGCAGGGCATCTTTCAGAAATGGAGGAAACTGAGCTCGTAGAAGTTGTGTACCTTAACGGTGGAATAGCAGCAGTTGTGGAAAAAAACAGGATTAAACCCATGCTTGAAAATAAAAAGGTGCAGGTTGTTGCCTGTGGCACTTCAATGATCGGGAGAAATATAGAAAAAGATGAACTTGCGCCGGGCGTGGTTTATGTACCTGCAAGTTTGAAAGAAATTATAAAAAGAAAGCAGGAAGGTTATATGTATCTTGTGCTATAAAAATTAATTTTTAATTTCTCATATAAGGTGGATTTTTTTAATAATTTAATCAACAATTAATTGCACCGAATAAAAATTTAAATAACATCTTGTTCTCAATTATTATGAAAGATACGCTTCCTGTAAATGAAAAATACAGAATACACATGACAAAATATTTTGAGGAATATGAAAAATCATTCAAAGATCCTGAAAGCTTCTGGAAGGAGAAAGCAAAATTAATAGACTGGTTCGAGCCCTTTGATCAGGTTCTGGACGAATCCGGAAAACCCTTTTATAAATGGTTTGTGAATGGAAAAACAAACATGTCATATAACTGCCTGGACAGGTATGTCAATAATGAGAAGAGGAACAAGGTTGCCTTTATCTGGATACCGGAAACCGGGGAAGAGAAGGTAATCACATATTTCGGGCTTTACAGGCGGGTAAATGCACTTGCAAAGGCACTTTTAAACCTCGGGGTGAAGAAAGGTGACGGTGTAACAATATACCTTCCCATGATTCTAGAGGCACCCA
>JAKADL010000001.1 GCA_021820565.1 Thermoplasmata archaeon
ATCACAGTTTTCAAATCTGCTGCATGATGTGATGGATATGACATAGAAGGCTCTATTGCATTGATAGGTCCTTTGCGGTTATCATTTGGGTCTGTTGCTCTTCTCAGTATGGTGGAACTTGCACTTTCAATTCCGAATGCATCCCGGATCGGTGAGAGTGTTCTCGCCAGGGCGGTTGTATTGCAGGAAACAACACGAACATATTTCTTATCGATTGATTCCGGATAATTTGAATATGCGTTGAAGCTGGATTCTACTGAATCACTTCTTTCCCCACCCTCCAGAATTGCCCTGATACCATATTCTTTGTAAAGTTTCAGGTTTTTTTCACCATTACCTTCTGGGGTTCCATCCACAACAATATCCGACTCGGATATAAGATCGCTGAGTGTTCCTCTGACCCTGATTCCATTTTCCTCGAATTCTTTTTTCTTCTCATTATCTGGAACATATATATTGTAATATCTGGATGCCTGTTTAGTAACATAATCCGGGGTATTTTTTACTATTCCCGTAACATACATGTCGTCCTGAACGGAAACACCATATGCAACCCGCCTGCCTATTGTGCCGTAACCATTTATAGCAACACCTATCATTGAAATACGATAGTGTAGCATATTATAAATTTATTCATTGTACGTAGAAGTCCAGAACCGCGTAGATAGAAGATTGCTCCAAAACTTAAAATGTCCTATAAGGAAATAATTATATTATGTGGTTAAATAATAGATTGTGCCAGATGATGACCTGAAGCGGTATTTCCGTGAGTATTATTCCAGAAATAAACTGGGAATTCCTGATATGCTATTCCAGCGCGAGATAGGATTTATCCCATTCAACGGTACCATGGTAAGGCATAAGAAATTTGCCGGCCAGAACTCTATTGATAGGTTTGTAAGGCAGTATGTACCGAGGCACCTCTATTATTCTTCAGCGTATTACAGATTTCCAGACCAGCACAAGATGATAGAAAAAGAATGGCTGGGGGCTGAACTTATATTTGACCTTGATGCAGACCACATAGAAGGCGCTGATAAAATGACATACATGGAAATCCTTGCCGAGGTCAAAAAGCATACACTGAGATTGCTTAATATGCTGATGGATGACTTTGGTTTCGGAGAAAATAATATAAGATTGTATTTTTCGGGAGGCAGAGGTTACCATGTTCATGTTGAAAGTGATAGCATTTACACAATGGATTCTGATTCAAGAAGAGACATAGGTGATTACATTCGTATAGAAGGACTCAATATAGAAGACCTGAAAATGCTTGATGATAGTTATTTCGAATACGGCATACTGGCGAGATTTAACAGGTATATTTCTGATTTTTACAGCAATGTTGATGAAAATTATGTTAAAACCGTGTTCGGAAAATCATGGTGGAATTACATGAATTATCTTGAGAAGTTCTATAATGGGGAGAAGATAATTGAATTTTTGAGCAGAGAAAAGGGAAATAAATTTAAACTGCTTATCAAGAAAAATAACAGCAATGAAAATGCCTCAGTAGATTATGACAGGATTATGCTCGGAAAATTGCTTCAGGATTTCAAGAAAGATGCACTGGCCGAAATAGATGAACCGGTGACCACTGATATCCACAGGCTTATCAGATTCCCATATAGTTTACATGGAAAAACGGGACTTATGGTAAAACCCATACCCGTAAAAGAACTTGCACTATTCAATCCACTGGATGAGGCTATTCCAGATATTTTTAAAAATCGTGATGTATCAATTAATTTAAAAATCAACAGGTTTTCCATTAGAATGAATGGAGAGGATTATTCAATTGAAAAAGGTGAGAATAAAGTCCCGCTTTATCTGGGCATATTTACATCAGCTATAAATGTAGCAGACTTTGTGTGAGCTACCTCATGTTAAAACATTGAGGCTTCCTGTTTCATGGACTGTACTTGCCTTAACATACGAACTTATATTCAGCCCTTCAAAGGTATTGGCATTCATCTCCACAGGCGTATATTCCCGTATGCGGTCCACAGGTATATTTTTCATTTATTTTTTTAATACCGTAATACATATCATTCATTGCAGAATTATAATCTCTGTCTATTATCAATCCACAGTATTGACATTCATATGTCCTCTCATCTAACCTGATGTCATATTTATTATGGCAGTTAGAGCATTCCTTTGTTGTTGGTATGAATCTGTCCAGTGCTATAAGGGTTGAGGCTTTATGCTTAAGTGCCTGGATTATTCCCCTATGCCTGTTGATTCTATTCTCCTGCCCCATAGCCTCAGCCATGCAGATATATGATCTTCCTGTGTTATTACAATATCAAAGTTTGATGACAAATAATGGACTATCTTGTTTATTGTGTCCTGCCTCCTGTTGACTGTTTTATTCTGCTCTATATTCAATCTCTTATTCTGCTTATAATAATTATTGGAACCTTTAACCTTCCTTGACAGCTGCCTCTGCATCCTCTTTTCTTTTTTTGATTTGGGTATGTTGTAGTTGATTATCAATCCATTGGAGCATGTTAACTGATTCTTTATTCCTAAATCAAAGGAAATCATTTTCTGTTCTTCTAAGGGTAGTGTTTCTTTCTCCTTATTCTTATATGCGGTTATATTCACGTAATAATTGCTGTTATCCTTAATTGATACAGCACTTGCCGGTTCTAAGGATGTATTGAGGCTGTCAAGACCGTTTACCTTTATCTCCTGCTTTATGCCCTGTATCCTGATATGGCTTTTATTAACTATCATGTAAGTTATATTATAGTGTTTTAAAGGTATGGATAATATTTTAGATTTGTATTTCAATTCACATATTAATCGATAGGATTTCTCCTCAGTCATACAGACTTACACTAGATAACGGTTGATCATTATTGAAAATAAATTGACAGGATAGATGCCAACTTTTATGCTGTATGGATATTATGAATATACCTTAATTTTCATATCATATGTCACGACGGGGGACTGGACACTTTTAAAATTAAAAAATTCATTCAATTAAATCGAGATTTTTCAATCTTACAATGAAGTCGGCCTTGTTGGTATCAAACAGGGATGTTAACTTTATCAGGTCATCTCCTTCTATGAGTTCTTTTGCATGGCTCCTGAATGGTAGTATATCCTCTTTCTTTAATATGCCCTTTTCCCCCAGGTCAATTATTGTTTCCCATGCGTTCAATCGTATATATTGATTTGAGGATTTTAAGACGTTGAACAGGTATTTTTTATTATCCTCGTAATCTGATTGGCTTAAGATATTAGTACTGGTCAACATGGGAACCATGTGCCATGCATCGCTAACTATACCGGGGTTTTCACTCTTGAGACTTTCTATAAATACATTCTTATACGGTTTGATATATGAACTGTCCATATATCCTCCCTTAATTAGATCCACTGCATTCCACCATGCCGTGAGATCGCCTCCCTGCACATAGGGAATCAGATATGATTTTCTTTTATCTATATCCTCTTTAGTGATATATCCTGCATCTGCGAACCTTCTTGCAAGTACCCACGCATGTACCTTGACCATTTCGTCAGTGGTGGTCAACAAGTCCAGGAAATTTGTCTTATTTTCGACAACAAATTGCTTCGTGAGAATATTGTTGTCTATCAAAAAATCGACCTTATACCATGCATCCAATCTAGAGAATTTATCCTCCAGCGACAGTGATTTTAAGTAATATGGTTTGTTATTTTCTATTGTGTTACTCACCATGAATATAAATGTTCTATATCTATAAATATTTTATTATAATTTCCTGACTATGAGATTTATATATAATATGTGAAAACTGAATGAAAAAATAATAATCAAGAAATAAATTTAGATATTTACTGAAATTAGGATATTTTAATACCATATTAGAATATTTTTTACGAGTTCAGTCATAATTAGAATGAATTCAAGTGCCAGTATTAATTTATGTAAATAGTCACAAATGTGAATAATAAACCTTATATTTGACATAATAATCTAACTTATGGTGATAAAAAATGCCTAAACCGTATGTAGCAATAAATGAGGTTGAGATGTTGAATAACGACACGACCATGCAGATGTTCCAGCAGGTTGGTCCAAAAGTTTGCCAGGTAACAGCCAGGCATCCAGGTTTTGTTGGTTTCCAGAACCATGCACAATTTGGAATAATACCCATGGGAACAAGATGGGGTGGCGGTTCAATGGATATGACCAAGATGGATACAATGAATGTTTACCAGTACACAATGTGGAAGAGCATAAAAGACCACGAGGATATGCACAGAGAAAACTTCTCATCCATATTCAGACTATGCTCATCCTGCCTTTCACAGGTAGTCTATGGGCCATGGGAGCCATTATATGAAATAGTAGATGCAAACATGCCATTGAACACTGAAATGGCAGACTTTACAGTGATGTTCGGAAAGAAATTCGCTGCAGGAGATCCATCAGGAGTACCGCCCATATCAATGCCATATGGACAGAGAACCATTGCATTATCAGAACATACAGTAAAGAAAGGGAGTGAGAAGGAATTCGAATCAACCATAGTTGAGGTCATGAAGGACTTCGAAAACGCACCGGGATTCCTCGGATACATGATACTGAAAGAGGTTGGAGTGTCAGCAGTAGGATCATTCCAGCTGAAATCAAAGGGTATACATGAATCATTAGAATCTGGTGGAGAAGTACCAACACAGCAGGAGGGATCATTCACATATGAAGAAGCAAGACCCACACCACCAGAATACAGAGTACATATGGAGTGGGCAAGTCCTAATGATGCAATGTTCGGAATCGGAAGAGTTCTATTTGCACATCCTGCAAGGGAAATACATGACAAGGTTCTGGACACATTAATAAGGGGACCGTACATAAGATTACTGAACCCCATGATGGAAGGAACAACCTGGAGAGAATACTTAAACTCTCCATAAATTAATTTTTTATTTAATTTAATAACAAAAATGTCTCAAAGTCTATTATCTTTCGTGAAAAATCAATAAATTTTTGCCTTTAAATAACTCCATGCAAATCTTTAGTATTATATGATTGGATTTTCTAATGTGTTGATGTCAGGATATGTATGATTTTACTATCAATTGCTTTTAAAAATTTTTTATTATTCCGGATTAGACCGGGGTATTTATTTGATATCCAAGTATAAGTGAACAAGATCTAAAAAATTAATATTATCATTTTTATGGTATAAAATGGGTTTCAAATATGGAACCATGATTTTTTGACGGGTTCTCCACGCAATTCTTCGATGAGTTCTTTTTCCTTTGATGATAAGTGTTTAGGTACCTGGAGCTTTAAAACCACAAGGAGGTCGCCATTTCCGTGAGATGTTAGCTTAGGCATTCCTGCCCCTTTCACTCTCAAAACATCGTCGGGCTGGCTTCCTGATGGAATAGTCAAATTAAATTTTTCCCTGAATAATGGTATCTCTACCGTCCCTCCGAGTGCAGCAGTCGGAAAATCTATGGATTCTTTAACATATAAATTATCGCCTGTACGCCTGACATTTGGATTCTGCTGTACATATACAACAGCATATAAATCTCCCGTAACGCCGCCGAATGAGTTCCCAAGTTTCTGCGTTCTGAGTCTCGTATTTGTATCAACACCTTTGGGTATAGTAATCGATATGTTTTCCATTTTAGGGATATATCCCTTTCCACCACATACCTTACATGGCGTTTTCGGTATTTTGCCCCTTCCATTACATGTACGGCATACAACAACCTGAACAAAATTAAAGAAACCCTGTCCCCGGGATATTCTCTCCTTTCCGGTACCATGACATGTTGGACAGGTAATAAGTATGCCTCCTTCGGCTCCTGAACCATTACAGGCCTGACACATTGCATTCCGCTTAAATTTAATGGGTTTAGATGCACCGTAATATGCATCTTCCAGCGTTATATTGACCTTTATATATATATCCAGATCGGGCTGTGTATCGTAACCACCGTAGAATCCTCCTGAATTGCCACCGCTGAATCCACCTCCCCCGAATATTTTACTGAAGATATCGTTGATATCGTCAAAATGGGAAAAGTCTTCCCAGTTAAAGTTTGACCCTGTTGAGCCACCGCCGTCACCGAACGAAGTGGAACCTGTTGCATCATACTGCTGCCTCTTCTGTGGATCTGAAAGTACCTCGTATGCTTCCGCTACTTCCTTGAATTTCTGTTCAGCTTCCTTACTTCCTGCATTTACATCAGGATGGTATTTCTTTGCCAGTTCTCTGAATTTTGCCCTGATTTCATCCTGCGAGGCATTTTTGTCCACACCGAGGACACTATAGTAATCTGTTGCCATTTCCACTCATTGATTTTCCTTGTAATCGGTATTTACAGTATTATCATCGTTCCCCTGTTCATTCGAGTCCTGATTTTCTGTGTTCTGATCCTGGGAAGATTCATTGCTTTCTTCGCCCTGCTGCTGGCTTCCTTCATTGGGCTGCTGTGCCTGAGCCATCTTCTGGTATACTGCGGTCATTTCCTTTGTTAATGTTTCGGTCAATTCTTTGACCTTGTCCACATCTTTCTTTTCTACAGCGTCTTTGAGATCCTTGATAATTCCATTCATTTTATCCTTGGTTTCATTATCAAGTTTGTCCCCGGCTTCATTGATTGTTTTTTCCACAGTATATGCCATAGATTCTCCATTGTTAAGGGTTTCAATATTTTCTTTTTCCTTTTTATCTTCTTCTGCAAACTGTTCCGCTTCTTTTTTCATTTTCTCTATTTCTTCCTTGGATAGTTTGTTCGAAGCACTTATTGATATACTCTGGGATTTTCCTGTTCCTTTGTCCTTGGCTGAAACATTCAAAATTCCGTTAGCATCAATATCAAATGTTACCTCTATCTGCGGGATTCCCCTTGGAGCGGGCGCAATACCGGTAAGTGTGAAATTCCCCAGTGAGACATCATCCTTTACAAGGGGCCTTTCACCCTGGACTATATGTATGTCAACTGCTGTTTGCATGTCTGCCGCCGTTGAAAACACCTGCGTCTTCTTTGTTGGAATTGTCGCATTGGCACTTATTAACGGGGTCATTACCCCGCCAACAGTCTCTATTCCAAGAGTTAATGGCGTTACATCGATAAGCACTATATCTTTGATATCACCCATGAGGACTGCGCCCTGTATTGCAGCTCCTGTTGCAACAGCCTGCATGGGGTCTACTCCACCCTCTGCCTTTTTGCCGAAGTAGTCTTCAACATACTTCTTGACATATGGCATTCTTGTGGGTCCACCGATAAGTATAATTTTATTTATATCTCCCTTTGATAGTTTAGCACCTTCAAGAGCCTTGTTAAGTGACTCTGCCGATCTTCCAACAATAGGAGCAATTAATTCCTCCAATTTTGCTCTTGTAAGTTTATATTCAAGATGCTTCGGGCCATCCTGGGTTGCTGTTATATATGGCAGATTAATATCAGATTCCAGGACTGTTGATAGTTCAATTTTAGCTTTTTCTGCAGCGTCTCTAAGCCTTATATACGCTGATTTATCCTTCCTGAGATCTATTCCTTCCTTTGATTTAAAATCATCAGCAAGGAAATTTACTATTGCCTCATCCATATCAGTACCACCGAGTTTTGTATCTCCTGAGGTAGACATAACCTCGAATACGCCCTGGCCAAAGTCCATGACTGTTACATCAAGTGTGCCTCCTCCGAAGTCGTAGATAAGGATTTTCAATGTTTCATTCAGTTTATCAATACCATATGCCATGCATGCAGCTGTTGGTTCATTTATAATTCTCTTAACAGTTAGACCTGCAATAGCACCGGCATCCTTAGTTGCCTGCCTCTGATTATCGTTGAAATATGCAGGAACTGTTATGACTGCATCTTTTACCGGCTCCCCCAGAAAAGCCTCTGCGTCCTTTTTTATTTTCTGCAATATGAATCCAGATATCTGCTGTGGTGTATATTCCTTTCCGAATATTTTGTATTTGAAATCTGTTCCCATTTTTCTTTTAGCACCGTATATAGTTCCCTCCGGATTCAAAAGTGCCTGCCTTCTTGCCGGTTCTCCAACCAGAAGCTGCCCATCCTTTGTGAAGGCCACATAACTGGGGAATGATTTCCCGCCAAGAGAAACACCCTCTGCTGCCGGAATAGATTCCGGCTTTCCAGAGATAACTACTGCCGCTGCTGAATTGCTAGTACCCAAATCAATACCTATTATTTTACTCATTTTTTATCACCTTTTTGAAACAATTACCTTTGATGTCCGTATGACATTTCCATTTAGTGTATAACCTTTCTGAACCTCTTCAAGAACGGTTCCGTCCTCTCCCTGGTCCAGAACCCCTACGGCCTCTTCTATGTTGGGATCGTATTTAGTACCCTTTGCCTCTATTACCTGCAAACCGTTGGCCTGCAATACTTTCAGAAGCTGGGCTTTGACCGGTTCCAGTTTCGGGTCATGGGCTATACCGGCATCAAGGGTGTCGAGAACAGGCAGGAGTTCTTTTATAAGTTCACTGCTTGCGTTTTTTCTGATATTGCTGATCTCGTTCTCTTTGTATTTAGAATAATTTTCCATTTCAGTTCTCTGACGTACATAGAGGCTTTTATAATCATTGAGGTCAGCAATAGTGCTGTTGTATAGGTCTTTGTATTTTTTCATTTCTTCCCTGTCCTTCATTTTATTTCTCTTCCTTACCTGTTCTATATCGAATTCAAGGGGCCTGCTATATTCTTTATGGTTCATCATAAGTATATTTGTTCTTCTATATAAATATTTTCTATATAAATATTTACTTTTTTGATATTATTTATTAAGGGGGACATCCTTGAAATGTTCATAACCTCTATTATTCACAGGACGCCATGATCCATCATGTATTTCATTTATCCCATTATATGTTTCGCCTATTTTATGGACATCTATGTCTTCATTTTTCATAGCATCCATGAATTTTTCGGTGTCCTTATTATCTATAGTAAAGAGGAGTTCATAATCCCCGCCAAATGAAAGGGCTATATCCTCTATTGAAAAGCCCGAGATTTTTGAAGCTTCTGCAACAGAAGATGCAACAGGAATATTTTCCATATAAATTCTGAACCCTGTTCCAAAATCTCTATGCATCTGATATATAGATGCATAAATACCATCGGATAAATCCATCATGAATTTTGCACCATTTTCACTGATTTTCTGGGCTTCTGATATTCTCGGTTCAATATCCAGCATTTTTTTAATTCCCTCCTGCCTGTCTCTACCGTATTTATAATAAATGTAACCTGCGGCTGCTGATCCAAGCGAGTTGGTTACAAAGAGTTGCTGTCCTGGAGCTATATAAGACCGCTTCCTAACCAGTTCAGGTTTCTGACGTCCTATTATTGTACCGGATGCCGTAAAATCTTCTCCTTCCTTTGTATCTCCACCGATAATGGAGGCATTGAATCTAGAAAGTTCATAGGTAATTCCTTTATAAAATTCCTGAAGATATTGTATGTCATATCCGGGGAAAACCGAAATAGATACCAGCATACCTTCCGGTATTCCGGCCATTGCAGCTATATCACTGAGATTTATGGCAGCAAAGAATTTTCCAGCCAGAAACGGACTTGTGCCCTCCGGAAGATGGGTAGCACGGGTTATCAGGTCCGTAGACAGAAGGAGGTCCGTATCACCACAATTCAATACTGCACAGTCATCAATATCACGTTGTTTTCCTGCCAGTATATCTATAACTTCCCGTTCCCCGAGATCACTGAGCTTCAATGAATTTGTTATAATTTCTGGCAATTTAAAGTTTTTTGTTTGCCCCCTGTTAATTGTAAAATTTTTATATATGATAGATATACTCTATCATAGGTGATAGTATTTATCAACGAATTGGACAATTTAAGAAATGAAATTTACCTGAATTCAAAAGGTATACTTGACCTCCTGGAAAAAAGGAGAATACTTGCCGGTAAGATTGGGGATTTCAAGAATTCTGAGGGTATGAGTGTAAGAAACCGGGAAAGAGAAATAGATATTTTGAAAACTTTGCCCTCTGACGCCTTCGAGGAATCAATACTTAATATACTCTTTGAATTTTCAATCCACTATGAGGAAAAAATACATTTTGACTGGGTCAATTATTCTGAAGAGAAAAATGGAGTTAAATATATAAAATATGCTGGAAAATATGAAAATCTGATTTTTCTCCTATCTAATATTCTAAATGCCGGAACAGTTATAGCATGCCACGACAGAATGGTTTCCGGGATAATGGCTCTTGCGGGTCACCACATCATAGATACTATTGATAACCCGGATTTGATAATTAAGCTTAACACGGATTTGAATCAGGATATAATGATAAATAATGATATTATGCTGATATCTGAAAAATTTATGGAAAATAAAAAACAGATATACAATGTTGCAATTGAATAAAATGAAAATTTTAATAATCGGTTCACAGGGAAGATTGGGAAAAACTTTAATGGAAATTTTACCCGGTTCAACTGGTATCGATATTGCCGATGAGGATAAATTATCAGAAGAATTGAAGAAAGCTGAAATAGCATTTCTCGCAGTCCCCTTGAAGGCAGCCATGGATATAATAAATACATACCCCGATTACCGGACATTTATCGAATTGACCTCAGTAAAATCTCCTATGAGACAATTTTCGAATAAAGTAATAAGTTTGCATCCCATGTTTGGCCCACTTTCCTATAAAACGAATAAAGATATACTTTTTATATCAGATATCTCACCGAAAAATACATTTGAACTGATCTCGGAGCTATTTAAGAAATATAACATTATTTCCATGACCTCCTTTGAACATGATAAACTTATGGAGGAACTGCTCATAAAGCCGTACATACTTTCATATATATCAGACACGGTGGAAACAAACATAGAAACCACATCTCACAAAAAATTATGTGAACTTTCTGCCATAAAATATTCTGAAAATCCGGAAATAATGTTTGATACAATAAAATTCAATAATAATTCATTATCTATAATTGAAAATATAGAAGAAAAACTGAAATATCTCAAAAAATTAATAGGTGATAGATGAAGATGAAAGTCTTTTTAATAACGTATCGTAATCACCCTGAAAGAACATCCTATCCTCAAGCTCTATGTGATAGTTGTATTCTGCCAGATCAAGAGAGTTATAGTACTGTGAAAGTTGCTTAAAATCGTGATCGAGTGACCCCTGAACTATTAGGTCCAGAAGTTCCCTGTCATATTTATCATTATGAACACCTCTCTCACGATTTCCTCCTGTTGGATAGGAAAGAACTGGGTATTCATCGCCCAGATCTATCAGTAATTTTGCAAGAGAATAAAGCCGGGGTGGTCTGTAAAGGCCCTTCTTCCAGAGCTTTTCCACCAGAGTATTTTTCTGTATATTCATGGGATTGATGGATATATCCGTGGAATAGGGTGCAACAGCTTTCACTGACTTCATTATATCTTCCATAGCCATTTTTTCTGAAATAAAAGGCGGTTTGAATAAAAGATATGTTCTCAATTCAATTTTCTCTCTGTTTAAAACACTTGCGGCATCGATAAACTTTTTCATGGTGCTCCCCTTGTTCACCGAATATTTCATTATATAATCATCCGCACTTTCTAGGCCTATGGCAATACGTAAATCTATTCCAGCTTTCTTGAATGGTTCAAGTATTTCTGGCCGGATATATTCTGTTCTGGATTCCACAAGTAATTTTTCAACCTTATCCTTAATCCTCTGAATAAAGTAATCTCTCACGGCGGGATGGACTTCATTGGAATCAAGGAAACTTCCTGAGGTGAAAATTTTCAAAACTTTAGTATCCCCAAGTGAATCGTAAAGTGTATCTATCTGATGCATCAGATTTTCATCAATTATATCGGGAGATGTATCATTGAAGTAACCGCACATTGAACATGCTGTAAATTTATACCATGCACATCCAGTCGTTCTGAAAATACATACCATTGTTTTCTCTGGATATCCTCTCAACCTATCAAGTTCCTTCCATATGGAAACAGGTTTATCAACGTCATTTTTTCTGTTATTCTCGCGCATAAGGCTTTTAATATAAAGTGAATAATCTCTAACTACCATTCTATATAATATTGATTATGTGTATAAGAGCATTGTTGTCATATACGGGAAACGTATCTTTCAAATGAATTTTCTAATGTAAAAAATTATATATTATCTTTAAATGAACCTAGAAGGGCTCGTAGTCTAGTGGTATGATGTCTCCCTGACACGGAGAAGGTCACCGGTCCGAATCCGGTCGGGCCCACTTCTAATCAGGAGTTTATAAGTTAAAGCTTATATTTATTTTTTATACTGATTTTATAGGAATAGGAAAAATATATGGAACTTTAAAATTTCTGATAAATATTCTAAAATGATACTATTTCAACACTGACGCACAGGACTTTCCACCGGGCAAGCTTAAATTAATCTTAACTCTTTAACGCCAGGAAGTAGGTTTTTCCTGTACATTATATCATAGAAAAATTCCATCCCTGATTTTACATCATCTAAGGATACGTTATATTCTTTGACATCGGCCCCGATTGTACCTTTTATTATGTCCAGACTGATATCGGAATTTTGCACCTCCCTCATAATCTTTACATCTACCGGCAGAATTTCATCCATGTGGGACTCTGCATATTTTTTACTCCTGTTGTATAATTCCTTGAACTTGAGAGCATATTCTTCACCGATATCCGAATTTATAACTACTGTACCCATTGGCATGGGCTTGTTTCCTGATAATTCTTTCCACATTTCCCACATACTGGCGATCCTCTTTGGCTCAACACCCATTTTCTTTAAATCATACATTGCTTTAAGTTCGTGGACAGCTACCATAACACCGTCTTCCTCAACCATGGCATTGACCTCATCCAGAACTCTGTGAACCACAACAAGCTTTTTGTATTTGCCAATCAATAGCTTATAAAGATTGAATGCTGTTGTATTCAAACCATGTACAATAATTTTTGAATTTTTGATTTCATCCATATCCATATTTTTCATTGCAAGAATAGGCATTCCGGTTATCCCATCCACCGCGGATGCTACTGCACTGGAAAGAATGAAGTAATCTTTCTGTATATATGGATAGAGAGCGGCAGATGGAACTGAAATGTCAACTTCTTTCTTAACAATCTTGTCATTGACTTCCTGGACGGTAGGTATAAATTCAAATTCCATATTGAAATCATCGCTTTTTATCTTCTTTTCTATTAATGGTATAAATGGGTACAGATCGCCAGAGTCAGCCAGTGCACCGATACGTATAGTTTTCATATATGAATATTCAGCGGTCTTATTTAAATAATTTTAAAAGATTCTTTGTATTGCTGGAGTCTCATAAATCCATCTGCACCTTCAGGATTAATCGTAATATTTCATTTTGTGAAATCAAGCGCATGATTTTTATATTTAAATGGATTGTATATATATGTTAAAAATAGCATTAACACAGTTGAATCCTGTTGCAGAAAAGGATATCAGCCTGCGGAATATAGAATATTACTCTGGTGTTGCAGCTTCGAATTCGGCAGATCTAATAGTATTCCCGGAATATTACATGTTTTATTCTCCTTATAAAGATAATGTAATTAAAAATTCTGAACCTTTGAACGGGAATTATATTAAAAAATTGAAGGAAATATCAATAGTAAACAAAATCGGCATAATTACAGGGATAAATGAAGTTTATGATAATAATTATTATGATACAGCAGTCTTTATACATGAAGGTGAACTGAATAATTATTACAGGAAATCGCACTTATACGATGCCTTTGGATATAAGGAATCAGATATCTATACATATGGCAACGGACCATTTAAAATTTCAAGAATAGGAGGGATAAATTTTGGCATGCTTATATGTTATGATATAAGGTTCCCAGAAGTATTCAGGAATTATTCACTTAATGATGTGGATATGATCGTTCTTATCTCTGCCTGGTTTTCAGGTCCGGTTAAGGGGGAGCAGTGGCTATCTCTTGTTTCAGTCCGTGCCCTTGAAAACACGGTTTATCTTGCGACGTCCAATATGGTAAACGGTGGCTTTACAGGAATAACTACATTTACCGATCCCATAGGAACAATTAGAAACCGGGCTGCGGAAGATGAGGACATGATCTATGCTACGGTCGATCCGGAAAGAATTGCGGCCGTAAGGAAGAAAATGCCTGTCCTCAGGCAGAGGAGACCTGAACTTTATAAACTGTGACATACATGAGATACGTTATAATGAGAAGGGAAATATCTAAATATCTAATTTCAGGGATATCCTGTGACCACCTATTCAGAAAGATTGAAAACCTTGAAGAGGAAGAGGTTATTCTTGATTTTCTTCTGGTATATTATGTGAGCAATGAATTTATTGACGCCTACATAGCCAACAAAGCGGTATCCACAAAAAAAATTATTGAAAAAAATATGCCGCTGACTATGAAAAATATTACTGGATAATATCAGTCTTAAGAAGTATTCCGGTTTGGAAGCCACAATGTGTGCAGCTACCATCGGAGTTCAGATTTATTATGGTTGAATCAAAACCATGCCTTTGAATTAAGAGTGCTCCACATCCAGGGCAGTATGTATTTTCATAATTTTCTTCCCGGACATTGCCCAGATAAACATAATGCATACCCATGGATTTGGCAAGGTTATAATGTTTTTTCAATGTTTCGAGGGGCGTATAGGGCAGGGATAATTTGTAATCAGGGTGATATCTAAGAAAACTTACGGGCATGTATTCCCCACCGATATCCTTTATTTTTGCTATCATCTTTTCCGCAGCATCAAGATTGTCTCCGATCTCTGGTATAACAAGATCAGTGATTTCTGTATGGATCCCGTGATTCAGTGCAGATTCTATGGTTTTATATATCAAATCCGGGTGCATTACGGATATATATCGGTTATAGAATTTTTCCTCTGCGTTTCCCTTGAAATCAATGGTCATAGCATCCAGAAATTCAGCTGCCATTTCCATGGATTCTGGAGTTTCGTAACCATTGGTTACAAATATGTTGAATAACCCCTGTTTATGAGCCAGGATTCCCACATCATGTGCAAATTCCATGAAAATTGTGGGTTCATTATATGTATACGCTATACCGTCCACCTGCAATTTTCTGGCTATTTTAATTATTTTTTCAGGTGTCATGTATTCACCTTCAACGGTTTTTCTCTGGCTCATTTCATAATTCTGACAGTATTTGCATGCAAAATTGCATCCTGAAGTTCCAAAGGAAAGTATTCTTGAACCGGGATACATATGCAGAACAGGCTTTTTCTCAATAGGGTCTACATTATAGCCGGATGGATAATTATAAACATCAAGATTCAGAACCCCGTTTTTGAATGTCCTGACCCCGCAGAAGCCACTCTGGCCTTCCCTCAGGTAACAGTATCTTTCACAGGCTGTGCACCGTATTCTGTCGCCCTTTTTTTCATATAAACTGGCTTCCATATATATTTAATCGCATTACAGATATTTATACTATATCAATTTCTCCGGAAATTATAATTTCATGTCCGGAATTATTATTTATATGCTATCATAGATGCATACCCTACGACCCTATCACGATCTGTCCCATAATCCCCGGAATTGCTGTGATTCAAAAGTGCTATTTTCCCTTTCATCTGACGGGTTACCATCATAAGTACAGCTATGGCTCCGTAACCGCAGGCAGATATGCCATATTTCTTTATATCTTCATAATATTTTCCTACATGCAGTTCCTCAATATCCCTTATTATTATATTATCAAGCTCGTTGTTTCTATTATACCCATTATAATGGTTGAGATCTGAACTTATGAGCAGGATTGGCTTTTCCTCCAGTGTCTCTATAGTTTCTGCTATATTTCGCGACATAGCCTGACTCTGATTGCCCAGAACCATGGGTGAAAATGTGAAATTATTGTTAAAAATATACTGGAGAAACGGGATCTGAACCTCAATGGAGTGCTCTATCATATGTGCCTCTTTATCATCCCTTATAATGTTGGACTTTAAAAGAATTTTACTTGAAAGTTCAGAGTTTACTTTTGCATATCCCATGGGTGTGTTCCAGTAGCCGTCCGGGTAAATAGCAGGATAGGAAGGATATCCTGAATGATTTGGCCCTATAATTAAAAAATCCCTTTTTTTGGAATTTTTTATTATGCTGTAGGCATACGCAGCTGTCCTGCCTGAATATATATAACCTGCATGTGGAACAATGGCCCCGATTAGTTTTTTATAGGTTAAGTCCGGAGTAGTTATATCCAAATAACTTTTTATATCATTCTTTAGTTTTTCATAATCGTCCGGGTAGAATGCACCGGAGACATAGGCTTCCCTGGTATTATCCATATAAAAGGATTACTATGCTTTATATAAAGTTTATATAAAAGTTTCAAAAATAATGTTAAAACATTATTTTTCTTAATAAATAATTTTCAATATACTTTTTGAATAGTCATACAGTTCATGAATGATACGATCCATATACTAAAAATCTATATATCTGAATGATTGATATATCTTATTATGTTACAGGATGAGTTCATTGAAAATTTAAATGATGCAGATGGAAAAACACTGATAGACATTGCAAGAAATGCCATAACCGGTGATGATAAACCGATAGATAACATTCCTGAAAAACTGGAAAACAGGGCAGGGGCTTTTGTCACCCTGACCGAGAATAATAGGTTAAGGGGGTGCATAGGTTATCTGAAGCCCGTGATGCCACTGGTAAAGGCTGTGGAGAAAGCAGCATGGAATGCAGCATACAGAGACCCCAGGTTTGATCCCATGAATAATGATGAGATCAATAGAATTTCTATAGAGGTCACAGTAATAGGTGAATTGAAAGAGGTAGAATATAAAGATATACGGTTAGCCGTTCCGGGAAAATACGGTGTTTATATAGAAAATGGAATATATTCAGGCACACTGCTTCCACAGGTTGCGGTAGAGAATAATTTAACCATGGATGAATTCATAATGGAAACATGCATAAAGGCTGGCATGAAAAAAGATTGTTACAAAAATTCTTCAATCTATGCTTACAGTGCGAAAATATTTCACTGATAATTATAAAAATATATTTAACTTATATAAAATTTATTTTTTCAGAGTAAACATGATCGGTAAGCTTTCTGAGTTCTTCTGTGCCGTAGAATATGGATTTCATCACAATGGCGTCCCTGTAAAACTTCTCAACACCGAAATCCTTGAAATACCCGTATCCACCGTGAGTATTTACAGAATATCTTGCAATTTCCACTAGGTGCTCCATGGCAAAGTTAAATGTGTAATATGGGTCTACCTTGCCATAAAGTGAATTTCTCAAAATTACCTCTGTGGACCTGAACCTTGCCAGCCTGAAAGAAACCGGTTCGAAATCCCTGAGCTGGCTGCCGAATGCCTTTCTTACATTTGTATAGTCTATAGCCTTCTGCAGTGCACTGGCTATCATGCCCAGTGCGATTGCTGATGCGGGACCGTATGCTTTTTCCATTATTTCTGACAATCTGTTGCTTTTATCGAGAACCTGAACACTGTTATCAAGGAATAGGTCACCAAACTTCAATCCGCGGAAGCCCATGAAATCCCTGGACTCCGATTTAAAGGGTCCTGAAACAAGGGATGTACCATCATTGAATACGACGAGTTTATCGGCATCTGTTCCAAGTATGTTTTTCAGTGTGCCCTTGATCTTTCCTGAAACAGATTCATTACCAGTTTTTTTATTGATAAAATCTACCGCAATATTAATTTTTCCCGTTGATGCATCCTTCAATGTTTCTTCTGCTGCAGTACCATTAACAGCCGGATAGTACATAGAGTTTAAGACAAATATTCTCATTGCCACCGTGGGGGAATATTTTGCAATTTCCTCAAGAATAATTTCGTAAGATGTTTCATCCAGTCCCGATCCGGAGTACTTATCGGGTATTGCACACCCAAGGAATCCCTGTTCCGCCAAGAGTTGTGTTAATTTCTTATCGATTCCATCTGTTTCTATTTTCTTTTCATCAAGGTTTTTTTCACAGAATTCTGCTACAGTTTCCCTGAGTATATTGTTTTCCTCTTCCATTTTATTCACCTTTCAATATGTATCTAGCAATAACGAGTTTCTCAATTTCACTTGTACCTTCCCAGATTTCCATAATTTTTGCGTTCCTGAATATCCTCTGGACGTCTTCATACAGTGACCGGTCTCCGAGGATTTCCATTGCCTCCTCAGCTGCAAAAACTGCAGTTTCACTGCTATAAGCCTTTGCCATGCTTGTGAGTTCAGGTTTTGGCTTGAATTCAAACAGATAGGATGCTGCATTGTATGTCATCTGGATGGAAGCCTCTATTCTTGTTCCCACATCAGAAAGCTGGAACATAGAATCCTCGTCCTTGATATTGTTCTCCTTTATGTAAGATTTAATTTTATCAAAAGCCCCCCTGGCTATGCCGATGGACTGCGCTGCAACATAAATTCTGCTGATATTGAAGAACATCATAATATAGTAAAAACCCTTGCCCTCTTCACCTATAAGGTCATCCTCGGACAGTTCAATGTTGTTGAATTGAAGTTCGGCGGTGTTTGTTGCCCTTACTCCGAGCTTGTCCTCCAGTTTTGTTGCACTGAAACCCTTTGATTTGGTGTTCAGAAGAAATGTACTGAGGCCGTGGTGTGGATTTGAATCCTCTGATGTTCTTGCCAGTATGACCAGATAATCTGCTATTGCACCGTTGGTTATGAACATCTTTGAACCGTTGAGTATGTATTTATTGCCCTGCTTTTTGGCGGTAGTTTTCAGGGCTGCAACATCACTTCCACCCGATGGTTCTGTTACACCAAGCCCCAGTATATACTTCCCACGATATACATCGTTCAGGATTTCCTTCTGCTTATCATTGCCGAATAGCATGATAACCTCACTGCCGAAATATGGTGTCGTAAGTGCTATGCCGAGGCCAGCATCCACCCTACAGAGCTCCTCTATGGCTATCAGTACCTTGGCAGGATTCTGCATATCTACTATCCCTAGTGATAATGATTTTTTCCTAAGATAGTCAGGATATGATTCCTTTCTATCGTACTCAGCAGCAACCTCTTCTGTAAATTCTTTCAGGGCAAACTCCCTGATTTTGTTTCTGTAATCATCCAGTTCTTCAAACATTTAAACACGCTCCAGTAACATTGAATATCCCTGGCCGCCACCAACACATAATGTGGCTATTCCAAGAGTTTTCTTTTTGGCCTGTAAGGTTCTTCCCAGGGTACCTGCAAGCCTCGCGCCCGTGGCACCAAGAGGATGCCCTACTGATATGCCACCACCATGTATATTCACCCTTTCAAGATCAAGGTTGAATGCATGTACTGCGTTGAGAACCACAACAGCAAAGGCCTCGTTTATTTCCCAGTAATCGATATCATCCGGGGAAAGTTTGTTTCTTTGCAGTACCTTCTCTGTTGCTGGAACCGGACCGGCACCCATTATTGTGGGATCAACACCAGCTGCGGCAAAATCAACTATTCTTGCAAGTGGTTTCATTCCGTATTCTTTAACCTTTGATCCGGACATTAACATTACCATTGATGCTCCATCATTAAGAGATGATGAATTGGCTGCGGTTATTACTCCATTTTCCGCGAATGCCGGCCTCAATGATTTGATCTGTTCAAGGGAAACATCCTTTCTTATCCCCAGATCTTTATCTATGGTAGTGCCGTTAACCGTAACAGGCATGAGTTCGCCTTTCATGAAACCATCTTCGTATGCTTTTTCTGCCCTCTTGTGTGAGTTGTAGGAATATTCATCCATTTCATCTCGGGATATTTTCCTCAAACCTGCAAGTTTTTCTGCTGTCAACCCCATGTTATATGATACATTCATATTGAATTTGGCATATTTTGGATTGACCATGAGTTCCATATTTGGCTTTATAAACGGATTATCTATTCCCAGTGGCACATGGGTCATGTGCTCCATTCCACCAGCAATGGTAATGCCTGCCCTTCCAGTCATAATTTCCATGGATGCAATTGCTGTTGCATTCAATGAAGATGAGCATGCCCGATCCATGGACATGGCAGGCACGGATACCGGTAAATCAGCCAGCAGCACTGGGTGTCTTCCACCGTATGTCCAGTTTTCACCTGCCTGAAAGGCGCAACCGGTTATTACATCCTCGATTTCAGCTGGATTGATTTTCGTCTCCTTGACAGAGAGCTTAATCAGTTCTGACAGCATTTTATCCATTCTTAAATCATTATACACATCCTTTTCCGGTTCCCTGGGCCGTGCCCTTGAGAACGGTATTCTCCTGTAGTCTACTATATAAACTTCTTCCATATTATTCACTCCAACTTTTTCCTCAGAACCACTTTATTTATCTTTCCGGTTCCTGTTTTTTCAAATTCATCCACAAATATGTAATCATCGGGTAGCCAGAATTTGGCTATTCTTCCTGTGTCAACATATTCTTTCATTACTTTTTCTATTGCTTCCCTGCTTGCGGTTCCCTTTATGAAGGCAACAGGGCGCTCTCCCCATTTTTCATCCGCCTTTTTTGTAACTGCAACCTCACCGACACCTGGTACCGTGCTGATAAGATCCTCCAGTACCATGGATGGAATGAATTCTCCACCGGACTTTACCGCATCGCTCTCCCTGTCTACGATTTTAATATATCCATATTCATCCATGGTTGCAAGATCGCCAGTATGAAGCCAGCCATCCTTCCATAGTTTTGCAGTTTTTTCCGGGTCTTTTATGTATCCTTCCGTAAGCCATGGAGCCTGAACTATTATTTCACCGATTTCTTTATTGTTTTTCTCAACGTCTTTTCCACCGGATGCAACACGCAGATTGACAAATGGTATGGGTATTCCTGTTTTTCTTCTGTATTCCTGCTTCTTTTCGCTGTCAAATTCCATAACGGCATTACTATAACTTGCCAGTGTCAGTATAGGACCTGTTTCGGACATGCCATAACCGGTTATAACGGTCATGCCGAGGGATTCGGCAGTTTTAGCCAGACCTTCATTGAGTGCTGCACCGCCTATAATAGTTGTCAATTTCAGTTTCCCCATCACTTCCGGTCCACGTTTTGCCTGCAACAGCAGGTAAAGTATTGAAGGTACCATTGCAGAATTTGTAACCTTTTCTTTTTCCATTGTTCCCACTATTCTATCCCATTCATACTTTCCCGGAAGAACATATTTTATCCCCCGCATGATAGTGAAATATGGGATTCCCCATGCATGAACATGGAACATGGGAACAAGCGGAAGCATAACAGCCGTCCTTTTAAAAGATATCGGTTCATCCGCCAAAGCCACAGATGATGCCAGGCTATGGAGTACAAGTTGTTTATGTGAATAGTAAACGCCCTTGGGAAGTCCGGTGGTTCCGGAGGTATAGAAAAGAGTTGCCATGCTATTTTCATCCGGCTGTCTCTCCTTATATTCTGCATCCTTCAGGAGGTCATCGACGAAATATACGTTCCTGAGATCATATTTATCATGGCCTTTTTCTGAATACACGATAAATCCCTTGATAAAATCAAACATATCCTTGTACTGGAGAATCAGTGGCATGAAATCGGCATTCACTACAAGATATGAATCCTCCGAATTTTTTATTGTATAGTATAGTATCTCCGATGGATATCTGATATTAACCATATGAATTACCGCGCCTATCATGGGGATTGAGTAATAACAATAGAGATAATTTATGGTATCATAATCCAGAACAGCTATTCTATCCCCCGGCTTCACACCGATTTTCCTGAGGTTTGCCGCAAAATTTTTTACATTCTTTTCGAATGATTTGTACGTTATGGTTTTATTTCCATACACTATCTGCTGATTTCCATTAGATCTTACGGCAGCATCCAGGAGATTGTTGATTGTCAGCTTAAAGTCTACCATGAATTATGATAATCATTTGTATTATAAGTTTTCCCATTACAACGTTAACCTTGTAAAAAATTACATATGAACGAATCGAAACTTCATTTCACTTTTCATACCGTCGTACTTTATAATATTTCTATAGAAGAATTATCTAAAAATTGATCCGTATCATTTAACTATAAAGTGTAAATGAAAAAGACTTTAAAGTTAAAAAATATGCATTATCATGATTAAGCAGGTAGCAGTTATCGGTGCCGGTGTAATGGGGCACAGCATAGCAGAAGTTTTTGCATTGAATGGCTATGATGTAAATCTGGAAGATTTTTATCCAGAGGTCATAGAGAAAGCAAAGAAAGGATTGAATAATAGCCTTGATAAGCTTCTTGCCTCGAAGAAAATAGACGAGGCTGGGAAACAGGCAGCATTGGATCACATAAAATATTTTAATACTATTGAAGAGGCAGTAAAAAATGCAGATTTATCCATTGAAGTGGTTCCTGAAATATACAATATAAAGGTGAAGGTACTAAAGGAAATTGCAGACCATACAGATAAAATTGTAGCTTCCAACACATCCAATATACGAATTACGGAAATGGCAAAGGAAATAAAAAATCCCGAGAGATTTCTTGGAATGCACTTTTTCAATCCCCCTATACTTATGAAGCTTGTAGAGGTGATAAAAGGTGATAAAACATCCATGGAATATATTGAGGAAATATATGAAATATCCAAAAAAATTGGAAAAGTACCTATTAAAGTACTGAAAGACGAAGCCGGCTTCGTTGTAAACAGAATATCAGCTCCTGAAATGCTACTTCTCTGCAATGCTTATGGAAATAAAGTGGCCAAACCGGAAGCAATAGACAATTACTTTAAATCCCAGGGATTACCCATGGGCCCTTATCAGCTTTTTGATTATGTGGGCCTTGATACCGTCGTTGACTCCCTGAAGTATTATGGCCAGGAACTTTCCCCCGATTACAGCAATTGCCATGCCTTTGATAGCCTCATAGAAGCAAAAAAACTCGGGGCAAAAACCGGAGAGGGAATTTATAAATGGGAAAACGGAAAGGCTATCATTCCTCCTGCCGAAGAGAGTGACAAAATTAACCTGATGGATATGTTTGCCCTGGAAATAAATGAGGCAACAAAGTTGATTGAAGATAACGTTGCAACACCGGAAGACATTGAAACCGGAGTGAAATATGGGTTGAACAGGCCTTTCGGGCCGGTAACTGTGGCAAACGGGCTAAGCAACGATGAGGTTATAGAAACGCTTGACAGGCTGCAGAAACAGTACGGTATAGAGATATTTAAGCCATCCGTGACACTGAAAGAACATAAAATGAAAGAGGTATTCAACAAAAAATCTGTGGAAGTTAAAAAGGAAGAGAAATCGGGTATTTTAGATTACAAGATTGATGGAAAAGTCGGTATAATCACTCTGATGAATGGAAAAAACAACCTTATGAGCTTTGAATTACTGAAAGCAATTGATCACCAGCTTGATGCCATCGAGGAAGCAAACAACGTAAATGTTGTAATAATAAAAGGTAATGAAAGAGCGTTCTCGGCCGGTGCAGACCTTTCACAGTTCATCAGCAACCCGTTCATGTTCATGAAAATAGCCAGTACAGGAGAGCATATATTTGACAGAATTACCGGGATGAACAAGATATTCATAGCCGAACTCAATGGTTATGTACTCGGCGGAGGTTTTGAACTGGCCCTTGCGTGTGATATCAGGACCTCCGTGCCTGATTCTACTATTGGATTCCCTGAAACATCCCTGGGTCTTATTCCTGGATATGGAGGAAGCCAGAGATTGCCTAATTTAATAGGCATATCACGTGCGATGGACATGATCTTATCCTGTGAAAGAATAACAGGGCAAAAAGCATATGAATATGGAATACTGACCAGGCTTTACACCGAAAATCTCGATGCAAATACGAAGGAGCTGGCTAAAAGTCTTTCAGAAAAGATATCGCCAGCTTCCGTTTATGTAGCAAAACGCCTCATATATAATACTGCAAAAATCAATCTGGACGAAGAATCGCTTTCTATGGGGATGTTATACGCGGGTAACGACCTCAAGGAAGGTGTAAAGGCATTCCTGGAAAAGAGGAAACCAGATTATAAAGGAAATTGATTTCATTTATAGTCCGGAACTCCTAATATTTAAATGTAGAAGCGGAAAGCTTCCTGCCCTGGAGTGGAGAGGATGTCGCTTTGTTTCAACATCCATAATAATTTATATTCATATTTCAATTCATATCTATGTTTCTGCCTCCAAAAATCAGTAGAATTGAAACGAAAAATATGGAAATAGGTAGAAGAAGGTATATCAGGGAAATAGTTGAAAATGCCCTTTTATTTTTTAAATTTATCACAAATAAAAAAATTTATATTACCAGGATATGGTATATTGGAAATATTGCAAAAAAACCCATTCCTGCGCTCAATAGGATTGATGATAATGGTAAAACAAAATGGAATGTTTTTTATTATCAGGTTATAAATCGTTATTCCAGAATACTGTACAGTAATAAGCACAGGAATACAGTGAAAAAAACATCCAGATTTATGGGACTTATATCACGTAATAAAAAAAGAATTCATATGGCAACTGACTTTTTGATGCCTGCAATAATTAAATCATTTCCATTGATGTTTGAAATTTCAATGAAATATTACGAGAATTTCTCATCAGACATGGATTTTGCAACGTTTTTCACAAGAAAATTAGGAGAGACAAATATAGACCAGGATACATGTAGCCGGTTTTTCATAGAAATAATAGGCTCGGTTGAACCCAATGCTTCATGGATAAGAAAAATGAGATCATTATCACATGAACTCTATGGGGACTCATTATTATATATGGAAAATTTTGCTATTTATATAGCATACACAATATATAGAAAATGCGAGAATAATATATCAACGACGATCACGACCATGTACAAAAATTCACCCTCCGGTATGTGCAGGATATTAATGGAAAATGCCAAAAATATAGAAGATTATTTACCGGGCAAGTAGGGCTTTATTAATCGTTGTTGAGATCACTGGACAGTAATTTAAGTGAATCAGATACAACATCAATTGCTTTATAAAAATCGCTGATGTCTATGACTTCATTCTGTGTATGGGAAAGCCTTGTATCTCCAGGTCCATAGGTTATAACCGGTATATGCCAGAAGTTCCCGAGAGTATTCATATCTCCCGATCCACTCTTGAATATGAGTTTCGGCGACATGCCATTTTTCTTTATTGCCTCTTTGAAAGATTGCACAATAGGGCTTTTTATGTCCGATATATATGGCTCCGTTCTGTTTTCAATGTTATAGGAATAGTTTTTTATAAGTATATTTTCCATATCAGATTTTATTTCATTGACAATCTCATTTTCTGATATTGATTTGGGATATCTCAGATCAATGTACATGGAGGCATATTCCGGGGTCATATTATCATATTCACCGCCAGTAAATTTGGTGATGCCCGCAGTTACTGAATTAAAATCCTTATTTTTCCCGTATTTAGATCTTATGGAAAACCAGAGATCCATGAGTGAATCAATAGCATTTGTTTCCATCCATGATGAACTGGCGTGATGTGTTTCAGTTTTCTTATCGACCTTTAACAATATTCTGCCCTTGTATCCTGCGGTTATGTTCATGGCACCTCCAGGTTCACCGAATATAGCATAATCATAACCATGATAGTCTTCCATTATTTTATTAATGCCCTTACTGTCACTCTCCTCGCCTGATGCCGCAGATATGAGCAATTTGCCTCTGAAACCACTGTCAAGGGCTTTTTTTGCACCAAGAATCAATGCCAGCAGTGATGATTTGGCATCCACAGCACCTCTGCCATATATGAGGTTTCCCTCCCTCTTTACGGGAAGAATCCCTGGAACTGTGTCCTCATGCCCGCATATGAATACCGATGGCTTTCCCGTGCCGTTTACGGATATTACATTTAGCTGTTCATCTATTACGGGATCATGAAAGCCAAGATCGACCATGTAATCACGGATCAATTTAGCGATTTCACCTTCATCCCCGCTCGGTGAATAAGTATTCAGCATTTCTAGCAGCATATCCTCCGGATTCATTTTTTGGCCTCTGAAATAAGGTATTCTGAAATATAGTCAGGTATGTTGATCCCTGTTACCGGAACTGTATTCTTGAATTCTGTGTTCCCATTGACCTCATTGACAAAAAATCCATCCTTTGATTCCAGGATGTCTATTCCGTAGATACCTGAACCCAGCGCTTTATGAATCTTTTCCACAATATCCTCTATTTCTGAGGTAATTTTCAGTGGCTCAGCTCTACCCCCCAGGGCAGTATTTGTACGCCAGTCCTCCCCTGATCTATACCGGTAAATTCCTGCCACAGCACGGTCATCTACAAGGAATACCCGTAAATCACGGTTGAAATCATTGATATATTCCTGCGTATAATTTACCTGGTATATAGGATACATATATTCTTTATATTCCGAGACGTCCATTGCCGCATAATAATCGTTCAGAAGAGAAATCATCCTACCCCAGCTACCTGTAACAGGTTTGGTTACAGCCCTTCCGTTGAAATCTGTTTTAAAAGATTCCAGAAATTTTTCAGTTGAAAACGAAACGAAAGTCTTCGGAATTCTAATTCCCTGATGTGCTAGCAGAGTTGAGGTAAACATTTTGTTCCCGGTAATAATAGTAGAGTTAAAATCATTAAGTATTCTGTGGCCTGTAAATTCTACATATGCAGTAGAATGTACATTTCTATAATATCCGGTGCTCCTCTGCAATGATATGTCACCGAAGTCATAATTTGCCTTTTCCAGATTAAGGTTCATATCCTTTACATTGAGCAATTGCACATCGATATTTTTATCCTGCATGGATTTCAGGATTGCCTTTTCCTCCCAGCGCATAATATCCAGCAACATAGTAATTTTCACGGTAAAACACCTTTCTCCGCGGATAGTATTACTTCAGACATGATGGCGGCGGCATCTTTAAGTTCTGAATCTGATATGACGTATGGAGGAAGCATCCTGATTATATTTATACCTGAATATAATGGAAGCACGCCTCTATTGATCATTTCCATCAATACCGGCAGGAATTTTATTCTTAGTTCAATTGCATCCATCAAACCGAGGCCCCTTACTTCTTTGACTATTCTGGCATCCTCTATACCGGATCGTAATTCGTTTCTGAAAAGTTCTCCCTTTCTGGCAACACTTTCAATCATACCTCTGTCCAGCTGTTTGATTACTGCACTTCCCGCAGCCATTGCCAGAGGATTGCCACCGGTTGTAGAAGACTGCTCTCCTTTTGCCAGGTTATCCATAAATTCAGGTTTTCCGGCAGTTATAGACAGTGGCATTCCACCACCGATACCCTTTCCTATTGTTATGATATCTGGTTTAATCCCGAAATTCTCATGTGCCCACATCTTTCCTGTTCTTCCAAGACCTGACTGTATCTCGTCAGCAACAAGTATGATATTATTTTTTTCCGTTATATTTCTCAATTCTTTTACATATTCCCTGGAGGGTATGTTTATTCCACCCTCACCCTGTACCGGTTCAAAAAATACCGCGGCTATGTCGGGGTCTTTCTCCAGTATATTTAAAGCTTCCATATTGTTATATTCTATGAATTCAACGTTTTTCATCAGGAGTGAACCAAATGCCTTCCTGTATTTCTCGGAATAGGTAATTGAGAGTGCCCCGGCAGTTTTCCCATGGTACGAATTTGTCATAGCAATGATTTTGTGCTTTTTGGAAGATTTTATTACTGTTTTTATGGCTGCTTCCACGGCTTCTGCACCTATATTACCCAGATAAAATTTATCCAGTCCGGATGGTACAATACCCGTAAGGTCCTTTATGAATTCTTCTCTGGCAGGTGTGTATTCAGATGCATGGGCTATTGATATGGTATCAAATTGCTTGCACACGGCCTCTTTTATCTGAGTATTGCCGTAACCGAGAATGGCCACTCCATAACCGCCCATCATATCTATATAACGTTTGCCGTTAATATCATGAAGTATGGCACCGCTGCCATTCAGGATATTAACGGGCAATCTCTGGTATGTATTTGCTATATGATCATTTTCATAATTCATCTAACCACCCCAGAGGAGACCCCATCCATAAGGGTGGGGAGAAATCTGAACTTAAACTGCAATCCCTTTCCATATCTGACCATTTTAACTTTCTTTATATTTACATCCATTTTCTTATCACCATCTCTTATAACTACTCTCTTTCCATAATTATGAACCCCAGAAACATTCCATATGCTGTTATTATACTCTACAATATCACCGGGTTGCATACTGTATCTCTTTCTCCTTATGGAAGGCCTGAATCCTTTCCTGTTGAGCTGGGGGGTTCTGTTGTTCCGTCTTCTCTGGGATACGCCATACACTGGTGATCTCACCTGTTTATTTCCACCAGCAATGACAAATGCATCATTTGCATGGCTCTTATCAATGCCATATAATATTCTGTTCTTCTTTGTCATATATCCGAAGCTATAATCTGCACCTGTTAGTTCTTTTAATTTCCATCTCACTGTATTCATAAATGCTGAATCCTTCAATGTATTCGATGCTTCATTTCTAACTTCTGGATGACCAAATTCTTCAGCTGTGAGATTATTCTTCTTCTGGTTGCAGGAATGGCATGCTATTGCAAGATTATCAACTGTATTGCTTCCTCCCCTTGATTTTGGTGTTATATGCTCTATTTCAAGTGGTACATTCTCTTTTCCACAGTATGCACATTTCCTTTGGAATTTCTCTAATAAGTATTCCCTTATTTTGTATCCCATAAGCTCTCCATGCTGGTATTCTACCCCTGATATTTCAGGGTTCTTCATCTTATGGGTATCAAAGGAAGCTACCTCTATAACAACTCTGGATACAGGAATGATACTCTTTATTTTCTCTATTAGCCTTATATGTGTTTCCAGTTTATGATTAATACTCGGTGCAAACCATTCCCCTCCCTTTCTTCCCCTGTTAAGGAATCTTGGCTTTCTGTACCATAATTTATTTCTTCTTTTTCCACGGTACATGGACTTTTCGATATTTAGTTTCGGCATATCGATTCTTGCTGTTACTTCACCAAATAGAAGTTCTCTTTGAGCTGTTACGGCAGAGAATCCTATATGCTTATATCCTGAATCTATTCCCAGGATTACATCCTGAGTGTCACTCTCACACTGCCACAGTAGCTGAATAGTAAAAGGAGAATGCTGTACTATCTTCGCTTTATGTTCCTTTAAGAGATGCTTTGCCTTTGCAGGTTTGCAAGGCATTAATGGTTTTCCATCCATGTTTAAAATAAATACCTGCATAACGGCTTTAAGCCCCCCTGCAGGTTGGGGTAAGTCCACATCGGGGTTGTTGGAAAGGGTTTTTAAATTCGGCACACTGAGAGTTTCCTCTCTGTTTAATGACGAATCGCAGTTGCCCCAGACTTGTGGAGCATCTGTGGGCGTGTATGTATTTCTCCTTTCTAATTTCTGTTTATTTTTTATGTTTGACATATCATTTAAACCCCCTAATCAACCAGTTGCCCTCAAACCTCACGGTTCGAGCCCCTTCCTTCCGGGAGGGGTGATTGACTATAAATCACAGTTCCATTTTCCATATTCTGGAATGGGCTGGAAATTGTTACCTGTTTTACGCCCATCTCCAGGGCTTCTATGGAAGCCATTAGTTTTTTGTCCATTCCTGTTCCTATATATTTCAGAATGCTCCTTATATATGCAGTATCTGCCCGCTCAATTATCTTATCTTCATAGTAAAGCCCGTTTACATTGGTCAGGAACGTCAATGTGTCAGCTTTTATTGAACCTGCAACATAGGCTGCAGCCCTGTCAGCATCGACATTAAGATAACTGTCAGTGCCGTATGCTATTGGCGAGATTACAGGAATATATCCTGCTTCCATTAAATTTCTGGTTGGAACCGGGTCTGCCGAATCTACTCTTCCTGTGTATCCACCGTCAATTACCATCTTTCTATTGTTTTCATTTAAAATTATCAATTTTTCTTTTCTCCTGGCCTTCATAATGCCATTAAGTGTAACCGCCTTTATACCATGCTGGAGGAGATTGAGAACTATCTTCTGGTTGATCAGGTTCATTACCATTGTGAATATTTCCAGTGTACCTTTATCGGTATACCTGCTTCGTATTCCGTCCGGTGATGTAACAAATCTTGGATGGTAATTAAAAGAGTCTGCATGGCTATCAAGATAGTTGCCGCCACCGTGTACTATGGCAACTGGTTCATTCAATCCTTCAATAATGGTATAAAGATTGTCATTTTCCAGGAATTTTTCCAGTATACTTCCACCTATTTTTATTACTTTCATAGTTCACACCGGGAATAAAGATGGGGCCATCAATGACTCGTATTCCGGGAAACCGTTCATGATATTCATGGATTGAACAGCATTTCCGGCAGCGCCTTTTATAAGATTGTCAATGGCTCCAAAGGAGACAATCCTTTTGACATATTTATCAATAGCAAATCCAACGTCGATAAAGTTTGATCCGACAACTGTCTTGGGGTCAGGATATTTATAATTGCTTTTCCTGTCCATTATAAGCCTTACAAATCTCTCATTACCATAGAATTTTTTCAGCAATCCCCAGAGATAAATTTCCTCCTGTTCTGCATATATGCTTGAGGTTGTTAAGATACCCCTGACCATATTTACGGAATGTGCAGAAAGAGCGATTTTTACCTTTTTGCCGGAGGCATATTCCAGTTCCTGTTCGATCTCAGGGGTATGCCTGTGACCGAACGGTTTATATGCCCTTACAGACCCGAATCTTTCCGAGAATACCTTTGATTCATCCAGCCCAGATCCTGATCCTGAAGATCCGACTTTTGCATCCACATTTATGATATTACTGGTAATATCCAGTGAAAGGAAAGGTGCAATGCTATAAATGGATGAAGAGGCAATACACCCCGGTGTTGCTATGTACCTGGCATTTTTTATCTCTTCCCTGTGGAGCTCCGGCATCCCGTAAACAAATTTTTTGATTAAGTCCGGATATTTATGTTCATATCCGTACCATTGCCTGTACAGAGTATGATCTTTCAATCTGAAATCTGCGCTCATATCTATAATTTTTACACCGGTTTCAACAAGTTCGGGAACATACTTGACAGAAGTACCGTGAGGAAGCGCAAGGAATATTAAATCTACCCTTCCTGCCATATCAAGCGGTGAAATAGCTTCAAATTTTAAATCCGTTAATCCGTAAAGGTCTGGATGCACTCTTGAAACCTTTTCTCCGGCATGACTTGTGGAGGAGACTGTCACAATTTCAACATCACTGTGACCCACAAGGAGCCTGAGCAATTCTCCCCCGACGTATCCGGATCCGCCCACAATACCTACTTTGAGCAACTTATTCTCCCCAGTCTTCACCTACATTTTCTGCAGGTTTGATTTCTACAGTTTCTCCATTGATGGAGGATATTTCATAGCTCATTCCGCATGATCCACATTCAATTAACTCCCCAACCATGGAATCATCTGGCACACTGATTTTTTCTCCACATATCTTACATTTTGTTTCCATTTTTATTCACCCTTTGTTGTGTTTTACAAACAAATAGAAATTATTTATTACTAATAAATATTTGTTTGTTATATTGTTATTTCTTACATTTAAAGTTTTTTTTCGAACTTAAATGCAATTATTACTTAATTGTATTATAGTATATAAAATATACGAATATTGTATTTTTAGTATGAATTTCGTAATAATGGATTATAATACTGTACTGTATTTTATGTGCCCAGAATTCCATTACATAACAAAAATTGGTAAAATGCTTCTGAACTTTATAATTGCAAAAAATAATTAGAGATATAAAATAATCTTGATGTAAAATTATTTCCTGAGATAAGAATCGGTTCCATTAATCCAGTCGGATCTGATCGGATTGAATATATCCACGTCTAATGTATCTTCCAGGGCAATCGCACTGTGCTTCACATTGGATGGAATTACCAGAACCTCTCCTTCCCCAACATCTATATCCTTGCCCTCCAGTGTTAGTCTGAGTTTTCCCTTCATAATCCATGTGACCTGCTCATTCTCATGGCTATGCTCCGGAACCACACTGCCTTTTTTTATATCCAGCTGTGCCACCATGACCCGATCCCCATAGATCATTCGCCTGACAAACGTATCTGATAACTGTTCCCTTTTAACCTGATCCCAGCTATATTTTTTAATCTCTGCCATGCTAATACAAGCCATAGTTGTTTATATATTTTGTCAAAATTACAATAAAAATTTATATGGATTTAACAGCCCCACCATCTATCTGGATATTTGTACCGGTGATATATGAGGCCAGGGGAGAACAGAGAAATGCCACTAGGTTTCCTATTTCATCCGGTTCCCCGAATCTACCCAGTGGTATCTCTGCCTTCAGATCGGCCTCAACTTCACTGATAGTTTTTCCGCTGGATTTTGATCTCTTTTCTATTATATTTTTCAGGCGCTGGGTATAAAAATAACCCTGGGATATAGAATTTACGGTTATATTATATTTTCCAAGCTCAATGGAGAGCGTTTTACCCAGAGCCACAACACCAGACCTCAATGAATTGGAAATAGCAAAGTTTTCCAGTGGATTTTTGGTTGTCATTGATGTTATAAACACTATCCTCCCATTTCCGGATTTTATCATATCCTCAGCACACATGCCGGCCATTCTTACTGTTGATTTCAGGATCATTTCTATGTTATAATCCCAGTCAGAATCGGTTAATTCCATGAAAGGGTCAACCCGTGGGTCTCCGTAATTCATCACCAGGAAGTCAACGTTTCCATATTTTTCATGTGCCAAATCTACAACCCTTACCAGATCATCTTTTTTGGAAAGGTCGGCCGATATTGCATTTATGTCCGAACCGGTTTCCTCTTTTATGGCCGTCTTAAGGGCCAGTATCTTTTCTTTATTCCTTGAAAAGGTTGTTATATTGGCGCCATGTTTTGCCAGTACGGAAATTACGCCTTTACCTATGCCTGTACTACCTGCACATACAATCACATTCTTACCTTTAAGATCTTCCATATAAATATAATGTAAAGATATAAATTAATATATCGAAAAATAAAATTAAATTACTGGAACTTATTCCAGTTCGAGGGCAACTACCCGGGCCATGGATCCACTTGCGCCGTATAATTTAAGCGGCAATGCTATGACAAAGTATTCCTTTCCAGGTGTCAGCTGTTCAAGGTTCGTAAGATCTTCAATGAATGCCATATCCTTTGCAAGAAGCGCTTTATGAACTCTGAAATCTGCATGGTCATATGGGTCGATTCCGAGAGTATCAATGCCCAGCAATCTGGGATGGTGCTTCACCAGAAAATCTACAGCATCTGAGGAAAATCCAGGAAACTTATACTGGAATTCCTCGGTATATCCACGTTTCTTGGACCATCCGGTATTCACAAGTATTATGTTCCCATCATATTCTGGTCTCCATACCTTTTCCAGTGCAGAACCATGGATTTCAGTACCTTCTATATCAGGCCTTATGCAGTAACCGGAACCTATAATCTGTTCCAGTGGTATTTTGTCCACTGTCCTGCCACCATCGATCATATGATAAGGTGCATCTATATGGGTTCCTGTGTGGGTAACAGACTCATATTTTTCCACTGCATAACCATCTCTCGCCAGGAGCCCTATAGGATCAACCCGTACCAGAGGGTTTGTTGGCCAGCATGGCATATTAGTCTTTACATCAACCGAAAGGTCAAAATATTTCCTAACTTTCATAATATTATAATATTAACCTATATTTATAAATTTCTTTAATTCCAATTTATAACAATTTTTTTCCTGCCATACTGAAATCTTTGGAATTATCAAATATTATTAATTTGCTTAGTTTGCTTATTATACTATATAAACACCTAAACAAATTTTTTAAATTTGGATTTTTTTTTGAGCGTGCTTTGCTAAACCATGTCACAAACTATTAATATAGGATATGATTTATATTTTATGAATACTTCTAATAATGAAGATCTGACAAAGAGAAAATATAGAAAGGATATAGGGTTGTGGGGTGTGGTAATGCTTGCCCTGGGAGGGATACTGGGACCTGCGATTGCCTATGCGCCAGTTTATACTCTTGCCTACGCAGGACCGGCTGGAATTCTTGCGTGGCCACTGGCCATGCTTATGATAATACCGATCGGGCTGGTATTCGCAGAGCTGGGAACCACATATCCCAAAGCTGGAGGGGTTGCGTATTACCCATCACAGAGCAATGGCCCCGTGGTGGGTGCCCTCAACGGATGGGCATCCATGGTGGGATACCTGTTTGTTGGGCCGGTGATAGTTTTTGCAGTGGTAGAATATATGAGCTTTTATTACCCGCCATTATATAATAATGGAACACTTACATATCTCGGTATTGCTGTTGCTGAAATTGTTCTCGTTCTGGTATTCGCAATCAATGTTATGAGAATCAAGCATATGGGCGAAATAAATCTGATATTGACGGTAATAACGCTTATACTCATAGGTGTTGTCGTTATCACACTGGCATTTTATTTCAAACCGTCCAACCTTGTATCAAAAAGTGTCGGTGGATTTGCACCCTATGGATTCACCGGACTCTTTGGTGCAATAACCCTGACTGTTTTTGGGTACGGAGGTTTCAGGCAACCCATAGATTATTCTGAGGAAGTAAAGGATCCGGGAAAAAGTATTCCCCTGGCCATAATTGCTGCCCTTCTGATATCAGGGCTAGTATTCACACTGGAATCCCTAGTATTTGCCGGTGCGGTTAATTTTGCCGGTTTCGGGATTGCACCGGGAGACTGGGCGGCATTTTTCCAGTATAGCTCACCATATGCAACTATTTCCAAGGTACTTGTAATTCCCGCCCTGGTAATAATAGCAATTATAGTGGCCCTTATAGCAACTTTCAAGGATGGTGTCATATACTATGGAAGTACGGCAAGGGTCGGAGAGGTTCTATCAAGGGACGATAAATTCTTGCCTAAACTGTTTAACAAAATGAGTCTGAGAGGAGTTCCCATATATTCCATTATCCTGGTTCTGGTGGTAACTGTCGTACTGGTTGCACTGGGAAAATCACTGGCAACAATCATAGGAATAATGGTGGATGGATTCCTTCTTTCATATGCACCGGGAGCAATCAGCCTGATGGTATTCAGAAAAACAGACCCTGACAAAAAAAGACCTTTTAAATTGCCTTTTGCCGGTGTCCTTGCACCGACAGCATTTATTATTGCCAATTTACTGGTTTACTGGTCAGGCTTTAGCTCTGTTGAAATCATAATACCGCTGGACCTTGCCGGACTGCTACTTATAATAGTTTACCATCACTACAACAAAATCGATGTCAAATATGCCATGTATGGATTATGGATGCCGATTTACCTTATATTCGTATTATTTATGTCATATATAGGAAGCAGCTTCTTCGGCGGTATCAATATAATTCCATTCCCATATGACTCGCTTGTGTTCATAATTGTAACTCTTGCTTTCTATGTTGTCGGTGTCGGAACCGGTATCAGGGGTGTGCAATATATGAATAAAAAAACTGCGGATTTACAGAAAAGTGCTATAAATGAGTGATACTTTTATTTTTATTTAAAATATATTATTTCTTAATAAATAATATAGAATATATTTTTATTATTTACTTTTTTTATAGAAAACCTTAAATTATTAATATATATGTATTTTCATGACTGAAAGAATCAATAATATCAATATGGAAGTTGTCAGTGAAACCAGCAAAAAAATAAAGGATGCGAAGGGACATTTCCTGGCTGAAAAACACATAAATGGTGAGTTCCATTTTGACGGTAGCCCCATGTTTACAGCTGAACTTAAATCTGAGATGGCGACATTTGTCATGGGCGCCGATGAGCCCGGAGTTCTGGGTGGCAGGGGTGTCCAGCCTACGCCATTAAATTACCTCATGATGGGAGTAATGTCCTGCTATGCTTCTACAGTTGCCATCCAGGCTGCAAAAAAAGGAGTAAAGCTGGGTAAATTGAAATTTATCGGGCACCTTTATTATGACATAGGGCCCGTCGTGGAGGATCTGGATTTTCCAATTATCAAAGCTTTAAATATAGATGTTGAAGCGGATAAAGAAATAGGAGAAATACTGAAACTATCAGAAAAAGCCTGTCCTGCTCTTTATGCAATTAGAAATCCGATTAAAACTGAAATTAAACAGATAAAATAACTAAATTTTATAATGCTTAAAAACTATATTTTTTATGGAATCCATGAATACCATCCAGACAAAGGTCAATGCTATGCTTATAACAATGAATTCCAGCGGTATAGCAGTAACCAGTATTCCGTAATATGAAAGTGACGATATAACCAGGATGTCAAGAATGCTCGAAATCAATAAAATATTGGACGGCCTGGAACTGAAAAATCTCTTTCTTTCTCTTACCATGTATACAGTAAACTGCCCCGAAAAAACAAGCATATCGAAGATGAATGTATGCAGCTGGTTGATTCCTAGGTGTGCGTACATACCGATATAAAGAAATATGAATCCCTCTACTACAAGCATTGAAGAGAGTATCACAGATGAAGAAATAAGAGATCTGACATTCCATTTTTCAGGCTTTAAGGAAAAACCAACATTGTCGGTTGCTATTGACATTGTTACAAAGTCATTGGCGAATATCAACAGGATGACATCGAAAGGTGTGGTAACAAAAAACCTGACAACAAAAAATGAAAGTGTAAGGAAAAAGGCTACCTGTATTGTTTTCATTATCTTATTCAGGGTATATGTCAGCATTCTCTGATAGATTCTCCTTCCTGATTTGATCCCGTCCACTATATCGGTGAGGCCGGGATGCGTTAGAACTACACTTGCTGATGCCTTTGCCACATCAGTGGCTGATGCAACGGCAACCCCGAATTCTGCCTGCTTCAGGGCAGGCGAATCATTTACACCATCACCAGTCATGCCCACAATATGCCCTGTTTTCTGCAATGCCTTGACAATGTAGTATTTATCCTCAGGAAATACTTCTGCAAAGACGGAGCAGTCCGATGATGAGATACCGTTATCCTTTAAATTCCCGGTTTCACATAGTTTCTTGTCAAGGCCTATCTCACCTGCAACTTCCTCTGCAATCAATCGGTTATCCCCTGTTATCATTACCGGTGAAACATTTATACCCTTTAATTCAGAAATAAGCATTTTTGAATCTTTTCTCGGGGGATCATATAATGGTATGATTCCTTTGATTTCAAGCTTATCTGTTCCTGTTGCTATGGCAATAATCCTGAAGCCCTGTGAAGAAAAATATTTCACGTCATCACTGTAAGTATCAGGAACAGTTTCACAGAGGCCTGCAACCATCTGTGGTGCACCTTTTATGATTCTGGTCTGTACACCGTTCTGCAGAATTACTGCCTCAGTTCTTTTAATTGCCGGGTCAAACGGCACAAATTTGGTTCTTATGGAATAATCGGGTTTTATGGACTTTGTTTCACCGTAATCCAGAATAGCATTATCTATAGGGTCCTCGCTTTCTCTCTCGGAGGCATAGGATGCATAGAGTATGAGTCCGGCTTCGTCTCCAGAGTAAACCTTGGGTTCGCGGAGGGTTAACTTATCCTCTGTTATGGTTCCCGTCTTATCCATGCACAGTGTATCCATGGATGCAGCATCCTCTATTGCTGAGAGCCTTGTAACTATTTCACCGCGTCTGGACATGTGCAGTGCGCCCAGTGCCATTGCAATAGTGAATGTTGCCGGCAGTGCAACCGGAATTGATGCTATCAGTACCACAAGGGCGAATGGGATTACGTCGGTGAGGCTTACGCCAGCATATATTGAAAAGAATATGAGTGCAACAACGAGGATTATATCTATTGCTATAAGGTCCTTGACGATGCTCATTATGAGCTCTTCGATGTGCGATTTTGTTTTTGCGGTTTCCACCAGTTCTGTGGTTTTGCCGAAATATGTTTTTGTGCCTGTTGAGGTAACTACCCCGTTTGCCTCACCGCGCTTTACTATGGAGCTGGAATAAACAGTATCTCCCTTTTTTCTGGTGACCGATAATGATTCTCCCGTTAATGCTGACTGGTCTATTTCCAGTTCGTTATCTATAATCTTTATATCAGCCGGTATCACATCTCCCAGTCTTAAATGTACCATATCGCCCGGAACCAGCATTCTGGCAGGCAAAACTACCCATTTTTTATCCCTCAGTACTCTTGCCTGTACAGAAAGTTTCTTTTTCAGTAATTCTACAGCATTATCTGCCTTTGATTCCTGCGTATAGGATATTATCCCGTTGAAGACAACCAGAAAGGCAATTATTATGGTATCATCATATTTATGAAGAAAAAATGTTATGATTATGGTAACTTCCAGCATCCACGGAATAGGAGCCCAGAATTTTTTCAGGAATTTGATGATATTACTCTGTTTTTTTTCGGCAACTTCATTATAACCATATTTCTGCAATCTGCTTTCAGCATCAGTTGTGCTGAGTCCATCGGAGGTTGCATTTAAATTCTGAAATGTTGTTTCCAGGTTATTGCTATCCTGTTTATCCATAAAATCAATAAATGATAGGGATATGAAATATAAATTTATTTAAAGTTATAATAATATTCAGGAAAATGAGATGTTTATTTTATTCCCGCTTTCTGCCCGGAGTCCATGGCCATGCCTTTCTTATGCTTCAGATTGGAAATGAATATTGTAGAATTGTTCCCGTATCTTTTGAAGAGGTATATTGCCGATGCTATGACCGGGATTATGAGTATAAAAAATGAATAATCATATCCTATGAATCCCACTATATAACCGAATACCAGTGGTATTATCATGAACAGCACATTATTGTATGCCATAAAGTATGAGTTTGCAGCGCTTCTCTGTTCAATTGTTGTCCCCCTGGCGATCATGATAGTGGACATGGGGAATATTGAACCATGTGGAATTCCAAGGAGCATCATGAGAAGAAGGAAATCTGTAAATGTTGAAAGGAAAGGAAACATTGTAAGTGAAAATCCGGTAATGATTATGGAAATAACCAGCGGTATCTTTATATGTTTTAACGGGCGAATTGTAAGTACAATCCTTGTAAGGAATGAAACTGAAAAGAAGTAAATATATGGAGAATATGCAACTGCCCCGGAAACATGGAATTTTGATATAGCATACAGGGTTAGGAAGATGCTCAATGCAGCAAATGGTACATTATATGTGGTTACTGTCAGTATGCTTGCCCTTAACCCATCATTTTTCATTACATTTGCCCGGGTTTCATTCTTCGTGTCTGGAAATTTTATCATTGTAGATACTATTAAACCTGCAAGTACTACCGGAATAAAAAATAAAAACACATATCTGTAACTTACAAAGGTAAGCACATAATCCTCAATTGTAGGCCCCAGAATGAGGCTGAGGCTCAATCCCACTGAATACAGGGATATCAATCTTTCCCGTTCTCTCTGATCTTTCAGGAGAGATGATGAAGTAATAAGATTGGGCATCATTATGCCATATGCAAGGCCGGCCAGTGCTGAAATCAGCCATATTGTTATGCCATCAGCAAAGTAATAGCCTACAAGGGATACCAGTATTGCCACATTGGCACCGATAAATAATTTTCTTCTGAGAACGGAATTAAGCCTTGGATTTATATAGAATGTAACAGTGAAGGTAAATAGATATATTACTGCAGATATGATTCCCACAAGGAACCTTGAAAAACCTAGGTCTATTTTTGCGAGAAGTGGTACAGTGGTAATTATCATATTGTTTGTTGCCCTCATTGAAAAAGTCATTATTATTACTGTAATTGCAAGATAAATAAAGCTGATATTTTTCTTTTCCATAAATACCTTTTTCAGATATTACAGAATAATATATAAATATTTATCCGATAATTATATTCTTATAAAATGTTCATTGATAAATTATATACAAACTTATATCTATGAATGAAATTAGTTAATATGGAAAAAATCCTCCTCATGGATGCAGATGAAAGTTTCGGTTTCAGATTTGCAAAGGATTTTGCCGAGACATATGACATTCATTTACTTTATCCAGGAAAAGGAATCAAAAATTATATTGAATCAATTATGTCCATGGAGGATAATTTTGACTATATAATAAATAATTTCAATATACCATTTTATTCAAATAATTACGAATATATGAAAATGAATAGCGGTACCCAGGAGATAATAAACTCAAGATTCAAACACGGGGAAAAAATACTGATATCTAACCAGATGGTTTACTCATCATCAGCGCAGGCAAAAATTGAAAGTGCAATTACAGAACCTGAAACGGAATATGGAAAATCAAAATTATATGCTGAGAAGCTTGCAGAAGAAAATAAGGATTTTCTTATTGTTAGAAGTGGAATGATCTACGGCAAATGCACATATAATATTTATACAGATATCCTTACTGCCATAAGGGGAAAAATACCTTTGAAACTTGACAACAGTATAATTTTAAATCCAGTATTGAATTCTGACCTTGCACTGGTGGTGGAAAAGGCAATGAAGGACAGGGAATCTCATGTCATTAATGTCGCAGCCGGTGATTCTATGACATTATATCAGTTCGGCAGGCGTCTTTATGATTCAGTGAACACTGATAGCTGCCCTTTCATAAAGATAAATGCAGGAAAAGTATTGGATTATAATATTGATTCAACACGAGTCGAAAAAACATATAAAATCAAATTTACAGATCTTGAAAGTATTGATTTTCTGAATTTCATGCGATAATTTTCATTATAAATCTAGCAGTTTCAGCAGGAATGGCCTTACCGATGAATAGTCTATGCTATATTTTGCATATGTGTCCTGATCTCCCACCTTGATTGTGATGGCATCAGGGTTGAGCTTAAAAGCATCTTCGTCTGTTGCATCATCGCCCATAATAATTGCCTGCCTATTCTTGTTTCTCAGCAACTTTATTGCATTTCCTTTATCGACACGGGGCATTCTCAATTCCAGTATATCTATGCCAGTATACAGATTCATATTAAATTCCCGGGAAAGGCCTATTATAATTTTCCTGAGTTCCCTTATTTTTCCAGGATTTTTAATATTTCCGGTGTGGAATAGCAAACCACCAGATTTTCTATATATTCTCAGACCCGGAAATTCATCCACAAGATAACTGTTTTCACTGTAAAGTTTTCCTGATAACTGTTCATATTTTTTGAAACCGGGAACTGCTAGATTTTCTCCCTGTATGCGAAAGGTCGCACCGTGTAGGCCTATTATATTATATTCCCCAATAAACCGCATTATTTCACATATATCCCTACCGGTAACTATGTATGTTTCATAGGCAGTATTTAATGATGCAAGTAGTTCAATAAGTGATTTATCTGCCTGATTGAATTCCGGATCATTGATTATAGGAACCAGTGTTCCATCATAATCCAGGAAAATCTGGGGTACCTGGCCCATTATGCCCTTGATCCGGCTCAGAAGTTGATTTTCATTGATTATCATAATTACTGTCTGCTGCCTTTATAATTCTCTTATACCACCAATCACTGTTCTTTAAAAGTACGTACTTTTTCATCTTTTCAAGCCTCAATTTTCTTTCTTCGTCACTCATTTCGAGAGCACGAACAATTGAGCTGGCTATTTCATTTATATTATTGGGATTTACTATTAATGCACCCTTGAGTCCCTCAGCGGCCCCTGCAAATTTCGAAAGTATGAGAACTCCCTTTTTCGTGGTCGCAACAAATTCTTTGCTCACAAGGTTTAACCCGTCTATTAATGGTGTTATCATGGCAATATCGCCACTGGAATAAAGACTTAGAAGGGATCTGAATGACATTTTATGATACATGTATACGATAGGTATCCAGGTGGCTGTGCTATACTGCCCGTTTACCCGCCCTATTTCCATCTCCAGCTTGCTCCTGATTTCATCGTATCCCTGGATACCGGCCCTGCTTGGTGTTACATTCATGAGGTATATGAATTTCCCGGAAAGATCCTTTCTGTAACTTAGCACCTTATCTATTGCCTTGACCCTCTGAATTAGGCCTTTTGTATAATCCATTCTGTCAACGGAAAATATTATGGATGCCTTTTTCACGTGATGCATCCCGTACTGCCCTTTCAGTGGGTGATAAACCCTTGTATCAATCCCCAGTGGTACAGAGAGCGTTTTAAGCTGGCTTATAAGTTTAATATTGTTATATTCAAGCGTCCTGTGGAAATTTTTTTCGTATAATTTTATATGAAAGGTCACCAGGTTTGATTTGGATATGCTCCTGGCAAGAAACTTCCCCTCCGGTAAAATGCTGAAAAATTCAGAGGATACCCATGGTATATGCCATGAAAAAATAATATTATTGGCTATGCCCAGATTTCTGAGGATAGAGGGTACCATCATCAGCTGGTAATCGTGGATCCATATGGTTGTTTTACTATCTATTTCTTCAATGATAGCTTTTGCGAATTTTTCATTAACAGCATAATAATATTTAAATCCGGTTGCATCCAGCTTTATGTTACTCCTGAAATAATGAAAAAGTGGCCATAACACACTGTTAGAGTAATCATTATAAAATCCCTGTTTCTCGGTGGCTGTAAGATATAGCCGGCGGACAGTGTAGCCATCAATATCCTCTTTTTCATGCGCCTGATCATTCCTTCCATCGCCCCAGCAAACCCATGTACCCCTGTATTTTTTGAGAACGCCGGTGAGTGCAGTTGCAACACCGCCCACATTCTGTATTTTGATCTCCCTGCCATTCTGTATTCTGTATGAATAGGGGGCCCTGCTGGTAACAATAAGAAGTTTATCCATAAAAATATAATACAGCTTTGATTAAAAAGGTTATTTATATGATTTAATTCCTTTTTTCCGCAGGGCAGAATTTAATTTTACAGCTGCCCTGATAACACCGAGATGCGTAATTGCCTGTGGAAAATTCCCCAGCATTTCATTGCATTCTTTAAATTCTATCTCTTCAGAGAACAGCATCAGGTGGTTTGAACGTGACAGCAACCTTTCAAATATTTCCTTTGCATCGTTCACACGCCCCATGAGTATTAAATCCTCGACATACCAGAATGATAACAATAGAAATCCATTATCATGACCGCTGAGACCATCATTATCCCTGTACCTGATGAAAAGATCACAGGGGTTTTTTAGATCCTTTTCGACTTTTTTCAATGTGGATAGGAACTTTGGATCGTTTGCTTTAATAAAGCCCGTGAGTGGCATTCTCAGTATGGAACCATCAACCTCATCACTGCCATAATACTGTGTAAATGCGTTTACCTCAGTATTATATCCCTTATCCATGATCTCCGCCTTTATTTCCCTTCTAACCTTCATCCATTCCCGGTAAGGTGCACGGTAACCCAGTGATTTTCCCATGATAATGGCTCTGTGGAATGCGGTCCATGAAATAAATTTGGAGTAAAGATAATGTCTGGGCTCTGATCTGAACTCCCATATACTTGAGTCGGGCAGTTTCCATATATTTTTCAGCGTTTCCAGTATCTCAATTATAAAGTCCCAGAGATATGTTGTAACCAATCCTCCAGCCTCATAAAACCTGAATACTGCATCCACAATTGAACCATACTGGTCTATCTGTAACTGATCCGATGCTTTATTTCCTATTCTTACAGGAGTTGAATCCATATATCCGGAGAAATTTATAATTTTTTCGTCCATATCATCCGATGAATTGATCGGGTATATTGTCCTGATTTTTGTATCTTTCTGAACCATTGCCATTAGATCATACAGGAATTTTGAGGCTTCATCCTTCAGTCCTATCAGGGAAAGCGATTCTATCACATATGCAGTATCCCTGATCCATGTAAAACGGTAATCCCAGTTCCGCTCTCCGCCTATATCTTCCGGCAAACTGGTGGTAGGTGCGGCCACCATCATCCCTGTGGGCTCATAGAAAAGACCCTTCAGGGTGAGAGCGGATCTGAGCACATGATCGTAATAAAGCCCGCTGTAATTAATCTTGCCTGTCCATGATCTCCAGTAATTCCTGCTTTCTTCCAGCCTATCGTAGGAACTGTACTGTTCAACGTTCCCTATCTGCCGAACCCCGCTCAATATCACTACCCACTGGTATGTACCTTTTTTCAGGGTTGTATTGATAAAAACATTTTCCTTCCCTTTCTGAAGTTTTAAATTTGTTGAAATTCCCAGTGTTCTGTCTTTGGATGAAAAAAGATAACCATATCTATTTTCACTTATTTTTACGTGATCAGTACCGAAATTGAAATCGGGCTTCAGATCCAGCATTATATCAATATCGGTAAACGGTGCCTCGATAAATCTGTGTATTTCCGGAAAATTTATGGTACTGTATCCCGAAACAGGGAGAAAATCGGTGAGTCTGAGGACAACATGATTGTCTTTTATAAATTCAGTAATGAGGACATTGGTAAATTCTTCATAGAACTGGTTAACATGGCATACAGCCACTGGTTTTGTCTTTAAATAGCCTCCCTTATGCGCATCAAGAATTGAATCAAACACCGGATTTGAATTGAAATCTGGAAAACAGGCCCAGTCAACAGTGCCATCCATCCCTACCAGGGCAGCAGTCCTGTTATTTACAATGAATCCGTGGTCCTTTATTTTGAGATAATCTGAAGTGTATGTATTTTTTATGTCGTGTAAGCCCCTATATGATCCCATTGAAAAATAAAGCATTATAAGATATAAAGAGTTTTTGAAGCTGCCGGTATCTATTCAAAAAGTGCTTTATTGAAATAACAAATTCAGGATTCATTATCTCCGCCTTCTTCCTCTTCGCTGCCGGTTATAACTTCATCGCTATCTGTAACATGATATCTTGATCTTGTGTGGCATTCCGGGCATTTGCATGAAAATGTATGTAGTCCATATCTGAATATTACACCGACCTCCGGATCGGACAGCGAATTCCACGCTGAATAATTAACCGTAAATTCATTTCCACATTTGGGACATTTAACACTGTATTCTTCTGTCATGTTTATCGTTCTATATATTATAGAACAGTATATAAATTTTCTATAATAACTACAATATCGGATTGATATACTGAAAATAGGTTTATAATTAAATTTTAGAAATACTTAATTATATTTATTGTATTCTATAACATGACTCTCGTGGATGATGCTCTTCAGATAATAAAACAGGCACAGGATGCTGAAAGTAACAACCGGGTAAGGGAGGCGATTAAACTATATACCGAAGCTGCTAAACTTCTGATGAGATCATCTAAACTTGAAAATCCAGATGTGTCAGCTCATCGTGTAAAACAGGCAAGGTCCATATTCCAGATTGCGGATAATTTAGAGGAAAAACTCCGGAATCAGGAGGAGGCAGAAGAAAAGAAGTCAGATACATTATTATTGACAAATGATGTGAATAAACAGGATATTCCCGTTGATGCTAGAACCAGGAAACAAAAGTTGCCGATTGATATTGTTCAAGAGAAGTCCTTATCAGGAGATAATAGAAAGGAGGTTGCCATGCCCGAGGATGTGAATTTGAAAAATACCCCGGAAGAGCAGATATTTCTGGATGAAATGGGCATTGATAATATCAATATCCCTGATATTTCCTTTGATGATGTGGTTGGATTAGATATGGTTAAGGATGAAGTTAAGGTTAAAATACTTCTACCACTGATAAAAAAGGACCTTGCAAAAGTTTATGATATCAGTGCTGGAGGCGGGATACTTATGTATGGTCCTCCGGGAAATGGGAAAACATTTATAGCCAGAGCCATAGCCCATGAAGCCAGAGCATATTTTATAAATATCAACCCGTCCAACCTGCTTAACCAGTGGTTTGGAAAATTTGAAAAGAATATAGAAAAACTATTTAAATACGCATCGAAACATTCTCCTGCCGTATTATTTTTCGACGAAATAGATGCAATTACCCCGAAGAGATCAAAAACCAATTCCAGCTATATGAAAAGAGCCGTCCCTGCATTACTTTCGGAAATGGATGGCATAGTCGCCAGAAAACATACATTGCTGGTTATAGGGGCCACAAACAATCCATGGGATATAGATGAGGCATTTCTGAGACCGGGAAGATTTGGAGAGCGCATATATATTCCACCGCCTGATGTAAAGGCACGTGAAATTCTATTTCAAATGTATTTAAAAAATGCCATACATGATGAATTAGATTATGAATACTTTTCAAATATTACAGAAAATTTCTCTGCTGCGGATATAAAATATGTCTGTGATAAAGCAAAAGAAAAAGTATTCAAAGAGGTAACAACAACCGATGTGGTAAGAAACATAACAGAAGAAGACGTACTTGAATCAATAGATGCAAGCAAACCCTCCGTAAATAACGAGATGCTCGCTAAATACATAAATTTCAGAGATTCATAAAATGCTTGTATAATTTAATTCACTGGATTTTATGGTTTGATTGGCTTTTCATAAAATAAATATAATAAATTCATATTTAGATCAAAAAAAGAATAAGAAGTGATTTAACCTACTTTACGGGCTCCTGACATCTATAACCATGAACAAATCTATTTATAACCAAATGTGTTATTATTCTATGAAATTAAGCTATAAAAAACTCAAAATGCCATTGATAAGCCCTTTTACCACCAGTTTTGGAACAGACAAAGATAAGGATGTTTATGTATTTATTCTTGAAAATAATGGTATAACGGCTTATTCGGAGTGTGTTACCGACGAAAATCCATTTTATGGCCCTGAAGACAATTATACAGCATTCCACATCATTAAAAATTACCTCTCCACTATTGTAAAGGAAGCACCGGAGCCTGAAGAATTCAATGGAAGATCTAAATTTATAAAGGGCAACAATATGGCAAAGGCTGCCATGGAGATGCTTCTGTATGATTATTATGCAAAACTTGATGGAAAGCCTTTAAGCAAGTACATGGGCAAAACAAGGGGCTATGCCAATGTTGGTATCTCTCTCGGCATGGATGATATCAATATAACTCTAAAGAAAATACAGGATGCACTGGACCGTGGGTATAAAAGGGTGAAAGTAAAGATAATGAAAGGTAAGGAGACAGAAATTCTGGGAGCTGTTCGCGATAGTTTCCCGGAAATAGTTCTGAGTGCCGATGCCAACAGTGACTATACAGAGAAAGATTTTAACCTCGTTAAAAAAATTGATAAATATGACCTAGTGTATCTGGAACAGCCACTCTATCATGATGATATCATCTATCATTCAAGACTGGCAAAGCAGATGTCAACTCCCATATGCCTTGATGAATCCATAACATCCCCGGAAAAAGCACAGAAAGCATTCGAAATTGAGGCCTGCAAGGTCATAAATATCAAGGAGGGCCGTCTGGGCGGCATAGAAAATTCATTGAAAGTTATGGATATAGTAAAATCCTTCAAGGGTAATGTCTGGATCGGTGGAATGCTTGAAACCGGAATCGGGAGGGCATTCAATGTCTCTGTTGCATCACTTGAAGACATAAACTATCCCGGCGATACATCGCCAAACGATAAATACTTCACACATGATATTGTCAAGAACCCATTTAATATGATTAATGGAACCATAAAACCCAATGAAGGCAATGGCATTGGGGTCGAAATTGATGGAGAATATTTAAAGAAGTATACAGTAGAGGAGGGTGTTTTATAACGAATAATATAATAGAATATTTCAAAGGGCAGCAGGATGCTATGATTTCTGATCTGAAATCAATCATTGAAATAGAAAGCCCTTCCACAGATAAAGCGAGTTTAGACATATTTGCTTCCTTTATGAAAGAATACATAAAAAAGGAGCTTGGCCTGGATGCTGAAATTCTTGAATCCAATGATGCCGGTAACGATTTACGCCTGCGTATAAGAGGAAAACTTGAAAAACAGGTGCTTTTATTATGCCATTATGATACTGTATTCTCTAAGGGAACGCTGAAAAGTAGACCGTTCAGGATAGTTGATGGAAAAGCATATGGCCCCGGAATCTTTGATATGAAAACAGGGATTATACAGACAATTTATGCATTGAAAGCACTGATAAAAAATAATGAATTGTTAAATAACGTTGTTTTGTTGATTACATCTGATGAAGAAATTGAATCAAGGTCATCAAAGGATATTATAATAAATGAAGCAAAAAAGTCCCTGTATACTCTAGTAATGGAACCTTCTCTGAATGGTGCACTGAAAACGGAGAGAAGTGGTGTTGGAACCATTACCGTTAATGTTTATGGTAAAGCTTCACATGCCGGCCTGGATCCTGAAAGTGGTGCCAATGCAATATATGAGATAGCATATATGATCCCTGAAATTATCGGCCTGAACAACAAAAGTAAAGGCACATCATTGAACCTTGACGTTATAAAAGGAGGTGACAGAACCAACGTAATTCCTGACTTCTGCCAGGGTATAATGGATATACGCTACCGCATTCCGGAAGAATCAGATAGAGTTTTAAAAGCACTGAAAGAGATACCGGCAAAAATTCCTGGAACCAGACGGGAAATAGAATATATACTCAGGCCACCATTAATAAAAACTGTGGAATCAGAAAAACTTTATGAAAAGATAAATAAGCTGGGGGCTGAAAATGGCATTCATATCTCACAGGCATCCGTGGCAGGTGGCAGCGATGGGAACTTCTGTTCTTATTACTGTCCGGTTATAGATGGATTGGGAGCAGTGGGAGCGGGGGCGCACTCTGAAAACGAGTATGTGCTTGTAGATAAAATCCCGGAAAGAACGGCACTGTTATATTTAATACTGAAGAATATAGAGTGAAATATCCATATTTATATATTTTAAAGCATTTTCTCCATAATTTCAGTATCAATCCATTTATCATTTATAATTCCCTGCTCATGCAATACTCCCACAGATGAAAAACCTCTTGACAGATAAAGTTTTTTTGCCCTCTCATTTCCATAAATCATAGTAAGTACTATTTTATGGAAGTCATTGTTTCTGGCTGTTGAGATCCCATGATCCAGAAGGAAGCCTCCTGTACCCATATTTCGCATGTCTCTGTGTACATAAATAGAGATATCGGCAACGAATCTATAAGCCTCACGCTGGCTGAATTTGTTAAGAGATAACCATCCGGAGATATATCCTGATGATTCTGCGACCATAACAGTATACCGCGCATCCCGGTTGATCAGCCATTGTTTTACAAATTTTTCATCTCTGAATTCAGTTTCAAGAGTTGCATTACCTTCTTCAATTCCCTGATTCCAGATTTCAGCAATTTTGCCTGCATCTGATAACTCTGCATTTCTGAATAGTGGAGTTGTCTCCATAGAATTCTTAGTCGACACGTTTATTTAATTTTTTGGAAGGAATATAGATTTATTTAACTTTAAAAATTGGAAATCCTGTACATCAATATGTAGAAGATGTTACTTATTAATCTCCTCAACAATTCCCATAATACTTGTATTTATCTTATTCCAGAGCTCACTTCTCCTCTCCATGTATCTTATCTCGTCCCTGCTCATTCTCAATTTTGGTATGGAGTCTGGTATTATATAATTTTCATAATCCTTTAAAACCAGTGATTCCATTATACTTTCCATAACTATGATTCTATTGTTAACTTTGTATTTAAACGGTTTTATTTTGGCAAATCTGGCCACAATATAAGATAGATATGAAATGACCATGGGCTCTAGATGCAAAATCCCCATATCTATTAATTTATAGTTTGCAGCTATTACTGCATCTCTCAAATTCATTATTCTGGTAATTGCAGTATTCTGGCTATTTCTCCGGTAATCCAGTGAATCAAAATGTTCTGACGGGAATGCTATAACACCACCGAATTGAATTGCCCTTGCTAAAAGATCGATGTCCTCATACTCTCTCAGATTTCTCCATCCACCTGTTCTATCTATTAAGTCCCTTGGAATTATCATTACTTCGGAAAGTAAAACCTTTTTTTCCCATTTCACGAGAAAGTTATGTATTAAATCCGAAATTTCCGGACGATAATTTACCGTGGGATTGAATATAATCAGAAAATCCCCTGTACTCTGTAAATATGCAAGTTGTTTTCCTTCACCGTAGGTTGTGAATTTTGCCTTAATAAATTTTATATTTTCAGATTTAAAGTTCACTGACTCATGTGTAGATACAACCAGTTCATATGGATATCCCACTTCCTCTGCTACATTTATAATGCTTTCCACTGATTTTTTAACATTTTCAGTTATTTCCAGTGCAACGGCACAGAAGGAAATTTTTATTCCACGGGAATAGGATACAGGCATATTTTTTACTTCATATGATTCCATAGTATGTTTTGGATAATGATATATCGAATTAAAGCTTATTGGTCAGAAAATCCATTATAATTATTATTGGCCTTATTTATTTGAAATAAGAAAATTTGTAGTTTTCCATATGATTACAAATAAATTTAAATAATGTTATAATATTATAAAAATGGAGATTTATGACACTCATAGTCAGAACTTTGATTCATTTATTAGATCATGAAGTTGAAAATGACACTGCCTCAAAAGTTTATATCAATGTTCCCAAGAAAGTTTTAGAGATGTATACTGTAAAAGTCGGGTGTATTTTGAATGGCGAAATTGAACAAATCAAAAAATTTATAGATGAGAATGAATCGCTAAACCCCCAGATCAGAACAGGAGCAAAAGATTACAGTCAGATCATAGGAAATCACGTTAAAATGATATACTATAAAGGTGCAGCAGATGAGGACCATGATTATTTATTCTTTCCCAAGCCAACAGCAATAAAATTAACATCATACGCAATATTTCCCAATGATTATGTAATTAAGATGGCTTTTGATAGTATAATATGTGGATGGAAACATACTAAGCTTTACAGTGAAACATCTGTAAACTTTGATGATACGGAGCAGTATTATGACTGAAACGAAGGTTGACCATGCTGGTTTACTTATTAAAAAAGCTATGGATGCCGAATCCGCCGGAAATAGAGAGGAAGCAGCTCGGATATATAAAAATGCATATGATGAAATCATGGAAATAGCTGCGCATTCCAGTGGAAGGATAAGGGAAAAAAGACTGCGCCAGGCGGAAAGCCTGAAAAAAATTTATGAATCCATTGAGGGGAAACCTGATGAAGAGGACAGGGTGGCCGAGGGGAGAAAAATTCTGGATCAGCTGAATATAGAACCACCTGAGATACCAAAGATTACTTTCCAGGAGGTTGCAGGGCTTGAAAATGTGAAAAATGAGATAATGTCAAAGATAATATATCCAATGAGATATAAGGAGCTCTCCCAGGAATATAATATTGAATTCAGTGGTGGAATGCTGCTTTATGGACCACCCGGTACTGGCAAAACATTTATTGTCAAGGCTATAGCTAATGAGGTAAAAGCCAATTTTATTAATGTTAACCCATCTACATTGTACAGTCAGTGGTTCGGGCAATTTGAAAAAAATATATCACAGCTATTCCATGCTGCATATTTATTATCTCCATCAATATTATTTTTCGATGAAATAGACACGCTTGTACCGAAACGATCTGGTTCTGAATCAGATGCAGCAAGAAGGGGAGTTTCACAGCTTCTTACGGAAGTTGGCGGGCTCACATCCCAGAAGGACAGGAATATATTCATAATAGCTGCCACAAATAATCCCTGGGGAATTGACGAGGCAATAATGAGGCCGGGAAGATTCGATGTCAAGATATATGTCCCACCACCTGATTATGAATCCAGAAAGAAATTATTCCAGCTAAAATTATCTGAAATTAAGCACCTGGGCAAAATAGATTATGGAGATCTCGCAGAGAAAACAGAAAGATATTCTGGTGCGGATATTGAGTTCATCTGCAAAAAGGCTGTTCAAAATGTATTCATGGAAGTCATAAAAACGGGGGATAAAATTGATGTTACAACGGAAGACCTCCTGGATGTGATATCCCAGATAAAACCATCAATAGATATTAGTCTTCTCAAAAAATATCAGGATTACACATTGACCACGTAAAATCTGAACCCAATTTTTGTACCGAAATATTTATTACATGGTAAATACTATAAATATTATGTCCATTTTACCTAAGAAAAAGCACCAGTTAACAAAGGAGGAGCAACTCGAAGAAACTAAAGTAAAAATTAAGGATTTGCAGATGAATTTAAAGAGAGCCATACGTGCACTTCTTAAAAGGGCGCAGTCCCTGGAGGCCAGTAGGCAGGCTGCAGAAGAGAGGAGTTATAATGATATAGAAAATGGATTATCAAAGCAAATTAATGATGTAAGAGCATTCATCACATATTTTGATAGAACCAACATACTTCTTGATTCAATTTCATCCCAGCTTGATATGTTCAATGATGCGGGAAAGGCAATGGACCTCATAGCTGATAGTGAGGTTATATTCCAGGCACTGAAAATTACGCCCGATCAACAGGCCAGTTATCTAAAATCATTAACTAGCATAAAGGATATAGCTGATAGCAACCTCAATTCAATCAATGACCAGGTAGAGCAGATAAATGAAAATCTTGGATTCAGTGAGGGTACCGAGTCACCTATTTCAGAGGACCAGCTTCTTACCAACTTCCTGAATAGAACTGCGGCAAAGGCTAAAACAGGAAATCAGAAAACTGACGAAATAGATAAAGAACTGGAAAAAAGAAACACAGAGCGCGAATCACAGAACTGATCAAATCAGCATTATGATAATCAGAAAAAGAAAGGAAAACCCTCTTTTTTTCGATCTGGGCGTTTTCAGACAGCAGAGAAATGAAAATGAATTCAAAAAATTTCTGGAACGTATTAAGGGAAGATGAACAGGCGGGAGGAAGTTATATTACACTGGAATACTATAAATGTTTAGTCATCCTGAATGCATTGACAGATCCCAGATAACTTAGATTATAATACCCGGAGATTAATTCTGAAATGATATATCCATGATTTTTATAGAAATTTATTGCTCCCGAGTTTTTCTCCCTGACCTCCAGCACCACATCCTCATAGCCTCTCTTTTTTGCCTCTATTTCCATAGCCTTTATCAGAAGTGATCCGAGGCCATGGCCGTGCTGCTCCGGTATAATTGCAATGCTTTCTATATCGACCGAAATTAGATTCAATTTCTCCATTGTTGCATAACCATATAACACACTGTTATCTTCAACAACCATTGTAAAACTCCCCGGGCTTTTAAGCATCATTTTAAGCATATAGTTAGAATACGCACCTTCGCCGAAGGCTTTCTGTTCAATTTGCGATAGAGAATTGAAATCCTGATCCCTGTAATACCTTACATGCATATGTGGGGAATATGGGAGAGAAATATATAATTTAACGTCTGGAAAGAATTATTTCCCAACTCCGGGATATTCTGAAATTCTGTTATATAGCTGTATAGGCAAGTCCCGAAAACTGCTGTCCTTATCAATTATATTTTTCAGCGAATCACTGATCATAGGATCAAATACAAGAATCTCGGCTGGTTTCAAAATGTGTATTACCGGCACTATATAGGTTCTGAATAAGGATTCGATAATATAGTCAAAGGTAACTATGCCATTGAATTCCGTTCTCTGGAATAGGTTAAGAAATGTCTCTTTTTCCCTGGTTCTCAGTGGTACTATATTTATCATGGATACATTATCCAATTTTTCAGTAATTGGGCGGTACTTATTTTTATAGAATTCCTTATCGTCAAAACTTTCTGGATCATCACCATGTATTCCATTAAAATTTATTATTAATTTATCTGTTTTATCCCCGTTGAGATTCAACACAGTAAAATCATCAACTGTAAATAGCATATTTATGTCCTGATAATCCAGATCATCATACTCCAGCCCGCCTGGAACAAAATCATCCCTGCTTACATATGTACAGTCCTCTATTATATCAACGTTGAAAAGAAAATCAATCGCGTTATTTCTCAATTCATCCAGTTCATCCATGGTATCACCAAATAGCATTTATGAACGCCACGGGGGTGATTCGAACACCCGATCCACAAGGGAACCAGCTCTCAAGGCTGGCGCCGTACCACTGGGCCACCGTGGCATTAAAAATTATTTGCGAAGTCTGCCGTTAGCTCTTATAGAAGGTCTGCTCTTATCGCTTCCGAGCCTGCCATGTCCGAGACCCCTGTTTTTATATGCTGCAGATGTTAAACCCCTGTATGCCCTTCCCTTGTTCTGAGGCTCTACTATCCATGAGATCTTAGGATCATTATATATTGCAGGTACCGCCTTATCTACAAGTATTACCTCGTAATATTTATAAAGCCCATCCTCGCCAACATAATAGGAATTTAACACTTCGGTATTAGGGTACTTGTCTGCAACCCTCTCCTCTGCTATAACCTGAATATTCTTTTTCAGGGTCATTTTAGTGTATCCGAGTCTTCTTGGCCTTCTTCCTCCCATTATTTTGGGTTTGTGCTGTCCGCCTCTTCTGACCCTAGCCCTTACCACTATGTATCCTTCCTTAGCCTTGTATCCTACATTTCTTGCCTTATCGAGTCTCGTGGGTCGCTCTACTCTCTCTATAGCATTGCCTCTTCTCCATGAAATCATTCTTTCCTTTTGAATGCCGTATATGCTTGATTTTTTGAGGTGTTTCCATTCATCCCTTATTAAGCTGTATGAAGTTTCCATATTATTCACTTTAGTTGGTACTCTATTTATAAATAATATTTATAGATTTTTATTTGCCCGGCTATTCAAATCCACCAGCGAACTATATTTTATAGGATTTTTCCGGATACAACAAAATCAAAATAGTATTCTAATATCAGGTATCATTGAAAGGGTCTATTATAAGAAAGAGATACGTACTCGTATTATGGGAATCCGAACCAGAAAAAATGGATAGATACATCTATAATTGTTATCAGGTAAAAAGAAAATATAAAAATAACAATTTTTCCATACTGTTGTGCAATCAGCTCAACAAAATTACAGTTTGCAATGCAATCGAAAAAAAGGGTGGGAAGATTATAACTGTAAGTGGCACCATAAAAAAATGCAAACAATCACTTGAAAGCAATATAAACCATGCCATACATTCCTGAACAATAATATCATTTTATATCCAGGACCTGTGCAATAGATGAATATAATTTTTTATCTTTCTTTTTGATAATATTATAAAACCACATGTTTCTGGAAACCGTGGATACTGAAGTGTGCGATATGGATGACATCCGGCCTGCAAAAAATATCTTGCTGGATATTTCAATGTTCTTTTTTCGCAAGCCCAGTTTCTTGATATACGATGGGAAGTTGTACTTTACATAATGGCTGTTTTTTCCATTGACTACTAGGGACATGCCCGCTGTGATCTCCTTTGCGTAATTGTCCAGTGCAAAATCTTTGAATCTATTTCCATAGTAAATGTCAGCAAAGGACAGCAAATCATATGCATTCATGAGATCCACCGTATCACTATATTCAAATGGTATATTCTCATTTATCCATTTCATATAAAAATCAGTTTCTTCATCCATCCCGGATAAAGAATGTAAAATAGAGTTATAATCAGATGATCTGAACGTGTCGGAAGTTAAATAATAGATGGATTCAGAGGAATCCCTGCTATTATCACCGTAATCTGCTTCATGCACTTTATAAAGGTAAAGATCATTGATCATTGCCCTTATATCTGGTTCGTTGGATTTGATAATATCATCAATTTGCATGTCATTTATAGATATCCTTTCATTTCCGGCTATTTTCCTTAAAGCCTGCTTGACGGCCTGCCGGAAATTTTTATAGTTTACTTCATTTTTTCTCCTGTACGGCGTCATTTCTATATCCAGTGAACGGGATATTATTTCTTTTGCATTATTTTTAGATTTGAATGAATAGTAATCATTCATTGTTATGACAATGGGATTTCTGGTATTCTTTATGATATCAAGCAATTCCGAAATTCCACCTGCATCACCGCCTGTTGATTTGCTCCGGGATTCGAATATATTATCTGCCTCATCAATAAGAATCAATTTATCTGGTACCTTTGTATTTTCATCAAAAAGATCCCTGTATTCCGATGCCATCAATGCAATCCTTTTCATATTTTCCCTGTTTCTCGATTCAGATGCATTCATTTCAATAACGTTGAGGCCAGCGTAACGGGCAAGTGCATACGCGGTGCTGGTTTTTCCTATACCTTGCTGCCCCCAGATGATAAGTGCTTTTTTGGTTTCAGTATGACTAATCCACGATTTGATCCAGCTTAACATGGCATCCTTTGCCTCACTGTTGAGGATCAGGTCGTTAATATTCTCTGGTCGATAATCGTCGGCAAATGACATTAATGTACCTTTGTTCCCGGTGCCATTTCTCTGTCCGGAGTCAGGAGTGAGACACCATTATCATCTTCCACCGCAAGAAGCATGCCCTGACTTTCCAGGCCCATGAATTTAGCCGGTTCGAGGTTATTGAGAATAACCAGTTGCTTTCCGATCATTTCCTCGGGTGTGTAATAGCTGGAGATGCTTGAAATAATTTGCTTTTTCTGATCTCCCAGATCTACTATGATCTTCAATAAATATCTTGATTTTTCTACTTTTTCACATTCTACAACCTTTCCTACCCTGATATCGAGTTTATGGAATTCATCAATGCTTATCTCTTCCATAACCTGTATTTTAGCTATTCAATATAAACTTATTCATTACGGAATACACTTTTAAAGGATAATGGGTTCAATGCCTTTATAAACGTTATTATTTCTCTGTATGTTATCTGTTTTATTGCAATAGCTACACCAAAGAATATCACAATAGATACCAGTGCAACAGGCAGGAACAACAGTATAGAATAAACTTGGATATAATATGTTATAACGTAGAGGAATGCAAATTGCACAGCGACCGGTATGATCTGGTAAAATATAGTCATATCCGGTTTCATCGATTCTACTCTTATAACAACTATACGATATGTGATGGTTTCAAACACCATTGCTATAAATGTACTTACAGCGCCACCCAGAACGCCCATTGACAGGAAAGTAATCCCGAATATTGATGGGGGAATGAGTACAAGATCCAGTATTATATTTATTGTCAGGGCAATAATGGTAATTTCGCCTATTTTTTTGGTAAGCCCACGTGCCACAAGACTTGAAGAGTATGCGGAATTGATTGCAATGAGATATGCAGAAAGAGTAAGGAAGATAAGGATATCTGCATACGGTATAAGTGCAGCAGACCACAGATTGGCTAAATATACTCTCAGAGTTATAAACACAACAACCGCAGGGAGGATAAAAATAGAGATCGTCCGCTCAAATGATGATATATCTCCCTTGAATTTTTCGTGGTCTGAACTTTTCATGAGCAAAGGTATGAAAAAAATGCTGATTGTCCCGGCAAAGGTTGTAATCGGTCCGGTAATCTTCTGAAGGCTTGAAAATGCACCTGTTGCGACGGCATGCCAGTAGAATTCTATTAAAACCTTGTCTATATTGCCACTCACTGATCCTATTATGGAAGCAAGGGCAAGAGGATATGCTACCTTGGTATATTTACGGAATAGATCCATTGATGGTTTGCTGAATTTCCATGGCCGCCCGAACATAAATGACACAAAGAAGTACATGAAATAGGAAATACTGTAAATAATTGCCATGATGACAGCGGCACTCAGCGTATTGTAGCCCGGAATCCTGAGAAAATATGCAGCCCCCAGTATGATAAAAAGCGAGTTTCTGACAACTGCTTCTATAATCTGTGGAATTGACATTCTGGCGGATTTCATTTTTGAGTTGAAGTATATGTTTGCGACTCCTGCAAGTCTGTTAAAGAAGAAATACGGGAGCAGGAGTATAATAGTGTATATTTCAACATTGCTCTCGAACCCTCTGTGAAATACATCAAGCCAGACAAAAAGTGAAATCAGAACAATTGATACAGTAATAAAGGTCTGTATTGACCTCACCGTAAGAAATGTCCCGTTGCATGTGCCTTCATCGTATTCCCCGGAAGATAAAAATCTCAGATGCGCGGTTCCATACCCAAGATCACCTACAATGCTCAAAACACCGATAAAAGCCAGGGAAAAACTCAGAAACCCCCATTCCTGCAACCCCACAAATCTTATTATAAAAAATAGGCCGATGTACCCGAAGATAGAATTTATAATCTGTCCGAAGACGAGCAGTGGAGATTTCTTAGCAATCACTTAAACCGCATATAAATTACAACGGATAAACTTTATGAATCTATTTTATCCAGTATTTCTATCAATGCCTTTTCATATTTTTCCGCAACCTTGCCGTCTGTTGAAAGATATTCCTTTGAAAGTACAGATGGTTTAGGCATTATGAGTTTTGTATTCTTCCCGTGCTGAATCAGGACAACCTTACAGGGGATAAAAGCACCTATATCCTCATTGTCGTGTATGAGATCAACAGCAGCAGGAGGATAGCATACGTCCAGAATATAATATGGCTCCAGTTCCGTCTTCATCTTTGTAAAAACTTCCTTTACATCTACATATGAAAGTATGAGCCAGTTTGCCTCCTTTAACATTTTATGGATTATGCCAAATATTTCCTCGGCATCTTTATTGAATGTTTTCTCATATGAGTACATAGATGCATATTACAGAAAAATATATAAACTTCATTTAGTGGACTTATTAATTTCTGACTCTTCCATAATCATGTACTGGAGTTTCTTTCCGGCTTTAATATATTTATAAACAGTGTTTCCTGTATCACTGTTCAATCTGAGCTTTATCATGCCTTTGGAGGAGCTTCTGGCAGAGAGGACGGAAATGCCGTCGACATACAATTTTACAGGACGATTCCTCGATCCCACATCTATAAACAGTGTTTTATTTTTAATTTCTATTATGGCATCCTGCATTATATTTGCATCATCTGATAAAGTATCCACATCAATCTTCAGACCGTAGGATTTTTCAAGCCCGTTTACTGTCTCGCCCTTTCTGCCGATGAGTCTGGGTATTTTGGCATCCGGAACTTTGATGGTTACCCTGCCCTCTGACATCACCTGAACATCCACATGATCTGTATCGAGGAGCTGCATCATATCATCCCTGATTTTGGCAGCAGCCAGTGCAAATAACGGATTCTGCCCGGTTTTTTCATCTCCCACCGGTATTACCACAACCTGGTCTCCGAATGTATAAATTTCACTGACGGGTTTGTTCTTCAGAAAATCCCTTATAACTATTACTGGCCTTGCAAGATCTTCCTGATTGAGGCCATAGGGTATTTTTATCTCGTAATCGGTGGTTAGAACCTGTGCTACCTTCCCGCCCTCAATAAACAGGACCGTGTCAACAACCTGTGGTATGAGTCCGAGTTCTATTCTTCCCACAAAACGCTGTATGGCATCAACTGCCCTTGTAGAATGAACAACCCCTATCATACCAACCCCTGCAAGCCGTAGGTCTGAATACACCTTGAAATCCGATGTCACCCGCATTTCATCGAAAACGGTATAGTCTTCACGAACAAGAAGAAGGATATCCCCCGTTTTTTCCATATCTCCTTCCAGGGTTGTGTACTGGGTTATACTATCATTTACCTGCAAATCCCTTGGTTTTTCCATGGTTTTAACAATTTTGCTTCTGGAAGCATAGTATTCCGCCAATGCAGTAACGAAGGTACTCTTTCCCGCTCCCGGGGATCCGGAAACCAGAATCCCATATGCCTTATTCTGAAGGCGGTCCATAATTCTTTTATCAAGTTTATAGTCTTCAATGGTTGTTTTAACCACGGGCCTCACTGCGGTTATTTCCATGATATCAGAAAATGGAGGGCGCGTTATAACTATTCTCAAATTTTTCAGCTGTATAACCGTAGCGCCGAACATATCCATTTCAATAAATGATTGATCCTCGAATTTACCACGCTGCACTATGTTGTATGCAATTTTCTCCAGTTCATCATATGACACGATATAATCAAGTTCTTTGAGTACCACCTCACCGGGCTTGCCGGTTTTAATAAGTGGCTTCATGCCTGCCTTTAAATGTACAGATGAAGTGTATTCATCAAAAAATTCCTGTATATCCTTTGCATCTTTCTCCTCGCCTTTAATGTAAACAACATTGATTCCCTTTATGGAGGCAATAATGCTCTGTATATGATCCCCTGTTACAAGTGTGGCATTATTATCAAGTGCCAGATTTCTTATTATATTGTCAATTTCACCACTGTGGGCATTTTTTATCTGCCATTCCATGGGGCGGTTCCCCATTATATCAATATAAATTTTGCCTGAATCTGAGAGCATTCGCAATTTTTTGAGTTCTTCAAGTGCAGTAAAACCAATAGATCTACCCTCATTTGCCTGGTGCTCTATTTCCGCAATCATAGCCTCAGAAAGGATAACTCTTACATCCTTTTTATTGCCTATATAATCCCTAAATTTTCCGCTTACTATTACCGATGTATCAGGTACGTAATCCACATTAGATAATTGTCTATTATTATTTAAATAATTTTAATTTACTGAAAACCTTTATTTTACTGGATTTTAAACAATTTCATACCATTTTATGCCCTTACAGGGTACTCAAAAATTATTTAATGCAGCTACTATTTAAGGTATAATGGAAAAAACTGAAATAAGCCTGAATGAATACAGGGTTTTAGATTATATCAAGGACAAAAGAGATGTGCCGGAAGATTCACTTGACCTGGATATGGATGAACGTATCAAATCAAGTGCCGTGTCCTATCTTGAATTCAAAAAACTTATTGATGTCAGAAAGGAACCATCTGATACATTTACCGTTACAGAAGAAGGGAAAAAGTATATTGACCACGGATTTCCTGAGGAAAGACTCTACAAATTTTTGATGGAAAGAGGAGAATGCGGCCTTGAAGAGATCAAAAAATACATGGGGGATGACTATAAAATAGCAATGGCAAATATAGCAAAGATGGGGTTAAAGCCTGTCAATGGCACTTTAAGATTGGAAGATGGCGAATTTCTCAGTTTATTTCAATCAAGGAGGGATGCTCTTATCAGTATTAAAGGGGGGAATAAAATTCCTGATGAATTGCTGGATGTTTTTATACACAGAGGACTTGTGACACGGCACAGGGCCGTAAAGCGGATAATCAATATAAATAAGAATGGCATTTCAACCCTGCAGAACTATGAAAACAATGATTATCTTGAAATTCTTACCCCAGAACTCATTGCTTCCGGCCAATGGAAAAACAGGAATTTCAGGCCTTATGACCTGAATTCAAGGGTCGAGCAGGTTAATGGTGGAGGATTGCATCCCCTGACATATTTAATAGAAAACGTAAGGAAGATATTCCTTGAAATGGGGTTCACAGAAATGCATGGCCATTTTATAGAATATACTGGATGGAATATGGATATGCTTTTTATTCCACAGGATCATCCTGCAAGAGACCTACAGGATACATTCTACATAAACTCCGGAGAGGATATAGAATTTGAAAACCCGGAGATACTTGAAATGGTAAAAAAAATACATGAAAGAGGATACGGGAAATACAGTGGCTGGAACTATAAATGGTCCGAGGAAGAGGCCAGAAAATTGATTCTAAGGACACACACAACTGTTAATACGGTAAGATACCTTTATAATCACCGGGATAGCCCACAATTTGTTTTCTCCATAGAAAAGGTATTCAGGCATGAAAGCGTGGACTGGAAACATCTTTCCGAACTTTACCAGATAGAGGGTGCAGTTTATGGATCGAATGTTAATTTATCCACACTGAAATGGCTTCTCAGAGAATTTTATTCCCGGCTGGGATTCAACAACATAAGATTGATCCCATCCTATTATCCATATACCGAGCCCAGCATGGATGTTGCGGTAGATATAAATGGAAAGGAAGTAGAGCTGGGTGGTTCCGGAATATTCAGACCTGAGGTTACAAGGCCCATGGGACTGAAATCTCCCGTGCTTGCCTTCGGACTCGGACTCGAAAGGCTGGCAATGCTCTATTATAATTTAAATGATATACGGGAAATATACAATAGTGACCTCGACTGGCTCAAAAATTATAAAATAAGGTTTTGAATTATGTTGCAGAAAGATCCTGCAATTTTTGTTTCGAAGGCAGCATCGGAAGCATGATAATTGATATTATGGAAAATACCAGCATTACCACCAGTGATGTATACAGAGATATGTTTACATACAGTAGAAGCGTTACTATAGCAATGCCCACAGCGCCACCTACTATATTGCCGAAGCTCCACACAAGTGCATTGGATCTGGTTGAAAATTTCTGGGGAATTGTCTGGGCAACATAGCCGAGAAGCACCGGGAAGCTGGTAAATGCGAATATTGCATATAATAGATAGATTACTGTAACAAGGTAGACATTATCTGTAAGGAGGAGTAAACCGAAAAACAGGGTTGATGCTACCGTGGTAACTGCGATTGTAAATTTTCCACCGTGTTTTTTTACCACCGTTCCAAAATATGGCTGCCCGAATACTGCACCTAGAAAACTTATGGTAACTATATCTCCCATGATTATTTTTGAATGGAACACATCATCAAAATAATCCGGCGTAAACGTAACTGTTCCAATGAGGAAAAATGCCCGGATAAATACTATTGCCGTGAGGATATATAGAAATTTGCTATATTTGGCGTATTCGGCCCTGGATGCTTTATCCTCCACAGTGTTCTTGCGATGTTTTTCTCTATCTATTTTTATATACTTTGTCCTTTTAAAGAAATTTAATCCGGTGAAGATGATGAAAGCAGCTATGAGTGTATATATGGAAATAACAATAAGCCCCCCGAAATGCCCGAAAAATAACATTGAATAAACCAGTAGTGATGGTATTAAGGCCCTCCCGAGACTGCCAAATGACCCGTTTATTCCCATGGCAGACGAGGATTCCTGCTTCCCGTAGGTGAATGCTAGGATGGTTGCCCCGATAGGATGGTAGAAAGCCTGCCCTGCCCCCAGAATCACTGATGCCACCAGTATTATATAAGTAGCATATGCTTCATATAAAAATACGAATCCGAACAATATTGCGGAAAGTGCCTCAAGAAATATGCCTGCAAATATGAGCAGACCATCACGGTCTATCCTGTCGGCCAGTTTGCCTATTGACGGGCCGAGCAGTCCAGATAACAGATTGTAAATTATAGCCATCACACCCAAAAATGCTATGCTTACATGAGGTATGACCTTATAATATGCAATCAGGGTCGGGAAAAGCAGGAAATTTCCGTCATTAGCAAAATGGCCGAGGGAAGTAAATATCAATGATTTTCTGGTATCTTTCATTTTAACTTAAGTAGAAAACTGTATAAATATTTTTACTAAATTATTTACCGGTAAATTATTTAAAAAAATCCTCTATGTTTCGCTTTCCGGGTTTTTCCTGAAATGAATCGGTAATTTTACTCTGTGGATTTTTGAATACAGTTACCTCCCTGTCCAGGCTTTCCAGTACCCTGTTGAGTGTTTCCTGAAGCCTCTTGGAGTAATAGGTATAATCTGGCCTGTACGTGAATTCCTGCCCATCGATGAATGGCTCCACTCCCTGGGGAGTTTTATTTGCATCCGTAACGATCCATGAAACCTTCATTCCCGGAATAAATGTTTCTCCCCTTTCTATTAATTTTTTGGCTGCATTTACATTGGCCATGGAATCTGCATTCTTATACGTGGAAAAATTCTTTACACTTCTGGATATAACCAGCCTGCTGTTATCTATTGTTCCTGCCGCAACTTCCTTTATTAGGTTTTCTGCGTATTTTTTTGCTCCTTCCACGTCCCTTGATAATATCAGATCAAATACCCGGGATAGTGCCTCACTCTGCAGGTCGAAAGAATCTGTACGCCTTGTTTCGTATCCTCTTACCAGGATTTCTCCGGCCGAGGAAGGTGGATATACAATCTTTCCCGCGTATCTTTTCTTGGCACCGTGTGAAAATAATGGGTCCATGATTTTCTCGAACTCAAGAATAAGCTGCTCACGTTCCGATATCTCTGAACTCAGTTTATGCCCGTATTCTATAGCCTCATCCAGTGTTTTCTTTCCGGATTCTATGAAAATGGAATCTGTATCCCCGTATATGACTTTATTACCAGTTTTTTCCAGATCATCGATTATAGACGTTATTGTATTTCTTGCAAAGGCCGTGATCGCACTGCTTATTTCCCTGTTAGTGAACCGGTAAAAGGAAGTGCCAAGAACTCCATAAAATGTGTTCATCAACACTTTTATAGCAGCCTGCAGCCCATCCAGGTACTCATAATTGGCCTTATCAGTCTTCATCTGTTTCTTGACCTCGTCACGTTTTTTCATGAGCTGTTCTAGCAAATCAGGTATCAATCCTTTCTTGACATCCGCTGAAAGGAACTTGGCACCGTTGGGGGCCACAATGGTTCCTTCACTACTCAGGGTTGTGAAACATATATTATATTTAATAATCATTGATGGGTACATACTTTTGAAGTCAAGTACGACTATCATATCAAAAAGCCCGGGATCCATGGTATGCACATAACCACCGGCATATGTATCATTAGAGAATTTGGATGAGCTCATGGGTACCCCTATGTTTTCCCGATCAGCCCTTCTTATCAGGAGGGAATCTACATAAGTGCTTGTTCCGCCATTGGTTACATCATCCAGTGGAAGCATGGAAACGGTTGAAAGATATAAATTTCTGTCCAGTATCCGTATTTGCCGGTATATCAGTAAAGCAAGCCTGGCATCCTTGATACAGTATTTTATAACATCGTCAGGTCTTTTTGCCCACTCATTTTCTATATCAAGCCGGTTTACGTTTTCCTTCCCCTCATTGAGTAGCAAATGAGAAACATAATTGAGCGTCTCATGCTTGGGATGCAGAACCTTTCTCACCTCCCACCATGTGTCATCAATTACCCTTCCATGAAGCCTCCAGTACTGGTCCATTATCCTTCTTGGAGGAATAAAATCCCTTCCTATCCTGAACTGGATTCTGTTGAACCTCATTCTCTCCTCCAGGAGTGGCATATCATATCCATCTATGTTGTACCCTGTAATTAAATCAGGGTCCTCCTGCTGCACCAGTTTATTGAAATTTTCAAGTATTTCAGATTCCTTTCCCGTGAGTGAGCCCTCGGTTATATTCCCTCTGAAATATATAGAATATCCAATCACAAAAATTTGCCTTGTTGAGATGGAATTCTCTATATCAAAGGAAAATATTTTAAGCTGAGGATTGAAGTCATCTGTCTTTTTCACTTCATTTATTTTAATAACAAGGTCTGTTGTATAATTGTTCTTTTCTGATTCTGCAGATTCCCCCTCAATTTCCACTGTGGAGCCGAGATCAAAATCATATATGAACCGGTGGTGGAATGGTATATCAGCAGCAAGTGCCTGACATGGGCAAATTTTCCTCAGTTCAGGAACCTTCCATGGAGATTTTATGAATATGCGCTTTACATTAACATATTTTCCATCCAGGAATAATTGTTTATCCTCCATTCTGATGAATTCTGGATTTGATTCAATGGATTTTATGCAAGATTGGTCTGGTTCAACATAATCAAAATATGGTTTGAACCCGTAATACAGTGCAGTTATAGACTTGCTGTCCTCGGTACGGCCGAACAGTTCCACAGTCACATCGCTCTGCCTGTAGGATGCGGCAATAACTCTCATCTTAATTTTCATTCATGTATAGTATCTGAAATCCATATATATTTTTGTCCAATTCCCGTATTGTCGCAGTTACAATATCTATAAGAATAAGATTTCTTATTATGAAAAATAAATATTCCTGGAATCTACTTGCCGGTACCCGGGAATCAAATAACATCAGTTCATATAGGGTCTTCATCGTCCTTTGAGAGGTCTTTTATGCGGTTTATCCCGTCAAGGTCATTCATTATATTGTAAACTGTATCAGGTACATCTGATTTCCAGTTACCACCGTTCAGAATTTTTTGCCTGATTTTTGTACCGGACCATGATGCCCTGTTCATCATGGGCATTGAAAGAACTTCATACTGTTTTTCATAGAAGAGACGTCTTACAAGCGGATTATTTGTATAAACCCTGTGAAATGGTGGTGTCAGTGATTCCACATGTGCAACCCACATAGGGTTGGAATTAACATCCTCGATTGGTACTATATAATAATTTGAAATACCACTATTTTCCAGTGTATTCAGTATCATGAGATAACGCTCACCGGCTGTAAAAGGATTCATGAGTGTATGTGAAAGCTGGGCACTTCCTATTCCTATAACAACGTATTCATTATGTTCGAGTATGTGTTTTATTATTGCCAGATGCCCGTTGTGAAATGGCTGAAACCTGCCTATGATAAAAGCCTTCATTTAACCGTAATCGGGATTTTATAAATAAATCTTTATGAACAGGAAGAATTGAGTATTCCCCTATCCGCGATTGATTCCGTTGCTGTTCTGGAAATTTCCTGACCTTGAAGCATAGTTTTTTGCAGGTGCATTTATTTCATAAAAAACAATCTGTACGAACTTCATGCCTGAATTGATTCTGATAGACTCACCGAAATTATAAAATGTCATTGTAAGGTTTCCTGAAAAACCGGCGTCTACAAAACCGAATGAGGAAAATATCCCGTGCCGTGAATATCTGGATTTTATATACAGTGCTGCTACAATATTATCCGGCATGCTCAATTTCTCGAGGCTGGAAATAAAAAATAGCTGATTTTTTTCTACCGTTTCTCCACTATGTTCTCCTATCCTCAAATCATAGCCATTGGGTGTCAGGCAATCAGGATCATAATTTTCACCGATCAGTTTCCCATCTTTAATATAGGATGATATCTCAGTATCATTCAGCATGTATGTGCATATTGAATCTATTAATTATTTTTCTTATTATAGGATACAGTATAAGCGCTAGAATAAAAGAAATATAATAGCTTATGTCAACCCCGCCGAGGTATAGTTTTGATATAACCCCCTCATATACTATGCCCGGGTCCATAAATGGAACTGAAATGGCCAGTGCTATGAAATATGAAAATATCCCGGCGAAATTGAATCCCGGTATTGATTTGAAATTGAATGTCCTGTCTCTGTTGACAATGAAAAAATCAGCTATCATTATGCCGAGCCAGGGAGTTATCCAGTAGTCAAGCAGGAAGAGGAAATCCTCATAG